>NZ_JBEZGX010000085.1:0-30245 GCF_040650235.1 Kitasatospora sp. NPDC048722
CCCAGCGGGGTGCGGGGCACGAGCACGCCCGCCAGCCACAGGGCCCGCAGCGCCTCCCGGGAGAGCCCTGCGGGGTCCCCTCAGGAGGGAAGGAGGCGCCGACTCATGCAGCTCCCCGTGCAGCAGGCCCTGCTCTCCGACACCGCGCCTGCCACGGCCTGGAGGCCCCGTCAGCCCGCGGCACGTGCCTGTCACGGCGCCTCGGCCCCCGGGCACACGAGAGCGAGGCTTCCCGTCGGGGAGCCTCGTTCTTCGCGATGCGTCGGCGTCGGCGTCGGCGTCGGCGTCCGATCAGGGCCGTCAGACGGTGTGCAGGCCGTGAGCCTCGAACACGGCACGCGCCTGCGCCGTCTGGTCACCGGTGGGCACCGGGGTGTCCGCCAGCGTGCTGTCCAGGCCCAGCGCGCGCCACTTCACCACGCCGAGCGTGTGGAACGGAAGGACGTCGACCCGGGTGACGTTGCCCGCGAGGCGGCGGATGCGGCGACCCCTCGGCGTTCTCGACGGCGTCCGTCAGTCCGGGGACGAGGACGAAGCGGACCCAGACCTCCTTGCCGAGGTCGGCCAGGCGGCGGGCGAAGTTCAGGGTGGGGGCGAGCCGCTGCCCGGTCAGGTGCCGGTAGAGGGCGCGGTCCCAGGACTTGATGTCGACCAGGACGAGGTCGGTGTCGGCGAGCAGCGCGTCGGTCGCGCGGGCGCTCAGGATGCCGGAGGTGTCCAGCGCGGTGTGCAGCCCGACGTCGTGCTTGAAGCGGTGCAGCAGCTCTCCAGTGAGTCTTAGCCATCGTCGAACATGCAGGTCGAAGGCTCTGGTGTGGCGCTCGCTCGGGATACTCATGCTGATCTCGGGCGGGAGTCTGCGGTCTTGATCATCCGCCATGTCATCGATCGAGGCCGTTACATCGCGGCCCACAGCCGACGCCGGCACCCGCGAAGGACACAGCCAGGACTCCGTTGTATGTAGTGTGCAGAAATGACAAGAAGCGAGCGACTCGCGGAGCAGTTGGACTGGCATTGGCACAAGAACCTGCGGCCGCAGCTGGAGGGTCTCACCGACGAGGAGTACTTCTGGGAGCCGGTGCGCGGCTGCTGGAGCATTCGCCGACGCGGCACGTCGGCCGCACCGATGTCCATAGGTTCAGGGGAGTGGACGATGGACTTCGCATCCCCTGCCCCGGTACCGGCGCCGGTGACCACTATCGCCTGGCGACTGTCGCACATCATCGTCTCGTGCCTGGGCTATCGGGTCGGATGGTACTTCGGCGGCCCGGACTTCGACGCCGAGGCGTTCGCCTACGCGGGGACCGCTGACGAGGCGCTGAAACAGCTCGATGAGATGTACGGGAGATGGAACGCGGGGGTCCGCGAGCTCTCGGACGCTTTCCTGGACAATCCGCCCGCGGCGGGTCCCGAGGGGTTTCCCATGGAGAACAGGGTCCTGCACGTCAACAGGGAGTTGATCCATCACGGCGCCGAGATTTCCCTGCTGCGCGACCTCTACCGATGGCAGGACGGAGCCGTACCGCACCGAATCTGACCTTCCGGTAGCCGGCTTTCGGGCGTGCTGGTCGGAGGGGCTGATGTGCAGGCTATCCGGGGCGCTCAGGCTCGTTCACTGCGGGAATCTTGGGCTCTTGATCGTCCGTCAGCGTGCTGTCAGAGGTCGGCTTCGAGGTTGGTCAGGACGAGCAGGGCGCGCAGGAGGGCGGTGGCGCGGGCGGGGTCGATGCGGAGCTTGGTGAGGATCCGCCAGGCCTTGAGGTGGGCGAATCCGTGTTCGACGGGGGCGCGTCCGGCGGCCAGGATCCGGTTGGCCTGCTTCTGGCAGGCGGTGAGTTTGCGGTGGCGGGTGGCCTTGTAGGCGGTGACGATGACCTGATCGTCGGGGTTCTTGGGTCTGTCCACACCGAGGAAGCCGAGGTCGGCGAGCGCGCCGAGACCGGCTGCCTTCAGATGTTCGACGATCTTGTCGCGGCGGGCGGCGGTGGCGTCGTGGGTCCGCCCGGGCCGGGCGGCGGAGATCCAGATCAGACGGCCCGCCTCGTCGGTCAGGGCAAGGAAGTGCAGGCCGTGACGGTGATGCTTGCCGGAGTAGTTCGGCCGGTTCGCCTTGCCGGTGCGGCGCTGGGTCTGGACCAGGGTGCCGTCGACCGGGTAGCCGTGGTAGGCGAAGATCACCGGCCGGTCTCGGGTGAACAGGGCGTCGAACTCGGCGTCGGGCATGCCGTGCGGGTGCTCCTCGGCGGGCATCAGCCAGGCCAGGTCCACCACGTTGACCACCCGGACGCGCAGGTCCGGCAGGTGCCGGCGGAGCAGGTCGGCAGCGGCCAGGACCTCCTGGGTGGGCATGTCACCGGCGCAGGCCAGGACGACGTCTGGCTCCCGGCTGCTGTCCTCGGTGCCGGCCCAGTCCCAGATCCCGGCACCGCGGGCGCAGTGGGCGCGGGCCTCCTCCAGGGTGAGCCAGTCGAAGCAGGGCTGTTTGCCGGCCACGACGACGTTGACGTAGTCGCGGCTGCGCAACACGTGGTCGGCGGTGGCGAGCAGGGTGTTGGCGTCCGGCGGGAAGTACACGCGGACCGCCTCCGGGCTCTTGTTGAGGACGTGGTCGACGAAGCCAGGGTCCTGGTGCGAGAAGCCGTTGTGGTCCTGGCGCCAGACGTGCGACGTGAGCAGGTAGTTGAGCGAGGCGATCGGTGCCCGCCAGGGCAGGGCCCGGGTGGTGCGCAGCCACTTGATGTGCTGGTTGACCATCGAGTCGACGATGTGGACGAAGGCCTCGTAGCAGGAGAACAGGCCGTGTCGGCCGGTGAGGAGGTATCCCTCCAACCAGCCCTGGCAGGTGTGGTCGGAGAGGATCTCCATCACCCGGCCGTCGTGGGCGAGGTGTTCGTCGACCGGCAGGGTGTCGGCCTGCCAGGCCTTGCCCGTGGCGGTGTAGACGGCCTGGAGGCGGTTGGAGGCGGTCTCGTCCGGGCCGACCAGGCGGAAGTCACGGCGCTCGGCGGTGGCGGCCGTCACCTGGGCCAGCAGGTCACCCAGGACCCTGGTGGGCTCGTGCAGCGTCGCACCGGGCTTGTCCACGGGTACCGCGTAGCGCTCCAGCGGCGGCATCGGCAGGTCGCGCAGGAGCAGGCCGCCGTCGTAGAACCCCGGCGCCTGGAAGCTGGTGGTGTACAGGACGGCGGCCCGGCAGCCTCGCACCCGCCCCTCCTCCTCGGCCCGGCGCAGGATCTCGCTGCCCAGGCCCGAGCCGCGCAGCTCGGGCGGCAGGTGGCTGCTCGTAGGTCTTCGCGGAGGGCTCCGGGGCTCATGGGCTGGCCGGCCCGGGCGCCAGGGAACAGCCAGTGAGCGCTCCGTGGGCCGGCGCGGTGCAGTCGCCGTTCGGAGGTGTGCTCGGAGGAGGTCGGCGACGGGCTCGGGCAGCAGGGACGGCGGGTCGCCGAAAGCGATGGTAACGGTGGGATGCGATGGCGGGGCGGGCGTTTCCGCAGCTCAGTCGCCCGATGGAGTGAAGGGTGGGAGCGCGGCACCACGTGTGCGGTAGCGTCGGCAGCGGCCCTTGCCGAGCGCGATGTGCCTGTTCAGCGGCTCCAGGGCAACTGCGATGGGACGGCCGGTGCCGAGGATCGCGTATTCGCAGCGGATCCGGTGATGAGGTGAACGCCCATGGTGTGGTGCGCTCCTGCCCGTGGCAGCCGCGGCGGAACGCCCGTTTCACGCCGAACCGGGCCGAACAGCCGGCATCGCCGGGAGCGGCCCCATCCGCTCCCGGCGCTTCGTCCGTCCTGGCCCGGGTCAAGTTCCCACAACCGACCTGGATTTCACCTGCGCTACTGGTCCGCGGGAGTGATCAGGCCGTAGTGGCCGTTGTACCGGTGGTACAGGATGTTTCCGCGACCGGTCGAGGCGTCCGTGAAGAAGACGAACGGCAGGCCGCCCAGGTCGAGACGCGCGACCGCCTCGGCGACGGTGATCTCGGGGACGCCGGCGGTGCTCACCGAGATGCCCGCTTCGGCCTCGGGCGCCGGGCCGGCCGAGGAGATCCGGTACTCCCCCGTCGTCGCGTCCCGGTGGACGACGCTGTCGTAGCCCGTCACCGTGTCGGTGTACAGGTGGAAGTCGTAGTCCATCGCCTCCAGTTCGTACACCGCCGCCCACGCGGTCTGCCGCGCGAGGCTGTAGGTCTTGTGCCGCTCGATGCGGCGCTCCTCCGTACCCAGCGCGCGGCGCTGCGGCCGGTGTTCGTGCCCGGCAGCTGCGGGCGCCTCGCTGTTGTGGCGGTGGTGACGATGGGTCCGCAGGCGGGCGATCCTGGCGTTCAGACGGTCCTGGAGCAGATCGACGGCCTCCTGCATGGTGGCGGCGGCGACGTGGGCGCGAACGGGCCGTCCGTTGAGGTCGACCGTGGCCTGGGCGATCGACGGCTTGGCGACCGCGTGGTTGGACTCCTGGCTGAGCTTCACCCGGGCCGCGAGGACCGGCTCGTCGAGGCGTTCGAGCACCGCGAGCACCTTGGTCCGGGCGTATTCGGGCGCGGCCAGGGAGACTTCACCGCGGGTCGTCACCAGGACCTCGGTGGTGAGTCGGGTCTGCAGACGGATCATCACAGTTTCCTTTCCGGGTGGTCTTCAGACTGCTGCGCGCTGATCGGCCGGGCCGAGGACCGAAGGTGCCGCCGGCAACGCCTTGGGGCCTTCCCCGGCGGCCCCCGGCAGCGCGCGGACCGTGGTGCCCGTGATGCCGAGGATCGTGCCGAGGGCGTTGTCGAGGGGGCCGATGGCCGCGAGAGCGCCGGTCCGCTCCGCGAAGGCGGCGGCGGCCTCGGCCTTGGGCCGCATCGATCCTTCCGGCAGGTCCAGTTCGCGCAGCCGGTCGGGTGTGACGCTGACCAGCGGGCCGGGCCGGGTGGACCCGAAGCGGGTGAAAACGTGGGTGACGTCGGTGAGTATCAGCAGCGCGTCGGCGTCGAGTCGTTCGGCGAGCAGCGCCGCGGCCAGGTCCTTGTCGACGACGGCCTCGACACCGCGCACCAGGCCGGTGTCCGGGTCCCGTGTGACCGGGACACCGCCGCCCCCGGCGGCGATCACCACTGCACCCGTGGCCAGGAGGGCCCGGATGGCCGGGAGTTCGACGATCGCCATGGGGCGGGGCGAGGGAACGACCCGACGGAGGTGTTCACCGTCGCGCGCCGTTGTCCAGCCGCGTTCGGTCTCCATCGTCCTGGCCTGCTGCTCGGTGAGCTGCCCGCCGATGAACTTCCCAGGCCGCCCGAACGCGGGGTCGTGCGGGTCCACCTCGGTGTGGGTGGTCAGCGCGGTGACGGTGTGCCCGGGCAGCCGGCCCAGGAGCTCGCGGACGAGCAGGGTTCCGATCATGCCCTGGGTCTGGGCGCCGAGGACGTCCAGCGGGTAGGGCGCGGCGAGCGCCGGGTCGGCCTCGCTCTCCTGGGCGAGCAGGCCGATCTGCGGGCCGTTGCCGTGGGCGATCACCAACTCGTGTCCGGCGGTGACGAGTTCGGCCAGTGAGCGGGCGGCGTCGCGGACATGGCGCTGCTGGATGTCGGCGTCGGGGTGTTCGCCCCGCTGGAGCAGGGCGTTCCCGCCCAGTGCGGCGACGATGCGCATGATCAGTCCCTCCCGAGCGTGGCGACCAGGATCGCCTTGATGGTGTGCATGCGGTTCTCGGCCTGGTCGAAGACCAGCGAGGCCGGCGACTCGAAGACCTCGTCGGTGACTTCGAGGCCGTCGAGCCCGTGCTCGGCGGCGAGTTCCGCGCCGAGGTCGGTGCGGCGGTCATGCAGGGCGGGCAGGCAGTGCAGGAAGGCGGTGTCCGGGTTCCCGGTGGCCGCCAGTGCCTTGGCATTGACCTGGTACGGCAGCAACCGGGCGATGCGCTCAGGCCACCGGGCACGGTCCTCGCCCATGGACACCCATACGTCGGTGTAGAGGTAGTCCGCTCCGCGCACGGCTTCCTCGACCTCGTCGGTGAGCGTGAACCGGGCGCCGCTGTCCCGGCCGAGCCGGAGGCACTCCGAGACGAGCTCCGGATCGGGCCACAGGTCGCGCGGAGCCGCGACGCGTACGTCCATGCCGAGCAGACTGCCCATGATGATCAGGGAGTTGGCGGTGTTGTTGCGGGCGTCGCCGAGGTAGCAGAAGGAGATCTCCCCCAGCGGCTTTCCGCTGTGCTCACGCATCGTGAACACGTCGCACAGGCTCTGGGTGGGGTGGCACTGGTCGGTGAGGCCGTTGTACACCGGGACACCGGCACGGGCCGCGAGTTCGGTGACGGCCTCCTGGTCGAAGCCGCGGTACTCGATGGCGTCGTACATCCGGCCGAGGACGCGGGCGGTGTCGGCGATGCTCTCCTTGTGGCCGATGTGCGAGCCGTCCGGGCCGAGGTAGGTGGTCATGGCGCCCTGGTCGGCTGCGGCGACCTCGAAGGCGCAGCGGGTCCGGGTGGAGCTCTTCTCGAAGATCAGGGCGATCCGGCGGCCGGCCAGCCGGGGCATCTCGGTGCCCGTCCGCCGGGCCGCCTTCAGCTCGGCGGCGAGGTCGAGGAGGTGGTGGATCTCGGCGGCGGTGAAGTCGAGTTCGCGCAGGTAGTGGCGGCCGGTGAGGTCGATGGTCATGACGGTTGCTCCTCGGTGGTCAGTTGGCGGGGTCGCGCTGGATCGGGCAGCTCATGCAGCGCGGGCCGCCCCGGCCCCGGCCGAGCTCGGACCCGGCGATGGTGACGATCTCGACGCCCTGCTTGCGCAGGTGGGTGTTGGTGGTGGTGTTGCGCTCGTAGCCCACGACGACGCCGGGTTCCAGGGCGAGGAAGTTGCTGCCGTCGTCCCACTGCTCGCGCTCAGCGGCCCGCTCGTCCTGTTCGGCGGACAGGAACCGGACCTTGTCCAGGTCGAGGGCCTCGGCGAGCGAGGCGGCGAGGTCGGTGTCGGTCCGCACGTCGAAGCCGGCCGGGAGCTCGGGGGCGGGGGTGAGGGTCCAGGAGCGCAGGCCGCCGGCCAGGCCCGGGTAGACGGTGAAGGCGTCCCGGTCGATCATCGTCAAGACGGTGTCCAGGTGCATGAACGCCCGGCTCTCCGGCAGGCGGACGGCGATCAGCCGGTGCGCGGTGCCGGTCAGGAGCAGCTGCTGGGCGAGGGTTTCGACGGCCTGCGCGGTGGTGCGCTCGCCCATCCCGACCATGACGACGCCCGGGGCGACGACGTGGACGTCCCCGCCCTCCAGGCTCAGCCCGGGCGGCGTGGTGGTGCCGTCGAGCAGCGGGGGCGCGGTCTCGGCGAACAGCGGGTGGAAGCGGTAGATCGCGGCGGTGTGCAGGGTCTCCCGCCGACGGGCCGGCTTCGCCATCGGGTTCAGGCTGTAACGGCCGCCGATCCAGCAGGAGTTGTCCCGCGGGAAGAGGTGGTTCGGCAGCGGCGGGAGGGCGAAGTCCTGCTCGCCGAGGGTGTTCCAGTGCAGGCTGCGGGGGCTGCGCAGCGGCAGGTCGTCCTTGAGCACGCCGCCGATCAGGTATTCGGCGAGGGTGGTGCCGTCGAGCTGCTCGCACAACTCCCGGACCGGCTCGACGAGCGCGGGCCCGACGGTGGCCTCGGTGACCACCTGGCCGAGCAGCCAGGCCCGGGCGGGCGGCAGGTCGAGCGTCTCGGCAAGGAGATCGGCGTAGTGGTGGACGCGGACGCCGTGGTCGCGCAGGACCTGGGCGAAGGCGTCGTGCTCCTCGCGGGCGCGCTTGGCCCACAGGATGTCGTCGAAGAGCAGCTCGTCGACGTTGCGCGGGGTCAGCCGGGCGAGCTCCAGGCCCGGGCGGTGCAGGATCACCTGTCGCAGCCGGCCGGCTTCCGAGTCGACTCGCAGAGTGGACATCTCGGTGTACTCCCTTGTTCTCAGTGCTGGTGACGTGGCGTCAGCGCGCGCAGGACGATGGCGGTGAAGCCGACCGGACGGACGGTGCGGGCCGCCTTGGCGGGCGGTGCGTCACGATGGGCCGGACGGATGTCGGTCGGCCGGGTGTCGGTACCGGTATCCGTAAGGGCGTCGGTCTCGGGTCGGGCGTGCGGTCGCTTGAGCCAGATGTAGACCGGGATGCCGAGCAGGATGGTGAACAGGCCGTAGTAGACGGTCTGGTAGCCGCTGCCCTGGATCGACCAGTAGGAGAAGGCCAGCGCGAGGACTGTCACGGCCGTGTCGCGGGTGAGGCGGCGCCGGTCCAGCTCCTCCCTGCCGTGCAGCGCCAGCCAGTACAGCTGCGCGGCCGCCGAGACCAGGTAGGGGATGACGGCGGTCAGCACGCTGAGCAGCACGATCTCGGTGAAGACCTTCGTGAACCGGGTGTAGCTGATCACGGTGAGCACCGACGCGAGGACGGTCGCCGAGACGATGCCGAAGGCCGGCACCTCGCCACGGCCGCGAGTGCCGGCGAACGCGGACGGGAACAGTCCGTCGCGGGCGACGGCCATCGGCATCTCCGCGCAGATCAGCGTCCAGCCGTTCAGTGCCCCGAGCCCGGAGACGATCGCGGCGACGGCGACCAGGTTCCCGGCCCAGGTGCCGCCCGCGATGCTGTTCATCGCATCGGTGAACGGTGCGGTGGAGGAACCGAGTTGCGCGTGTGGCACGGTGCCGAACACGGCCAGGGTGCCGAGCAGGTAGATCGCCGCGCAGGCCAGGGTGCCGTAGACGGTCGCCCGCGGCACGTTGCGCTTCGGTTCCCGCACCCGTCCGGCCGCCACCGAGGCGGTCTCCAGGCCGATGTAGCTGAACAGCGCGATCGCCCCGGCCGCCGAGACGGCGCCCGGCGCCGAGCCGCCGCTCGCGTTGAAGGCCCCGAAGTTGCCGGACTTCACGAACATCAGGCCGACCGTCGCCATGAACGCCAGCGGGAGGAACTTGAGCACCGTGGTGACCACCTGGAACGCCCCGATGCTGCGCACGCCGGTCAGGTTGACGACCGCGGGAAGCCACAGGCCCACCAGGGCTATCGCAACCGAGGTCCAGGTGTGGTGGCCCTTGTTGACGAACACCTCGACGTATCCGACCCAGGCCACCGCGATGGCCGCGTTCCCGGCCCAGGCCGTGATCCAGTACGACCAGGCGGTCAGGAACCCGGCGAACTCGCCGAACGCCTCACGGGCGTAGACGTACGGCCCGCCGCTGCCCGGCACCCGCTCCGACAGCCGCCCGAAGGTCACGGCGAGCGCCAGCGCCCCGACGGTGACCAGGACGAACGCCACCAGCGCGATCGGCCCGTACGGCGCGAGCGCCGACGGCAGCGCGAACACGCCGGTACCGATGATGCTGCCGACCACCAGTGCGGTGGCACCCGGCAACCCGAACGTGCCGCTGCGCCGCCGCGGTCCGTCCTCCGCCGTGCTCACCGGTGGTCTTCCGCGGTCGTGTACGGACATCAGAGGCTCCTTCGCCAGGTGCTGAAATCGTGCGGACGGGACCCGGCCTCCGCCGCGACCCGCCGAGAAAGATCTTCGGATCGGCGGGCAGCGCATCCCATGGGCCGACAGTCCCGTTCCCCCGTCCCACGGTCCCTGCCTCCCCCGCCCGATGGTCCCGAGGAGTCACGGCGCGCACCGGCGTGCGACGCACTGTCCGCCGTGCCCCGCAGGGACCACCGACCCGCCACCGGGTCCCGTCAGTCCCTTGGCTCCCGCTCGGCCCGACGGGAGATTTGTGCACAGCCGGTCGGCACCCGGCCCCTATCCAAAGCGACGAGTGAGGAGCGGTCGTGACGACACGACAGGTCATGGTGGGCCTTGACGGCTCACCGCAGAGCGAGGCCGCCGCCGTGTGGGCGGCGCAGGAGGCTCAGAGACTCGGATCGGCACTGTGCCTTCTCCACGTCTGGCCCTGGCTGAGCGGTGAGAACGTGGACCGGTCGAACCCCTGTGACCTCAGGCCCGCCGCACTCGACGTCCTCGCCCGCGTCGCCGACCGCATCCGCCTCGCCCACCCGGGTCTGGCGGTGGAGGTTGCCGTGCGGCCCGACGACCCGGTCGACGGCCTGATCGCCGAAGCACGGGGGCAGGAGATGGTGGTGCTCGGTTCCCGAGGGCTCGGGGGATTCGCCGGCCTGCTGGTCGGCTCGGTCTCCCTCGCGGTCGCCGCCCGCGCCACGGTCCCCACGGTCCTCGTCCGCGGAAAGTCCCCCGACCACGACTTCGCCCGTAGCACGGGCGAAATCGTGGTCGGGCTCGACTCGCGCCAACCGGGCGAAGCCGTCCTGGACTTCGCCTTCACGGAGGCGGAACGCCGCGGTGCCACCCTGCGCGCCGTCCACGGCTGGGACCCGGTCCCGGCCTGGGCCTTCGGAGGAGTCGTCCTGCCACCCGTGGATCTCCCGGCACAGGAGAGCACGGAGTCGGCCCTGTTGTCCGGGCACCTCGCGGACCAACGAGCAAGGCACCCTGGCGTCAACGTCGTCGAGGACGTCCGGCTCGGGGGCGCGGCGAGGGCCGTGCTGGACGCCGCCGCCGGCGCCGAGTTGGTCGTCATCGGCCGGCGCGAGCGCCGTCATCACGTCGGTGCGCTGCTCGGGCCCGTCGCGCACGCCGTACTGCACCACTCCACCACCCCGGTCGTGGTCGTCCCCCACCCCTGAGAACGAGCGCCCTCCGAACACCACCATCTGCCAGACCGTCTACGAAGGAGTACCGGAAATGACCACCGCACCCGAGCAAGCCGACCCGGTGCCGCCCTTCCGCCACCACCTGCGGCAGGCACTCGGGAAGGACCGGAATCCGATGGCCCGACCGCTCGACAGCTCGCGCAGCCGGGCCCTGGTGCTGGCCGTACTCGGCATCGGACTTGCCGTGCTCGGCGGCGCGGGCGCGGCGGCGGCCGACTTCGCCGTTGTCCGGCACCAGGCCTCGGTGACGGCTGCCCGCCTCCACCAGGTCCAGGCGGCCGTGCTCACTCCGGCGCGGCGACAGTCCGGCGCCGGCAGCGGCGGGTGGCGGTACGCGGCCGATGCCGCCTGGTCCTACCCCGCCGGGCAGCGCACCACGGGCGACGTCCCGGTACCGGGCGGCACGGCAGCCGGTACGACCGTCGGCATATGGGTCGACGACACCGGCCACTCCGTGGCTCCCCCGCCCGGACCGGCCGCCGTCGCCGCCAAGGCGGCCTGCCTCGGACTGTTCCTCCTCGGAGGCCTCGGCGTCCTCGTCGTCGCCAGTCTCGGCATCCGCCTGGACATCCTGGACCGCCGGGCCGACCTGGCCTGGCAACACTCCTGGGCACTGCTGGAACCCGTGTGGAGCGGCCGGGCCTCACGCGACAACCGGACGGGCTGACCGCGCCGACCACGCCCAGCCACTTCGGCCCCTCTGAAGGAGACGACCCCATGACCGCGCAGTCCGCCGGCAGCCGCGATGTCACGGATCCCGTGCACCGGATTCTCCTCGCTGCCGCGGGCGCCGGCGCCCCTCACGATTAGGGGCTGTCTGACAAATGATCATCTGGCCGGGTCGCGGAGCCAGAGGATCAGTGAGGCCAGGACGACTCCGGCGCGGTAGCGGTCCGCGAGCTTGTCGAACCTGGTGGCGATCGCGCGGAACTGCTTGAGGCGGGCGAAGCATCGTTCGACCACGTTCCGGTCGCGGTAGGTCTCCTTGTCGAAAGCGGGCGGCCGACCGCCCAAGCGCCCCCGGCGTCTGCGGTTGGCCGCCTGGTCGCGGCGCTCGGGGATCGTGGCAGCTATGCCCCGACGCCGCAGCAGCTGCCGGATCGCCCTGCTGGAATAGGCCTTGTCGCCCAGCACCCGCAACGGTTTTGTGCGCGGGCGGCCCGTTGCGGCTCGCGGGACGCGGATCCCGTCCAGGACCTCGGCGAATGCGGTGGCGTCGTTGACGTTGCCCGGGGTGAGCACGATCGACAGCGGCAGGCCCCGGCCGTCGACGGCAAGGTGGACCTTGGTGGTCAGCCCGCCTCGGGACCGGCCGAGGGCCTGACGCGTCTGCGAGCGGCCCGGATCTTCCAGTTCGTCCCCGTCTGCGCCCCCTTTTTGCGGGCGCCGGCGGCGTGCTGGTGGGCCCGGTTGACCGTGGAGTCGACGGCAACCGTCCACTCCACCCGGCCCACGGCGTCGTCGCGGACCTGGACGTGTTCCAGCAGCTTCGCCCAGGTGCCGTCCGCTTCCCAGCGGGCGAACCGCTCGTAGGCGGTCTGCCACGGCCCGTACCGCTCGGGCAGGTCACGCCACGGAGCCCCGGTCCGAAGCCTCCACAGCACCCCGTTGACCACCTGCCGGTGATCACGCCACGGACGGCCACGCCCGTCCACCTGCGGCAACAGGGGCTCTATCCGCTCCCACGCCGCGTCCGTCAACTCACCTCGACCTGCCACAAGATCAATTATCAGACAGGCCTTAGGGCCCTCCGGCCCTATCGGCTCCACCCGGCATCCGGCAGACTTCACTGAGATCGGTACGACCTGCCACGGGGGCAGGCATCGAGCACGGAGCGGTGATGGCGGACGATACGGCAGCGGGAGCAGGCGACCCGGTGAAGGTGTTCCTCCTGGACGACCACGAGGTCGTCCGACGAGGCGTGCACGACCTGCTGGACGCGGAGCCCGGCTTCACGGTCGTCGGCGAGGCCTCCACCGTGGCGCAGGCGCTCACCCGCGTTCCGGCGCTCAGGCCGGACGTCGCGGTCCTGGACATGCGGCTGCCCGACGGCGACGGCGTGACGGTCTGCCGTGAACTGCGCTCCCGGATGCCGGAGTTGGCCTGCCTGATCCTCACCTCCTTCGACGACGAAGAGGCGCTGCTCGACTCGATCATGGCCGGCGCCGCCGGCTACGTCCTCAAGCAGATCAGCGGCACCGACCTCGTCTCGGCGGTCCGCACGGTGGCCTCCGGCCAGTCCATGCTCGACCCCGGCGCCGCCACCCGGCTGATGGCCAGACTGCGCGGCGAGGCCGCTCAACAGCCGTCCGACGGCCCACACCTCACCGACCGCGAGCGAGAAATCCTCGCCCTGGTCGGCGAGGGCCTGACCAACCGGCAGATCGGCCAGCGACTCTACCTCGCCGAGAAGACCGTCAAGAACCACATCTCCCGCCTGCTGGCCAAACTCGGCGTGGAACGCCGAGTCCAGGCGGCCATCATCGCCACCCAGGTACTGTCCGGCCGCGACCAGACGGGCACCCGCACGGCCGTCTGAGACCGGGGATGCCCCTGGGCCGACAGGCCCCCCGCACAGCAGGACCGCCAGAAGCACCGCGAGGGACCATCGGACCCTCGCAGGCCGACCGGCCTCCGCCGAGCATGGATGCCATGACAGCCGAATTCACTCCCCTCGACGAGTCGCAGTGCCTGAGACTGCTGGGCGGGACAGCCGTCGGCCGCCTGGTCTACACCGTGGGCGCCCTGCCCGCCGTGATGCCGGTCCGGTACCGGATCGCGGCCGACGGCAGCGTCCTGCTCCAGGCGAACGCCGGCTCCGAGATCGCCCGCGCCGTCACCGGCGCGGTGGTCGCCTTCGAGGCGAGCGAGCTGAGCGAGACCGACGGCAGCGGGTGGAGCGTCACCGTGCTCGGCCGGGCCGACGTCACATCCGACCTCGCGGCGAGCCATCCCGTTCCCGCCGCCGTGCCCGCCCCCGTGAAGACGGCCGACCAGGTGACCATCCGGATCCGTCCGGAACTGGTGTCCGGGCGCTCCCTGCCCGCTTCACCCGCGTGCGGGGTGTGACCGGCCCGCGGCCCCGGCCGGCCCGCCTCACCGCAGCGGGGCGGACCAGGTCAGTCGAGTACCGCCCTCCGCAGGGCTGATCAGCTCGAACACGCCCCCGAGCCCTTCCGCCCGCTCGGCGAGATTGCTCAGGCCGCTGCGCCGCCCCTGCTCGGGAACGCCGACACCGTTGTCCTGCACCGTCAGCACGACCTGCTGCCCCGTAGCGCCCAGCACGACCTCCACCCGGTCCGCCTTCGCGTGCCGGGCCGCATTGCTCAGCGCCTCCCCCAGGACGGCCACGACGTGTTCCGCGATCTCCGCCGGCACGTCGGTGTCCAGCAGACCCTCCATGCTCAGCCGGGGCGGGAAGCCCAGGACCGCCTGCGCCTGCTCGACGGCCCGCACGGCCCTGGCCCGCAGGCCCTGGCCGGAGCGCTCCTCGCGGGCGCGGAGCCCGAAGATCGTCGACCTGATGATCTTGATCGTCTCGTCCAGGTCCCCCACAGCACGCAGCACCCGGTCCGACGCACCGGGGTGCTCGATGACGCGGGCGGCGCTCTGCAGCGTCATCCCGGTCGCGAAGAGCCGCTGGATGGCCAGGTCGTGCAGGTCGCGGGCGATCCGGTCATGGTCTTCCAGCATCGCCAACTGCTCGGCGTCCCGGCGGCGTTCGGCCAGCTCCAGGGCCAGCGCGGCCTGGTCGGCGAAGCCCAGCAGCGGGCCGATCTCGCGGTCGGTGAACTCGGGCGCGCCGGCCTCCCTGGCCAGCAACAGCACACCGTCGATCTGTCCCTCGGCCCGGCCCAGAGGTACCGCGACCGCCGCACCGAGCCCCTCGAAACGGCGCGCCCCCGCCGACAGCCGCGGCTCACCGGCCAGATCCGCCGTGATCACCGGCACGCCTGAAGCACAGGCTTCACCCGACAACGACCCCGCCAACGGCACGACCAGGCCCGTCCGGCCGACCGCGTCCCCACCGAGAGCCAGCTCCACCCGCACGGTGTCCGTCCCGGCAAGCGGCACGGAGACATCGGCGAGGTCGGCGCCGGTGATCTCCCGGGCCCGCTGCGCGATCAGCTCCAGCACCTCCGAGCGGGACCCCCCGGACAGCAGGGCGCGGGTGATCTCCGCGCTCGCGCTCAGCCAGCGCTGCTGGCGCTGGGCCTCCTCGTACAGCCGGGCGTTGTCGATCGCCACGCCGGCCGCGACCGCCAGGGTGGCGATCACGGACTCGTCGTCGGCGTCGAACTCCTCGCCGCCCCGCTTGTCCGTCAGGTAGAGGTTGCCGAAGACCTCGTCGCGCACCCGTACCGGTACGCCGAGGAAGGTTCGCATCACCGGGTGGTGCATCGGGCAGCCGTACGACGCGGGGTGCTCGGAGAGGTTCTCCAGCCGCAGAGACTCGGGGTTGCGGATCAGCTCGCCGAGGATGCCCCGGCCCGTTGGGTAGGGGCCGATCTTCGCGATCTCCTCCTCCGACAGGCCCACGGTCAGGAAGGCGGAGAGCGTCTCGCCGTCCGGGCCGATCACGCCGAGCGCCGCGTACTTCGCGTCCACCAGCACCGCCGCGGCTTCCACGATCCGCCGCAGCACCTGTGTCAGGTCCAGCTCACGGCCGACCGACAGCACCGCCTCCAGGAGGCTGTGCACCCGGTCCCGAGTGCCGCGGGCCGCGTCGATCCGCGCTTGGAGCTCCTCCAGCAGTTCGTCCAGCCGCAGCTGCGGCATCCGCGACCGCACCCCGTACCCGCCCACGCGAGCCCCCTTCCGTCCTGGTTACCGGCCGGTCGATTGTCGCAGAAGCCCTCCACCGCCAGTCCGGCCGTACCGTCTGCCGTCCCGTAAGGCCCCAGACCAGGGGACGAACCGGCGTGGCCGATCGATGGGCCGTCCCGACGGAATGCACCCGGCCTGCCGAACACCTCCACGCAGGGACCACTGGCCCGCCCACCGGGGCCCGAACGGATCTGCCGCGTACCGCCCGGCACTTGATTGGCTTCGGTGCGGCACGAGACCGCCCGCCCCGGAGGGCAACCGCATGGCCGGGTAGGCCGCCGGGGACGACGAGACTTCCAGGAGGTTGTGGTGAGCACGACGGCAGAGGCGGCCATGACCGCACCCGGCCCAGTGACGGGCGGCTTGATCCACTCGGTCACCCGCGATCCGCAGGCCGCACCACGGTGGTACGGCTGTCCGGCGAACTGGACGTGCTCACCGCATCCGAGCTGATCCCGTCGCTGGTGGGCCTGGCAGGCGAAGGCGATCACGAGCTCGTGCTCGACCTTTCCGCGGTCGGCTTCTGCGACAGCTCGGGGGCGAACGCCGTCCTGCAGGTGAACCGGCGCCTGGCAGCGGGCACCCGGCTGCTCCTGCGCGGCGTCTCCCGACAGCCCGCGAAGGTGATGCGACTGCTGGGCCTGCACCGAACCGTGCCGTGCGAGTTCGCGCCGCCCGCCCGGCCCTGACCCGCCAACCGGCATGCGCCCGCACCGGCACGGCGGCCGCTCCTCGATCGGCCCACCACGACCACATCCGAACGGAGGGCTCGCCCCACATGGCATCAGTGATCGACGTGTCCGGCCTGGTGAAGGCCTTCGGCCGAGCCCGGGCCCTCGACGGGCTCGACCTCACCGTCGCACCCGGGGAGGTGCACGGGTTCCTGGGGCCCGCGCTCGGCCTGAACCACTGGGTGCTGGATCTGACGCCGTTCCAGCATCTGCCGAAGCTCCCGGGCGGAAGCCTCCGGTGGGCGCCAGTGCTGTGGCTCACCCTCCTCCTCGCTGCCGGCCTGACCGGCACCGGCCTCGCCGGGCTACGCCGCCGAGACGTCGGCTGAGAACGGCCGGTACCGGCCCCGGCAGCGGTCGGGGCACCGACCCTGGAGAGGGCAGGCCCGATGCCGTTCTCCGCCGAGCCGTCAACGCCTGTTGTCCCACCGGACCGGGTGTGAGACTGGGCCCCTCCTCGTCGGCGGAGTCGGCCGCCGACTGCCGCGAGCGCCGGCCACAGGGCACACAACGGACCGGGAGAGACCGAGATGGGAAGTGCGACGGCACACTCCCAACGAAGGGGCTGGGACGGTCGAGGACGAGGCGCCGACCGTCGAGGTCCGCAGCCCGAGGGTGGCACGGGGCGGCCAACCGGCGCTGCGCGGACTGGACCTGAACGTGGCCCGCGGTTCGGCCACCGGCCTGCTGGGACCGAGCGGCTGCGGCAAGACCACCCTGTTGCGGGCGATCGTGCGTGCAGAAGGTCGAGGCGGGCCGGATTCGGGTCCTCGGCGCCGCTGTGGGAAACCCGGGCCTGCGGCGGCGGGTCGGATACGTCACCCAGTCCCCCTCCGTGTACGCGGACCTGAGTGTGGCCGAGAACCTGCGCTACCCCGCCAGGCGTTCCACCAGGGCGGCGATCGCGAGCGCATCCTGCGGGGGCTGCCGGTGGTCGAGTTCCCCGCGATGGAACGGCCCTCGGCCCCGTCGCCGCCCCAGGCCCCTGCCGTGGCCCTGGAGTCCGCTGGTTCGGCCGTAACGACCACCCGACGGTTCCTGCCGCACGACCCCCGCGAGTTCTACAGGGGCAGGCGGGCGGCGCCCGCCGAGCGTCTCGGGTCCGGCGCTGACGGCGGGGATTGGGCCATCAGGGGTTCCAGGCCTTCAGGGGATGGGGGCACCGCCCGGCCGAAGGCCGGGGAGGGTCATGAGGCGAAGAGGCGCAGGTGTCCCCGGTGGCAGCCGGAAGGCAGGGGCTCGCTTCGGGGCCCCGACACCGGTAACGTATCAGCCCATGGTGACATCAGTCGACAGTGACGTATTGAAGGCTCTGGCCGACCCCCTCCGGATGCAGATCGTGGCGCTCCTCGCCAAGGAGGCGCTGTGCACGACGCATCTGGTCGAGGAGACCGGGGCCAGACAGACCAACCTGTCGAACCACCTGAAGATCCTGCGCGAAGCCGGGCTGGTCGACACCGAGCCCTGCGGGCGCTTCACGTACTACAAGCTCCGCGCCGAGGCCCTGGAGGCCGTCGCCGGGGAGTTCGCCGGGCTGGCCGCCACCGCCCGCGAAGCCGCCGCAAATAGCCGCAAGCGGTCCTGCTGAACCGTCCAGCCCCATCCCGGCGGCCCCACTCCGCCCTGCACGAGGAGTACCTGTTGAGCGCCACAGACGAGGCGAGACCCGAAGTCACCGAGGCCGAGCCTCTCGCTGCCGAGCCGTCGGCCGTTCCGCTGCCGAACCGCGTCGCGGCCGAGCTGGTCGGCACCGCCGCCCTGGTCGCCGTCGTGGTCGGTTCCGGCATCCAGGCCACCGAGCTCACCACGGATGTCGGCCTGCAGCTGCTGGCCAACTCCCTGGCCACCGTCTTCGGCCTCGGCGTTCTCGTCCTGCTGCTCGGCCCGGTCTCCGGGGCGCATTTCAACCCGGTCGTGACGCTTGCCGAGTGGTGGTCCGGCCGCAAGGATCCCAAGGGTCTCGGGGGCCGGGAGGTCGCCGCGTACGTCCCGGCGCAGATCGCGGGGGCGATCGGCGGCGCGATCCTCGCGGACGCCATGTTCGGCGAACAGTTGGTGAAGTGGTCCACCCACGACCGTTCGGCCGGGCACCTGCTGCTGGGCGAGGTCGTGGCCACCGCCGGACTGGTGCTGCTGATCTTCGGTCTGGCGAAGACCGGCCACCTGCGTTTCGCACCGGTCGCGGTCGCCTCCTACATCGGCTCCGCTTACTGGTTCACGTCCTCGACGTCGTTCGCCAACCCCGCGGTCTCCATCGGCCGGGCGTTCACCGACACCTTCGCCGGCATCGCCCCGAGTTCGCTGCCCGGCTTCATCGGGATGCAGCTGATCGGAGGGATCGTCGGCCTGGCCCTGGTCGCGCTGATCTTCACCCACCGCGCCAAGGCCCCCGCGAAGTGAGCCCGGTCCGGCGCGTCCAGGTCCTCGTCGTCGGGGCCGGCCAGGCGGGCCTCGCCGCCGGGTACCACCTGCGGCGCGCCGGACTCGACTTCGCGATCCTCGATGCCTCCGACGCGCCGGGTGGGGCGTGGCAGCAGTACTGGGAGAGCCTGCGGCTGTTCTCCCCTGCCTCGTACTCGTCGCTGCCCGGGCGTCCGATGCCGGGTCAGGCCGGGCAGACCTATCCGGACGCGGAGCACGTCGTCGCGTACTTGGCTGACTACGAGAAGCGGTACGAGCTGCCCGTTCACCGTCCCGTTCAGGTCCGTGCCGTGGAGAACGCCGGCGCCGGCGACCTGCTGGCCCGCACCGACGACGGCGACTGGCGCGCCCGGGCGCTGATCAGCGCCACCGGCTCCTGGTCGCGGCCTTTCATTCCCGCTGTTTCCGGCCGAGAGCTGTTCGCCGGTCCGCAGCTGCACACCCGTGACTACCACCGCGCCGAGGACTTCACCGGCCAGCGGGTCGTCGTCGTGGGCGGTGGCAACTCCGGCGCGCAGATCGCCGCTGACCTCACCGCTCACGCCGCCGCCGTCCGGTGGGTGACCCGCCGCTCCGCCCGCCTCCTGCCCGACGAGATCGACGGCCGCGCCTTGTTCGAAATCGCGACCCGCCGCGTCCAGGACGGCGGCCCGCGCATCAGCGACCTCGGCGACATCGTCGCCGTCCCGCCCGTCCGCCAGACCCGTGCAGCCGGATTGCTCGCGGACCACCGCATGTTCGACGCCCTCACCCCCGGCGGCCCGCGCTTCGCGGACGGCACGGTGTGGCCGGCGGACGCGGTCATCTGGTGCACCGGCTTCCGCCCCGCCCTTGCCCACCTCGGCCCGCTCGGCCTGCGGACCGGCGAACGCGGCCGGATCGACACCCTCGGCACCCGGGCGACGGCCGACCCGCGCATCCACCTGATCGGCTACGGCGACTGGACCGGCCTCGCCTCGGCAACCCTCATCGGCGTGGGCCGCACAGCCCGGCAGGCCGTCACCGAGATCGCCGATCTCCTGCGCTGACCGCTGCCCGGCACTGCGCCGGAGAGCCGCAACCTGTACCCCGGTGCAGGCTTGCGGTCGGACACGTCCCCGCCCGGCGAGGACGTCAGCCGGGCGGCCCGGCTGTGGGGTGGGCGGGCCACGGAAGGTCCTCACTGTGCCAGGGCATCAGCCAGGTCCGGGCTGCCAACTCGTCGCGGACGCGGTGCAGATGGGGGTGTTCAAGGGCGGCTCTTGCCCGCAGCAGCGGATCGCGGGTACCGCTGCCGGTCAGGGCGGCGTTGACCACCCACCCGTACGGTTCGATGCCGGCCCGGTGCAGGTCGTCCTGCAGCGCGGCGGCCTCCGAGACCGGGGTCGGTTCGGGAAGCGTCACGATGAGCACCCTGGTGGAGGAAGGGTCCTGAAGGCGCATCAGGGGGGTGGTGATCCGCCCGGCGATGCGATCGGCGTCGGCCATGGTCTGGCGGTGGTAGGAGCCCGTGAGGTCGAGCAGTCGGAGAGTGTGGCCGCTGGGGGCGGTGTCGACGACCACGTACCGCCGGCGGGCCTCGGTGAGCAGCCCGGCGAACGCGCGGAAGACCGCCAGCTCCTGGGTGCACGGCGAGCGCAGGTCCTCCTCCAGCAGTGCGCGGCGCTCCGCGTCGAGGTGTGCGGCGGCGTGCAGTCGTCCGGCGGTGTAGCGGGCGAGTTCGGCTCGGGGGTCGATGCGGTCGACCGTCAGGTGCTCGGGGATGTCGCCTTCCAGGACGTCGGTGAAGCGGCCGGCGGGGTCGGTCGTGGACAGGTGCACCTCGTGGCCCCGGCCGACAAGGCCCGCCGCGATCGCGGTGGCGATCGTCGTCTTGCCCACCCCGCCCTTGCCCATCACGAGGATTGCTCGGGGTGGGCCGGCTGCGAGCTCGTCGACGAGCGCGTCCAGGCCGGGCAGTGCGGGCTCCTGCTCGCCCCGACCACCCTGCGACTGGGGGGCCGGTGCCGAGGCCTCGGGCCCAGGCAGGGCGCGGGCCCGGTTCGCTGCCAGCTCCCGCAGTGCGCCGATGCCGGTCAGCTCGAACGCGACGAGCGGCACCGCGGCGGCGGGCATCCCACGCAGGGCCGGCGGCATGACGCCCAGGGCCGCCGCCTGCCGCGCCGCGAACGCCTCTGCGACCACGTCCCCGGCGAGCGGCCCGGTGAACAGGCCGTTGACGACCAGGCGCTGGTTGCGGATGCCCTGCTCGGCCAGCTCGGTCCCGGCCCGGCCCGCCTCGCGCAGCGCGGACGCGTCCGGTCGACTCACCAGCACCACTGTGGTCCGCGCGGGATCGCCCAACTGCTCCACCGCCTCGGCGTACTGGGCGTGCTGGCTCTCCAACCCCGACTGCGGGCCCAGGCAGCTGGCACCCTCGACGCCGCTGTCGAGGTAGCGGGACCACGCCGCGGGCAGGCTCAGCAGCCGCAGCGTGTGACCGGTCGGCGCGGTGTCGAAGACGACGTGGTCGAAGGAGCCCACCTGCTCGGGATGGACGATGAGCTGGGTGAAGCGGTCGAAAGCGGCGACCTCGACGGTGCACTCGCCCGCCAACTGCTCCTCGATGCTCCGCAGCTCCTCCTCCGGGACCGTCCCCCGGTAGGGGGCGATCACGCGCTCGCGGTACGCGTCGGCCGCCGTGTCCGGATCGAGGTCGAGCACCTCCAGGCCCGGAACGCCGTCGACCGCACACCGCTGCGCCCCGACGGTCGTACCGAACAGCTCCCCGAGGTTCGATGCCGGGTCGGTTCCGACCACGAGCACCCGCCGTCCGGCGTCCGCCAGCGCGACGGCCACCGCACCGGCCACCGTCGTCTTGCCCACCCCGCCCTTGCCGGTGAACAGTACGAACGGCGTCTGCCACGAACCCCAGTCCAATGCCGGCAGGCGGTTCGTCCGAGCGGCAGGAACGGCCCCCAGCACCGGCTGGCCACGGAGTCCGTCCATGCATCCAGCCTGCACCCGCCCGGTCCGGCCCGCCGCCCGGACCTGCGCCGAGGCCCGGCCCGGCGTGGACCGGTCGCGCGGACTCCTGTCACCAGTCTCTCTGCGGTCGGCGGGTCGTCACACGACGGCAGCGCTCCGCCGCTCGATCAGGACGGTGTCCTGCCAGACCCCGCGGTGGCGGCCGATGCGCTCGCGGGTGCCGATGACCCGGAAAGCCCGCCATGGCGTGGACGGCGAGGCTGGCGGCGTTCTCCGGGAAGACGCTCGACTGGATCGTCCAGATCCCCGCCGTCTCGGTCGAGACGATCAGCGCTCCGAGCAAACGGCCGGCGACGCCGCGACCACGAGCGTCGGGGTGGACGTAGACGGAGTGCTCGACGACGCCCGCGTACGCGCACCGGTCGGACACCCGGCTCGCCGCCACCCAGCCCAGAACCCGCCCGGCCTCGTCGAGGGCGACGTACCGATGTCCTGGCAGCTTGGCAGCTTGGCAGCTTGGCAGCGTCGAACGACTCCCACGTCGGTGCGGTGGTCTCGAAGGTGGCGTCGCCCTCGTCGATCCCCGCCTGGTAGATCGCCAGGACCTGCGCGGCGTGCTCGGGCGTCATCGGGGCGATCACGGGTTCAGCAGCCACCGGCCCGCCCCTCGTCCTCGCCGAGGATCGCCCGCACGGCGGCCGGGAAGACCGTCAGGCAGGACCGGTTGACCTCGTACCGGGTGGAGGTTCCCTGCCGTTCGGGCAGGACGAATCGCACCTTGGCGAGGATCTTCAGGTGGTGCGAGATCTACCTGCAGCCCCTCGCCGACGTCCTCGGCGAGCGCGTCCGCTACGGAGCGAAGGTGACCGGGGTGGCCCGCGCGGGCCGGGACCGCATCGTCGACTCCGGCCGCGACGAGCAGCCCTTCACCGTCCACGTCGAGCACACCGACGGCCGCGAGGAACGCGTCCTCGCCCGCGCCGTCATCGACGCCTCCGGCACCTGGTCCACCCCCAACCCGCTCGGCGCCAACGGCCTGCCCGCCCTCGGCGAGCGGGCCGCGCACGGCCGGATCTCCTACCGCATCCCCGACCTGAAGGACCCGGCCGTCCGCGCCCGGTACGCCGGCAGGCGCACCGCCGTGGTCGGCACCGGCGCCTCGGCCTTCACCGCTCTCGCCCACCTCGCCGACCTGGCGACGGACGAACCCGGTACGCACGCGGTGTGGGTGCTCCGGCGCGGCATCACCGGCTCGACGTACGGCGGCGGCGAGGCCGACCAGCTGCCCGCGCGCGGTGCGCTGGGCCTGCGCGCCAAGAAGGCCGTCCAGGACGGCCATGCCTCCGTGCTGACCGGTTTCCGCACCGCCGCCGTCGAGACCGACGGCCAGCAGCTGGTCCTGGTGGATGAGGACGGGCACCGCAGCGAACCGGTCGACCAGGTCATCGTCCTCACCGGCCTGCGCCCCGACCTCTCCTTCCTGTCCGAGGTCCGCCTCGGCCTCGACGAGCGCCTCCAGGCGCCGGTCTCGCTCGCCCCGCTGATCGACCCCGACCAGCACTCCTGCGGCACCGTCTACCCGCACGGCGCGAACGAACTCGCCCACCCCGAGAAGGACGTGTACCTGGTCGGCATGAAGTCCTACGGTCGCGCGCCGACGTTCCTGGCCATGACCGGCTACGAGCAGGTCCGCTCGGTGGCCGCCGCCCTTGCCGGAGACCACGAGGCCGCCGACCGCGTCGAACTCACCCTCCCCGAGACCGGAGTCTGTGGTGGAGCCGGACTCTTCGACCAGCCCGATGCCCACCAGGCGAGCGGTGGCGGTTGCTGCTCGGTCCCCGCCGGGCCGCAGGTCCTCAGCATCGGTCTCGGCGCCCCGACCGCGGACCCGTCCGACGGCTGCTGACCAGGCCGTGACAACCCTTCGAACCAGCGGGGCCGTGACCGGATCGGGGGATCGGTCACGGCCCCGCGCCGCCCTGCCCGCCCTCTGCGCCACCCAGATCACCGGCTGGGGCATCGTCTACTACGCCTTCCCGGTCCTCCTCCCGCACCTCGCCTCCGACACCGGCTGGTCCACCCCGGCGACCACGGCCGCGTTCTCCGCCGTCCTGCTGGTCTCCGCCCTCGCGGGCATCCCCATCGGCCGAGTTCTCGCCCGGGCGGACACGAGGCGGCGGTGGTCAGCAGGGCGGCGGCACCTTGTCACCGGCCCGCGGGAGAGGTGCCCTTCCGGGTGCCCTTCCGGGTGGCCTCCCGTGGGGCGGGACGGTGTTCAGGGGACGAGGGAGAAGTAGCTCTCCTCTTCCTGTCGGAAGTGCAGGCGCAGGACGGCGTGGAGTCCGTAGAGGCAGGCTGTGAGGTCGTCGATCTGTTCGGACCGCAGGGAGCCCAGCTCGTCGGCGAGGTGGAGGTGGGTGGTGATGCGGCGGGCGAGGCGGTCGATCTCGGTGTGGGCGCGGCTCATGGTCTCGGTGGCTTCGGGGCCGCCGAGGCGGCGGGTCAGGGCGGGGTAGAGCTGGTGTTCCTCGGCGTGTTCGTGCGGGAGCAGTCGCTCGGTGAGGAGACGGTCGATCTCCCGGACGGCGGCCAGGGCGCGCGGGCCGTGTTCGGTGGTGAGCAGGCCGGCTGCTTCGCGGATGGCGTCGAGGGTGTCGCGCAGGTCGTCGTGTTCGGTGGCGAAGCGGCGGATGAGGTCTTCGGTGTCGGGTTCGAGCCGCGGCCGGGTGCCGCGGGCGGGCAGCAGGGCGCGCAGGGCGTTGAGGATGACGACGACGTCGATGGCTTCCTGGAGGAGGGCGCCGGCCGCCGGGGGCAGCAGGCCGAAAAGGGCGGCGACCATCGCGAGCAGCGACAGGGCCATGCCGCCCGCGGCGCTCTGGACGGCGATGCGGCGGGCGCGGACGGCGATCTCCATGGCGTCGGAGAGGCGGTCGACGCGGTCGGTGGTGAGGACGATGTCGGCGGCTTCGGAAGAGGCGCTGGAGCCGCGTGCGCCCATTGCGGCGCCGATGTCGGCGGCGGCGAGGGCGGGGGCGTCGTTGACGCCGTCGCCGACCATGAGGGTGACTGCCTCGGCGGATTCGGCACGGACTGCGGCGACCTTGTCGGCGGGTGACTGCCCGGAGCGGACCTCGTCGAGTCCCAGGACGGCGCCGACCTCGCGGGCGGGTTCGGGGCGGTCGCCGGTGAGCATGACCAGCCGGGTCAGTCCGGCTTCGCGCAGTCGTTGCACGGTGTGCGGGGCGTCGAGCCGCAGCGGGTCGCGCAGCAGGACGGCCCCGGCGAGGGTGCCGTCGACGGTGAGCCAGGCGATCGCGGCGCCGTCGAGGATGGCACGGTTGTCGACGGCCCGCGCCCAGTCGGGGATGGCTGCCGGTGCGAGGTCGCTCTTTCCGACGGTGAGCCGGTGGCCGTCGACGGTTCCGGCGGGCCCGCGTCCGGGCTCCTCGGTGCTGTCCTGCGGGAGGGAGAGGGGGAGTTCGCGGGTGCGTGCCTCGCGGACGATCGCCTGGGCCAGCACGTGGGTGGACACCTGGTCGAGGGAGGCCGCCAGGCGCAGCACCTCGGCCGGGGTGCGGTCGGGGGCGGCGGCGACCTCGAGGACGCGGGGGCGGCCGGCGGTGAGGGTGCCGGTCTTGTCGATCACGAGTGTGCGGGCCCTGCCCAGGTTCTCGAGTGCCGCGCCGTCGCGGACGATAACGCCCTGCCGTGCGGCGCGCGACAGGCCGGAGACGATGGCGACCGGTGCGGCCAGCAGCAGGGGGCACGGGGTGGCCACCACCAGGACGGCCACGGCCCGCGTGGCGGAGCCGCTCAGCAGCCAGGCCAGGCCGGCGACCGCGAGGGACAGCGGTAGGAACCAGGCGGCGTAGCGCTCGGCGAGGCGCACGGTGGGCGCCCGCTGCGCGCCGGCCTGCTCGGCCAGGCGGACGATCTCCGCGTACGTGCTGTCCTCGGCGGTGGCGGTCGCGGTGATCTCGAAGACGCCGCCGGCGTTGACGACGCCGCTGCGCACGGCCTCCTGGATGCCGCGTTCCACCTGTTCGGACTCGCCGGTCAGAACGGACTCGTCGAGGACGGCCGTGCCGTCGCTGACCCGGCCGTCCACCGGGACCACGTCGCCGGGGCCGACGACGAGCACGTCGCCGACGGCGACGTCGGCCAGTGGCACGACGGCCACCTCGCCGTCCCTGCGGCGGCGGGCGGAGCGCGGCGCGTGTTCCAGAAGTGCGCGCAGGTCGTGCGAGGCGCGGCGCTCGGCGGCCGCGTCCAGGGCACGTCCGGTGGCGAGCATCAGGGCGATCAGGGCACCCGCCACGTACTCGCCCACCGCCAGGGTGCCGACCAGGGCCAGGACCGCGATCAGGTCGACGCCGGCACGTCCCTTGCGCAGCGCGACGACGACCCAGGCCACGGCCGGGACGACGGCCAGCACGGTGCCGACCGCCCAGCACAGGTCGGCGACGGTCTGACTGCCGGCGAGCCAGGCGATCCCGCCGGCTGCGAGCGCCGCGGCGGTTGCCACGAACAGGCCAGGCTCCAGCCATCGGCGGACACGCGCTCCCGCCGACCGGCGCTCGCCGCGGCCGGTCGCCGGGGCCTCCGTAAGAGCCACGACAAGACCCTCCAACCCGGTGCCGCACACAGCGGTCGCAGAGGCGGCCCGGACTCCCACCCCAGCACAGGAGGGCTCTCCCGGGCAGGGCCCAACGGCCCACACCACACCCCGTAGCGGTCCGTTCGAGCGGAACACCGAGGCCGGACGTCGGTTCTCCACCCTGACGGCGCGGCGGCCGGCCTCGGCCCGCGTCCGGAACCGAAAGGCCACCGGTCGTAGGGTCCTTCGGCGCCTGCTCGAAACCCGCGCCGGGCCGTAGCGTGGAAACGGACCCGCCGAGCCAGGGAGGTGCGGGATGGGGACCGCGGCGATACGTACCGAGGGGCTGAGCAAGCGCTTCGGCCGGGTGGTCGCCCTGGAGGGCCTGGACCTGTCAGTGGAGCAGGGGGAGATCTTCGGTTTCCTGGGGCCCAACGGGGCTGGGAAGTCGACCACGATCCGGCTGCTGCTCCATCTCATCCGGCCGACCGCCGGCTCCGCGTGGATCACGGGTGTCCCGGTGGCCGACGTGGAACGGGCCCACGGTCACCTCTCCTACGTACCTGGTGACGTCTCGCTGTGGCCCCAGCTGACCGGCCTGGAGATCCTCACCTACCTGGGCAACCTGTCCGGCGCCGTCGACCTCGCGTTCCGGGACGAGCTCGTCGAGCGGCTGCGACTCGATCCGAGCCTACGGGCGCGCTCCTACTCCAAGGGCAACCGGCAGAAGATCGCACTGGTCGCGGCGTTCATGACCCGGCCGGACGTCCTGCTGCTGGACGAGCCGACGGCCGGCCTCGACCCGCTGATGGAGGCCGAGTTCCAGGCCCTGGCCCGCGAGGCCGCCGCGCGAGGACAGACCGTCTTCCTGTCGTCGCACATCCTGGACGAGGTCGAGGACCTCTGCCATCGCATCGCGATCCTGCGCGAGGGCAGGCTGGTCGAGATCGCGGCCCTGACCGACCTGCGCCGCCTCGGCAGCACGGTCTTCGAAGCAATCCTGGACGGGCCCGCACCCGAATTCGCCGGGCTGCCGGGCGTGACCGCCGTGGAGGCGATCGACGGCGGCGTGCGAGTGTCGGTGACCGGGCCGCCGGCGGCCGTGCTCGCCCGGCTCTCCGGCGCGGGGCTGGTGCGACTGCGCAGCCGCGAGCCGACCTTGGAGGAGATCTTCCTGACCTACTACGAGGCCACCCCCGCCCAGCGCGACGCGGTCGCCGCCGCTCACGGCTCCAGGCCCGCAAGGGTGGACGACGGCGAAGGAGGCGCGGCGCAGTGACCGGAACCGCGGCCGTGTCCCCCGCGTCCGGGGCCGGCGTTCCGTCCGGGCGCCGACGGTGTCCGGAGATGGCGCTCACGTGGCTCTCGGCCCGCTTGGTCCGGCGGGGCACGGGCCTGCTGGCGCTGGCAGTCGCGGCCTACACCGCGGTCGAGGTCTTCTCCTACCTGGGCACCTATCCCGACGCCGCCTCCCGGGCCAGACTGGCCACGCTCCAGGAGAATCCCGCGTTGCGGATGCTCCAGGGCATCCCGCACGCCATCGACACCCCGGGCGGCTTCGTGGCCTGGGACGGCGGCTGGATCCTGGTGTCCGTCGTAGGGATCTGGGCGCTGCTCACCACCGGACGGCTGCTGCGCGGCGAGGAGGAGTCCGGACGGGCCGACCTCGTCCTGGCGAGCCCGTTGCCGGTGGGCCGGGCCGTTGTCGTGGAGCTCGTGGTCCTCGCGTGCGCCATCTCCGTGGTCGGTGCCGCGGTCGCGGTGGTCCTGGCGACGGCGGGCACGGGTGCGGGCGGCTCGGTCCTGTTCGGGCTCGCCGTCGCGGGCTTCGCGGCGACGTTCGCGGGCATCTCCGCGATCACCGCCCAGGTGTTCGAGGTCCGGCGGCGGGCGACCGGCGCGGCGGCGGCGGTGTTCGGGCTGATGTTCCTGGTGCGGATGCTCGCCAACAGCAGCGACTCGCGCGGCTGGTCGCGCTGGCTGACCCCGTTCGGGTGGATGGATGACCTGCACCCCTACGCGGACTTCAGGTGGCAGGCCCTGGCGGCGCTGCTGGCGGTGCCCGTCCTGCTGGGTGCGGTGGCTGTCCGGCTGCGCCGGGTGCGCGACACCGGCGGGGCGCTGCTGGCCGAGCCGGACCGACGACCGGCCCGTGCCCGCCTGCTGGGCGGTCCGGCCGCGTTGGCCTGGCGCAGCACCCGGGGTGTGCTGGCGGGCTGGGTGATCGGTGTCGCGGCCTACGCGTTCGTGATCGGCTCGACGCTCAAGACGGTGACCGATCTCATCGCGAGTGATCCGGCCTACCGCAAGGTGCTCCGGAGTCTCGGCTGGGACGCGGCGCAGGCCACGAAGGGCTACCTAGGCATCATGGCCGTACTGATCGGCCTGCTCCTGGCCCTGTACGCGTGCTGGCGGGTCGGCGCCGCGCGTACGGAGGAGGCCGCCGGACGCCTCGACAACACCCTTGCCCGCCCGGTCTCCCGCCGCCGCTGGCTCGTCGGCCACCTCCTGCTGACCGTGGCGGCAACTGCGCTGATCGCCGTGGCCGCCGCGCTGGCGCTGTGGACCGGAACGGCGATCGGCGCGGCGGGCGTAGGCATCGCCGACACGCTCGAATCAGTGCTGAACACCCTGCCCGTGGTCGTCCTCCTCACCGGCGTGGCCGTCCTCCTGTACGGCGCACGGCCGCGCCTGAGCGTCGCGGCCTCGGTCGCGGTCGCGGTCACCGCGTACCTCGTCCAGCTGATCGGGCCCGCACTGGACTGGCCGGGCCTGGTCCTGGACGCCTCCCCGTTTCACCACCTCGCCGCCGTCCCCGCCCAGCCGTTCGCCCGGGTCTCCGCCGTGGTCATGACCGGGATCGGCCTCGCCCTGATGACGGCCGGCATCGCCGCCTTCGAGCGGCGCGACCTCACCGGCGAGTAGGCAAGCCGCCGATCGGGTCCCAGGCCGGCCCCGACCCCGCGCCCCACTCGGAGGGCGACTGACTGCGGGCTGCTCCGTGACGGGCAGCTCCGACGACCCCACCCAGCCAGGACAAGACCACACACGCACCGGTCGAGCGGGCAGTCGGCCAGGAGGCGGCGGGCAGAGAGCGGGTCATCGCTGCGCTGCAGCGCCTCATGACGCCACACGGCCCGGGTATCCGCGGCTGGGCCTCGTCGGCTACCTGCCACGGACGACGCCACCGCGCGCCGGGCCGTGTCGCCCGAACCCCTCTCACCGTCGGCTTGTGAGCCGGCGGTCCTGCACAGGCACAGGGCCGGACATACAGGAGCGGAAAATACCCCTACGGGTATATTGGAAGAGGAGGGAATGTCCTTCTTCTGATTGATCGCCGAGGAGTTCTGCCATGTGTCGACGTACCACGTGCCGCACCTGCGGCAAGGCCACCTACGCGGGGTGCGGCATGCACGTCGACCAGGTGCTTGCCGGCGTTCGCAAGGCCGACCGCTGCAGCTGCGACCGAAGCGCAGGCAAGGGCGGAGGCTTCCTGGCGAAGCTGCTGGGTCGCCGCTGAGCGGGCGAGCAGGCGCCATCCGATCGGGCCGCGTCGGGAATCCCCGACGCGGCCCGATCCAAGCGTGATACTGGCCACTCTTCCGGCCAAAGTGTCCTCGGCCGAGTCCTGCCGACTCACCCTGTTCCGTCCCGCCTCCCTGTGCGGTGTGGCTTCGCACGTCGGGGCGCGCGGCGGCGGCTCGGGGGGGTGCCGCCGCCGCGCAGCGGGAGAGTACCTCATTCGCGGGCGCCGCAAAATCTATGTGCGCCGGAGTAGACATTGCCCGCGGGTGGGCCTAACGTTTCTCTCGTAGACAGCAGTCGGCGATACCGGCCGGACACGAACTGGCCGGGGTTGTTGGACAGAGGTTCGCAGTTCGGTCCGGCAGTGGAGTTCCGAAGCCAGGCAGGTGCAGGACGGCGACGGGACTGGCTGCCGGACCGGGCGGCCCGCAGGTATCAGGGGCCGCCAGGACGCAGTTCAGTGAGTAGCGGTACCAGCAGTACGAAAGTGACAGGTCAGTACAACGGATGAACGGAGGGCGCAAGCGCCATCAGGATCGCCCGGC
>NZ_JBEZGX010000086.1:0-30046 GCF_040650235.1 Kitasatospora sp. NPDC048722
ACATCGTCAGCATCCCGGCCGGCGGCACCCCGGTGATGGTCGGCTTCGGCGACTCGACCGACATCACCAAGGTCCAGGCGCCGCCCGGCCGTCGGCGAGGGCACCGTCCTCCCCGGCTACGACACCGTGACGGTCGCCGTGCGGCACGGGCTGGAGGCGGTCGACATCCTGCGCCTGCGCCGCGCCTGCGGGGCCGTCCTGCAGAGCCGCAGCGGCAGCACCGTCTCCTTCTACGTCCCGGCCGGCACCTGCGACACCTGGCACCTGCCCGGCAGCTCGTGCACGCCAGGAGCCCTGCTGCTGCCCCCGGCGGACCCGCGCTGGGTGATGCCCCCGGCCGCCGCCGACGGCTCCACCCGGCCCACCGACGCGTGGGTGCTCCGCTCCGCGCTCTGCGAGGCCGCCTGCACGCTGACCGCCGGCGGCCTCGGCCCGTTCTAGCGGGCGTGCCGTGCGGATCCCGCCGGGCCCCCAGCCCGTTCCTCCGGCCGGATCCACCCAGCACGCCCGCGGACGTTCGCCAGTTCGAGTCGTCCCATCGAACTGCGCCGATAATGGCTGTCATGGGACGAAGCAGCAGGGCCGCGCGCGGCACCGACCGGGGCCGCGCGACGGCGCAGCCGCAGCCCGACACCACCGGGCCCGGCGGTCGCCTCCACGCCCAGGGTCCGCTCACCCGTGCCGTCGACTCCGGACTGGCCGAGCTCCGCCCGGACCGGGACCGCCCCGCCGCGTGGTCCCTGCTGATCGACGGCGCCCCGCAGTCGATGGTCGACCTCGCCGACCCGACCCACCTCGGCTTCGAGTACCAGCGCCGGCTCGGCCACCTGATAGACCTCGTCGCCCCGCCCGGCCGCCCGCTCACCGTCCTGCACCTCGGCGGCGGCGCCCTCACCCTCGCCCGCTACGTCGCGGCGACCCGTCCGCGCTCCCGGCAGCAGGTCGCCGAGATCGACACGGCGCTCACCGAACTGGTCCGCGCCGAACTCCCGCTGGAGCGCGGCTGGCAGATCAAGGTCCGCGGCGCCGACGCCCGCGGCGTGCTGGAGCGCACTCCGGAGGGCAGCGTCGACCTGGTGATCACCGACGTCTTCTCCGGTGCCCGGACCCCGGCGCACTGCACCACCGTCGAGTTCGCGACGCTCGCCTCCCGCGCGCTCGCCCCGGGTGGCTGGTACGCGGCGAACATGGCCGACGGCTCCACCCTCCCGTTCGCGCGCGCCCAGGTCGCCACGCTGGGCGCGGTCTTCCCCGAGCTCTGCCTCGTCGCCGACCCGGCGGTCCTGCGCGGCAAGCGCTTCGGCAACCTGGTCCTGGCCGCGGCCCACACCTCCCTCCCGGTCGCCGACCTCACGCGCCGAGTGGCCACCGACTCCGCCCTCGCCCGCGTCGAACACGGCCGGTCCCTGGCGGCGTTCACCGCCGGGGCCGCCCCCGTGACGGACGCCACGGCCGTCCCGTCCCCGGTCCCGCCGGCGGGCGTCTTCCGCTGACGGGCGGTGCGGCGGCGCGCTCGCCGGTGCGTCCGCTCGGCTGCGGTGGGGGGCTGTGCCCACCGCGCCCCGCCGGGCCGTGCCCACCGCGCCGGCCTGCCGCGTCCGCTCGGCTGCACCCACCGCCGCGCTCGACCCGTCACGTGTCCACCCGGGCCGTGAACTCCTCCTCCCGACTAGGGTCCCCGCCCGCCCGGCCCTCCGCCCGGCCCTCCGCCCGGTCAGTGCCCCCGTGGCAGCCCGCGGTGCTTCCACATCGCCGCCCCCGTGAGCAACAGTCCGGCGGCGATGGGGGCGAGGACGGCGGTGGCCGTGCCGGAGCCGTTCTCGGTGGCGGTCACGGTGGCCGTGTCGGCGAGCGCGACGGCCGAGGGCGTCCCCGGAGCGGCGGTCGACGCCGGGGCGGAGGTCTGCCCGGTGCGCCCGGTACCGGTGGTGGCGCCGGGTGACGTGGGCCCGGCGGTCGCGCCCGGCGGCGCCGCGGGCGCGGGTGCGGCGACGGCCGGTTCGGCCTTCCGCGCCGCCGGTGCGGAGCCTGCGGGGTGCGCGGGCCTCGTCCCGCCGTGCGCGCCGGGGGTGGCCGTGGACCCGGCGGGTCCGCCCTCGCGCACCGCGGGCGCCCCGGTGGGCCGGCCCTGGGGCGGCACCGTGCCGAGCAGGCCGGAGGCGAGGGCGAAGGCGTCGGGTACGGCCGCCCGCTGGCCGGGGAGCGGCAGGCCGCCGGCCCGGATGCGCTCCTGCAGGCCGCCGTTGGCGGCCCCGGTGGCGCCGGTGAGTTCGCCGACCAGCCCGGGGGAGTTCGAGGCGGGCGTCCGCGCGGGAGCGCCGGCGTGCTCCGCCGACTCCTTGTCGTGCTGCCCCGGCGTGCCGTGCAGGGCGCGCCGGACGGCGGTGCCGGCGGGGGCGGGCACCGGGTCGGCGGTGGTCGCGTACGCGCCGGTGGCGCCGATGCCCCAGAGCTGTGCGAGCAGCGCCCCGCCGACCGCGACGGCGTGGGGCGGGGGGAGCCACCGGCCGGCCGAGCGCCGGGCGCCGGTGACGCCGAGGGGGTCGGGTTCCTGGTGCCTGGTGGCGTGATTGGCTCGCACGTGAGTTGAGAACGAGCGGACGGGCCGTGAGGTCACGCCGGCCGTCACGGACAGTCATCGTGGCCCCCGGGCGTGCCGCCCCGGGGCCACGGACCGTGCGGCGGTCAGGAGTTGGGACGCAGGGTCCAAGTGACCGTCATCACACCGGTGACGGCGCCGTCGGCGCGGGTGATCTCGACGGTGACGGGGAACTCCGGGCGCTCGCCCGCGTCCAGCTCGGCGACGATGTCGGCGGCCGGGCGGCCCAGCACGGCGGTCGCGGTGACCTCGCCCATCGCGAGCTTCTTGTACGCGATCTCGGCGTTGACGGCGAGCGGCACGGCGCGCGAGAGCTGGTCGCCGAAGGCGGCGAGCACGATGCAGCCGCTCGCGGACTCGGCGAGGGTGAACATCGCGCCGGCGTGCGGTCCGCCGACGTGGTTGTGGTACTCGGGCTGGTCGGGCAGCCGGAGCACGGCGCGCTCCGGGGTGGTCTCCAGGTACTCGAGCTTGAGGGTGCGCGCCATCGGGACGGTGGCGTCGAGCATCTGGCCGATCGAAGGTGTCGTCATGCGGACGATGTTACTGCTCGGTAGCTTCCGGCGACAGGCCCGTTCTCGACGGGCGGTGCGGGAGCCCGATGTGAGGGAACGCGAAAACGCCCGAGGGGCCGACCTCTTGAAGAGATCGGCCCCTCGGGCTCGTGGGGTGAGTGACGGGACTCGAACCCGCGGCCACCTGGACCACAACCAGGTGCTCTACCAACTGAGCTACACCCACCATCTGTCCGGTCCGTTCCCGCTCTTCGCGTTCCCGTTCCGACAGGAAGAACTCTACAGGATCGGAGAGGGTGCTCGCGCCAGGGTTTCCCGCGGGCGTGCGCGGACCCCTCGCGGGTCCCGCCGGACCCTCCGATCGGACGGTCCGGCGGGCGGGTGCGCGGGTCAGTCCGTCGCGGGCCGGTACTTCTCGGCGATCGCGCGCGCGGTGTCGGTGTCCGGGCCGGGCTGGGGGACGAACACCGCCTCGCGGTAGTACCGCAGTTCGTCGATGCTCTCGCGGATGTCGGCGAGCGCGCGGTGGTTGCCGCCCTTCTGCGGACTGTTGTAGTACGCCTTCGGGTACCAGCGACGGGACAGCTCCTTGATCGAGGAGACGTCCACGATCCGGTAGTGCAGGTGGCCCTCCAGGGCGGGCATGTCCCGGGCCAGGAAGCCGCGGTCGGTGGCCACCGAGTTCCCGCACAGCGGCGTCTTGCCGGCCTCCGGCACGTGCTGGCGCACGTACGCGAGCACCCGCTCCTCGGCCTCGGCGAGCGTCACCCCGTGCTCGAGCTCGTCGAGCAGCCCGGAGGAGGTGTGCATCGCGCGCACCACCTCGGGCATGTTCGCCAGCGCCTCCGCGGGCGGGCGGATGATGACGTCGACGCCCTCGCCGAGGATGTTCAGCTCGGAGTCCGTCACCAGCGCCGCGACCTCGACCAGGGCGTCCCGGTCGAGGTCGAGGCCGGTCATTTCACAGTCGATCCATACCAAACGGTCATTCACGCAACTCACCCTACGGCGCGATCACGCGCCGCGGGGACCGGTGGAGCCGAGCGGGGGGCCTGGGCGAGCGCTTCGGCGGAGCGTTCGTCCTGCCCGAGGCCCTCCGCGTGGTCGCCGTGCTCACCGAGGTCGCGGTGCTCCGCGGCGCCGGTGTGGTCGGCCTCCCGGTCCGGGCGGGCGGGATGGCCGTCCCGTCCGGACCGCGCCTCCCTCGCCGCACGGCCGCCGTCGGCCGCCGCCGCGCGGCCGCCCTGCGGACGGACCTGCGGCGCCCGGGCCTGACGCGCCCGGGCGTCGCCGCCGGACACCGGCTGTCCGCCGGGCGAGCCGTGACCGCGCACCGCCCCGGTGCCACCCGCTTCGTCCGCCGGCCGCTCGACCGCGCTCCGGTGGCCCTGCCCCTGGCCGCGCGCACCCGGCTGCGGGAGCCCGTCCTCGGTCGCCGCGTGCTCGGCCGTGCGCGGCGGACGGCCCGCGCCCGGACCAGCCTGCGGCGGCACGAGCGGCGGCCGCGCCGGACCGCGCGCCGCACCCTGCTGCCCGGGGTACGGCTGCTGCGCGGCCTGCTGGTACGGGTACGCCTGACCGGGGCGGGCGTGGTGCGGCTGCGGGGCCTGCGCACCGGCCGGACCGGGACCGAACGGACCCGGCTGGCCGTACGGACCGGCCTGGCCGTGGCCGCCCGGCTGACCGTGCGCCGCCGCCTGCCCGTGCTGCGGGTGCTGACCGTGCTGCGCGGGCAGCACCGGACCGCCGGACCCCGCCGGGAAGCCATGCGCCGGCTGCTGGCCGTGCACCCCGCCGAACGCGCCGCCGCCCGCCGTCGTCGCGGTGGCCACCCCGTGCGGACCGGCCGGTCCCGCGGGCTGCGAGCCGGGCCGACGGGCCCGGTAGCTGGTCCGGTAGGCGGCCGGCGAGACCCCGAGCTGACGGCGGAAGTGCCCGCGCAGCGCCACCGGCGAACGGAACCCGCACCGCCGCGCGACGTCGTCCACCGACAGCTCCGACGTCTCCAGCAGCCGCTGCGCCTGGAGCACCCGCTGGGTGATCAGCCACTGCAGCGGCGCACTGCCGGTGAGCGTGCGGAACCGCCGGTCGAAGGTGCGCCGGCTCATGTAGGCGCGCGCCGCCAGCACCTCGACGTCGAACTGCTGGTTGAGGTTCTCCAGCGCCCACGTGACCACCTCGGCCAGCGGGTCGTTGCCGATCTCCTCCGGTAAAGACTGATCGATGTACTGGGCCTGTCCGCCGCCGCTGCGGCGGCTCGGCACCACCAGCCGGCGGGCGAGCGCGTTGGCCGCCTCGGCGCCGTGGTCGCTGCGCACCACGTGCAGGCAGAGGTCGATGCCGGCGGCGGTGCCGGCCGAGGTCAGCACGTCGCCGTCGTCGACGAAGAGCTCGCGCGGGTCGACGTGGACCCGCGGGTAGCGCTTGGCGAGGGTCGGGGCGTACATCCAGTGGGTGGTCGCCGGCCGCCCGTCGAGCAGGCCGGCCGCGGCGAGCACGAACGCGCCGGTGCACAGGCCGATGATCCGCGCACCCTCGTGGTGCGCCTTGCGCAGGGCGGTGATCGCCTCGACCGGCGGCGGCTGCGAGATCGACCGCCAGGCCGGTACGACGATCGTGCCGGCCCGGGCCAGGGCCTCCAGGCCGTAGGGGGCGGAGAGGGTGAGGCCACCGGTGGTGGCGAGCGGGCCCTCCTCCCCGGCGCACACCAGCAGGCGGTAGCGCGGCACCCCGGCGTCCTGGCGGTCGACCCCGAAGACGGAGAGCGGGATCGAGCTCTCGAAGATCGGGGCGCCGCCGAAGATCAGCACCGCGACGGTCTCGCGGCGGCGCCGGCCGGACAGCTTGCGCGGCGCGGCGGTCATCACCGGGGTCGCGGAGCCGTTCGCGCCGGACCGCTCGCCGAGCGGGCCGCCGTGGGCAGCGCCGTGTGCCGGACCGTGCGGACCGCCGTGTCCGAGCGCTCCGTGCCCGCCCGCGACGCCCACACCGGGGCCGAGGCCGACGCTGCCGAGCGTGCCGGCGGAGCCGCCGGGGAGGTTGGGCGCGCCGGACGTGCCCGGGTAGACGGGGTAGTCCCCGCCGTAACCCGGGCCCGCGCTGCCGGATCCGTAACCCGGGCCGGCGGTGCCGGATCCGTAACCCGGGCCCGTGTTTCCGGATCCGTAACCCGGGCCCGTGTTTCCGGATCCGTAACCCGCGCCCGCACCACCGGAGCCGTACGACTGGCCGGGGTTGAGGTGGCCTCGACTGACGGCCGGTCCGCCGTGCTCCGGGGAAGCGCCGTAGGAAGGGGCGCCGGGCGCGGCGGAGGGGGCGGCCGGAGTGGCCGGTCCGGCGGAGTGGGAGGGGTACGAAGAGGTGCCGGAGTTGCGGGTGGTGGCGGCGATCGCGGAGGTGCCAGCGCTTCTCGCGGGGCGACCCGCGATGCCGGCCACCGTCTGGCCGCTGTCAGGACCCGCGTCGCTCCTGCTCACCCTGCTCAAGGCGCTCAAGCCCCCTCGGTGGTGTGGTGTGGGTGGTGCGGCACTGCTAGCCAAGATCGAAATCTATCGGGTGGACCGTTGCCGTTGTGACAAGTTCACCATCCGACGCTATGTCGACATGGCAATTTGGCGTGATGCATTCGATCACGAAGCGTGGCACCCGTCGACCCTTCTGGGAAGAGGGCCGGTGTCACGGTGGCTGGTTGTCGCGGGGCCGCTCCTGGGGTGTCCGGCTTCGGGGCGCCCGGCCGGCGGGTCTGGGCTGCGGATTTGCCCAAGCGGGAGGGACCGGCCAGAAATTGACCGAAAATCGGCGGTGCACGGGAGGGCGCACAAGTCGGCGGAAGTGCGCCTCCCTGGCTTCATTCGGCCAGGGTCCGGGCGGGCCGCGGCCGACGTGACGGCCCGGGTTACCGTCCTGCCGTGAACGATCCGCGCCGGCTCGAACAGGCCAACGACAACGCCGCCGCCTTCTGGCTCGGCCAGGCCCGGGCGCACGGCTGGCGGACCCGCACCGGTGGCGCCCTCACCGCCGTCCGCTGTGCCCGCACGCCGGACGATCCGCACCGCGTCCTTATCGCCCGCCCGTACGCCGAACCGGCCCTGCTGGAAGCGGAGTTGGCCGAGCTCCTGGCGGCCTGGAGCACCCAGCGCTTCACCCTGGAGGACCCGTACGGCGGCCTCGACCTGATCGGCCTCGGCGCCACCCGCCTGCCGGTCATGCCGGTGATGGTCCGTGAGCCGGGCCCGCTCGTCGGCGGCGGGCGGTCGCTGCCGTACGTCCGCGAGGCCGCGGGTGGCGGTTCCCTGACGGTCGATGAGGTAGCGGACGTCGACACCCTCGCCGCCGCGGAACGCGTGATCGTCGACGGATTTCCGCAGCCCGCCCGGCAGCCCTGGACGCGCGGCGGGGCGGTCCCGGAGCGGATGTTGAGCGACCCCGGTTGCCGCGTGTGGCTGGGACGCCTCGACGGCACGCCGGCGGGCGCCTGCCTCACCTACGACGACGGCCGTGCCGCCGGGGTGTACTGGCTGGCCGCGCTGCCCTTCGCCCGTGGCCGGGGCGTGGCGCGCGGCGTGATGCAGACCGCCCTGGCGGCGGCCCGCCCCGACCGCCCGGCGACCCTGGTCGCCACCGCCGCAGGCGAACCGCTGTACCGCAGGCTCGGGTTCGCCGACCAGGGGCGCACGTGCTGGTGGACCCGGACCGCACCGGCGGCCCGGGAACAGGGGTAGCCCCGGTACGACCGCCTCGCCGGCGACCTCTTGCCGGCGACCTCTTGTCGGCTTGTCGGCGACCTACCGCGCCGCTGCCGTCGGCAGCACCCCCAGCGGGACGGCGAACCTGGTTCGCACGGGCCCATCCGCCGTGGGGAGCAACGCCGTTGGACGTTCGAGGGACGTGCCCGCGCCGTTCGCGGCCGCCTCGTTGTGCTCCGCGACGATCACGGCAAGCTCGCCTGAGCGGTTTCGGACAGCGACCCCCGCCTCCGGCCCTCCTGCGCCGCCCGCCCCGGCGCTCACGGGAGCAGGCGCACGTGAGCCCTCCGGGGCGGACGCCGTCGGCCGTACGCCGGGCCGCGCGCCGACGAGCGCCGTCACGGCCGCCTGCGCACTCGCAGCGCTTACCGCCGTGGCGGCCACCATGCGCGTCTGCGCGGCCGGTCGCCGCCGGACCGGCACGCCCGCGCGGACGCCCGCCCGGACGGACGGCGCGTTGCGTGCGGCCAGCACCTGGCCGACGGCCTCCGGCAGGCCGGCGGCCTTCAGCGTCGGCCGGTAGCCGATCTCGGCCCAGGGCCGGCCGTGGTGCAGCCAGACGCTGCGCAGACCGGTCAGCTCCGCTCCGGCGATGTCGGCCGGCGCGTGGTCCCCGATCATCCAGGTGTGCGCCGCCCAGTCGCCGGTGGGGGAGAAGCCGCACCGCCGGGCGGCGATCTCGAAGATCAGCGGGTCGGGCTTGACGCAGTCCGCCTCCTCGGAGATGACCCAGCCGTCGACCAGCGGTCCGAGCCCGGTCCGCAGGATCTTCTCCAACTGGGGGCCCGTGCCGCCGTTGCTGACGATGCCGAGGGTCCACCCGGCGGCCCGGGCCGCCCGCAGCGCTTCGACGTGTCGGGTCGGGCAGTGGATGTGCGAGTTGATGCCGTGTCGGTAGTGGTCGAGCAGGTCGTCGGAAGAGGCGTCCAAGCCGTAGCGGCGCCGGACGGCGGACAGTACGGTGCTGCGCGGCACGTAGCCGCCGCCGTCCAGGGTGACGAACCAGTCGACGTCTCCCGGCGGCAGGTCGCGTTCGGACAGGAAGTCCTGCGCCCAGGCCCGGAAAGCGGCGTCCCTGGGGAGCAGCGTGTTGTCGAGGTCGAACAGGAGCAAGGGCATGCCGAGCATGGTGCCAGTGCCCGCGCCTATGCACCTGGCAAATGCCAGAGAGCGTCGCGAACCCGTACGAAGTGGCTGAAACGGGTACTGCGGACCGGTGTGCCAGTGGGGCGGAACGGGCCTGGTGGGACGGGTGGGACGTCACGGGTCGCGACGGTCCGCGACGGATCGTCGCCGATCAATGACAGTCCGGTCACGGTGTCCCGTGGGCCTGTTGCGCCGTCCGGTTCGCTCAGTCAAGCTCCAGGGAACCTCCTTTCCGGAGGGGGCGCGAAGGCGTGCGAGCGGGGCGTGTGGTCTCGGTGGGCGCATCCCCCTTTCGCAGGAACAACGGCGCCCCGGGGCTTCGCCGCTGGGCTGGGCCTCATGCCCGTCGTACTCTGAAAGGAACAGGTCACAAACGGTGCTGGGCGGCGCAGACCGATGTCATCCCGTGGGCGGGCCTGCTCCCCGGGCAGCGTTGTCCTCTCCTGTCGGCCCCTCTCCCGCGAAGAGCCGTGAGCCATGGCTGGTTTTGAGTTCTCCCGACCGGTTGAACCGGACGCGCCCCGTGGCACGGGTCCGGCGACCGGAGGCGACTCCGCTCCACGCGACGACGCCGACCATGCGGGTTTCGGCCAGGTGGATTCGAGCCGTGCGCATTCCGGCCGTGCGGGTACAGGCCGTGCTGGCACCGGCCGTGCAGACACCGGCCGTGCAGACACCGGCGACGGAGCCACCAGTGATGAAGTCACCGGCACCGCGGACGTCGGCCGAGCGGACTCCGGCCGTGCAGGCTCCGGTCGGTCCGACGCGGACGCTCCCGGCGGCGCCCACCGTGCAGAGCACCACGAGCCCGCGCACGGCGGCGTGCAGGGCTTCGCGCGCTCGCTGCGCAACATCGTCCGCCGCGACCGCGCCGGTGATCGTCCCGGTGACCGCCGGCGGCGTGGCGAGCCCGCGGTCGACCGCGCGGAGCCCGCGGTGAGCGGGCGCCTGGGCCCGGGCGCCGACCGCCCGGAGACGTCCGGCCGGTCCGGCGCGCACACCGAGCCGATCGTCCAGGACGAGCCCGGCCGCGCCTGTGACCCGGCCTTCCAGCACGGTGTGGTCGTCGGCTTCGACGGCTCGCTGTCCAGCGAGCGAGCCCTCGCCTACGCGGTGGGCATGGCCCGCCGTTCGCAGTGCGGCCTGGTGATCGTGCACGTCGCCAACCGCCTGCCCGCCACGGTCTGGGCGGGCTGTGAGCCTCCCGTCTTCGTGGACCTCCCGGATCACCGCACCGAGGTGCTGGGCCTGGAGCTCGCCTGCGCCGACTTCCTCGCCGGCGTGCCGTGGATCCTGGTCGAGCGCGGCGGCGACATCTGCCATGAGATCGAGGAGGTCGGCCGCGAGTACGCCGCCGACGCCATCGTCGTCGGGACGACGCACGGCCTGCTCGGCAAGATCTTCGGTTCGGTCTCCGGCCGGCTGGCGCGCCGTGCCAACCGCCCGGTGATCGTCATCCCCTGACGCCGCACCAGCCCGGCGTCCGTCCCCTCACCGTCCTGCTTCGGCGCGGGCCCACGGCTGTCGCCGCCCGCCGGAGGCGGCCGCAGCTGCCGACCATGGCCGCCGGGCAGCCCTGGCCGCCCCGCCCGAACCGTCCCTGCGGGGGCGGGCGTCACCCCCGCAGGGACGGTTCAGGACGTGACGCCGAGCTCCCGGGCGATGAGCATGCGCTGGACCTCCGACGTGCCCTCGCCGATCTCCAGGATCTTGCAGTCGCGCCAGAAACGGGCGACCGGGAATTCATTCATGAAGCCGTACCCGCCGTGGATCTGCGTCGCCTCGCGCGCGTTGTCGACGGCGGCCTCGGACGAGTACAGCTTCGCGATGGCGGCCTCCTTCTTGAACGGTTCTCCGTGCAGCAGCCGGGAAGCGGCGTCCCGCCAGGCCAGGCGGGAGGTGTGGGCGCGCAGCTCCATGTCGGCGAGCTTGAACTGGATGGCCTGGTTGGCACCGATCGGCCGGCCGAAGGCCCGGCGCGTGCCGGCGTACGCGACGGACTCGTCGACGCAGCCCTGGGCCAGGCCGGTGGCCAGGGCCGCGATCGCGATGCGGCCCTCGTCGAGGATCCGCAGGAACTGGGCGTAGCCTCGGCCACGCTCGCCCAGCAGGTTGGCCGCGGGAACGCGGCAGTCGGTAAAGGACAGTTCGCGGGTGTCGGATGCGTTCCACCCGACCTTCGAGTACTTCTTCGAGACCTGGAACCCCGGGGTCCCGGTGGGCACGATGATGGAAGAGATCTCGCGCGTTGGCGAGCGGAATTCGCCCTCTTCACTCGAACGAGCGATCGGTTCCGTGAGGGCGGTGACGGTGACCAGCCCGGTGATGTCCGTCCCGGAGTTGGTGATGAAGCACTTCGTGCCGTTGATGACCCACTCGTCGGTGGCCTCGTCGTAGCGGGCCGTCGTGCGGGTCGCGCCGGCGTCCGAGCCGCCCTCGGGCTCGGTCAGGCCGAAGGCGCCGAGGAGCTCGCCCGAGGTGAGCCGCGGCAGCCACTCGCGCTTCTGCTCCTCGGTGCCGAAGCGGTAGATCGGCATGGCGCCGAGGGAGACCGCCGCTTCCAGGGTGATGGCCACCGACGAGTCGACGCGGGCGAGTTCCTCCAGCGCGAGGCCGAGCGCGAAGTAGTCGCCGCCCATGCCGCCGTACTCCTCGGGGAAGGGCAGGCCGAACAGGCCCATCCGCCCCATCTCGCGGACGATCTCGTACGGGAACTCCTCCCGCTCGTAGAACTCGCCGATCTTCGGCGCCACCACGTCCTGGGCGAACTCGGCGACGGTGCGCCGCAGGTCCTCGTACTCGCTGTTCAGCCGGTGATCGAACACGGTGTTCCTCCTGGGGCCGCCCGGGCGGGGTGGCCGCGGGCGTGAGCGGGGTGACCGGCGTCCGTCCGATGGCGTGACGGTCGCGCGGTGTGGTCGTCTGGAAAGAAGGTCGTCCGAGTGGACGGGGGACGCCGGACGGCGTTCCGGGACGGTCAGCCCCGGGCGGCGCCGAGCAGCGCCTGGACGGTGCGGGACGGGCTCGGGCGGCCGAGGCGTTCGGCCATCCAGCCACTGGTGGCGACCAGCGCGCGCAGGTCCACGCCGGTCCGGACGCCGAGGCCGTGCAGCATCCACACGAGGTCCTCGGTGGCGAGGTTGCCGGTCGCGCTCTTGGCGTACGGGCAGCCGCCCAGGCCGCCGGCCGAGGCGTCGACGGTGGTGACGCCCTCGCGGAGCGCGGCCAGCGTGTTGCTGAGCGCCTGGCCGTAGGTGTCGTGGAAGTGCACCGCGAGCCGCTCGGCCGGCACCCCCGCCGCGGCGAACGCGGCGAGCAGGGCGGCGACCTGGCCCGGGGTGGCGACGCCGATCGTGTCGCCGAGGCTCAGCTCGGCGCAGCCCATCTCCAGCAGCGCGACGCCGTGGCGGACCACCTGGGAGACCGGGACGGGGCCCTCCCACGGGTCGCCGAAGCACATCGAGAGGTAGCCGCGGACCGCGACCCCGGCCGCCGTGGCGCGCTCGACGACCGGGCGGAACATCGCCATCGCCTCGTCCGCCGAGCGGTTGAGGTTGCGGCGCGCGAAGGTCTCGGTGGCACTGGCGAACACCGCGATGTCGGCGGCGTGGTGGGCGAGCGCGCGGTCGAGGCCGCGCTCGTTGGGCACCAGGACGGGCAGCCGCAGTCCGGGGTGGCGCCCGGGCAGGTCGGCCAGCCGGGGCACCAGGTCCTCGGCGTCGGCGAGCTGCGGCACCCACTTGGGGTGGACGAAGCTGGTGGCCTCGACCGTCCGCAGCCCGGCGGCGGCGAGCCGGGCGATGAACTCGGCTTTGACCTCGACGGGCACCAGGGCGCTCTCGTTCTGCAGCCCGTCGCGCGGTCCGACCTCGTGGATCCGGACCTCCTCGGGCAGGCCTGGAGCGCGGACGGGGTCGGGCAGGCCCAGTTCGAGCGCGTCGGGCTCGTGGGCGGGGGAGGCGGTGGTCACGACCGCACCTCCACCGGGCTCGTGGCGGTCGCGTCCGCGCCCGTGGGGGCGCCCGCGGGAATGTCCGCGCCCTCCTCCGCGGCGGTGACCACGACCAGCAGCTCCTCCATCGCGACGGTGGCCCCGGCGGTGGCCCGGAGCTCGCTCACGACTCCGTCGTGCGGGGCGGAGATCACGTGTTCCATCTTCATGGCCTCCAGGACGAGCAGGGCCTGGCCCTTGCGGACCGCCTCGCCCGTCGCGGTCTTGACGACGGTGACGGTGCCGGGCATCGGGGCGGTGAGGGCGCCGTGGTGGGCGCCGGCCGCGGCGGCGCCCTCGCCGACCGCGTCGTGGCTGTGCAGCGGCCAGGCGTCGCCCTCGACGCCGAGCCAGGTCACCGGGGCGCCGGCGACCCCGGGGGTGTCGTCGACGGTCAGCGCGAAGGAGGTCTGCAGGCCGTCGACCGTCAGGTGCAGCCGGTCGGCGGTGCGGACCGCCCGGGCCCGGTGGGCCGGGCCGGAGCCGAGTCCGATTTCCACCTCGAGGGTGACATTGCCGGGAATGTCAGTGCTCCCGGCTACGTTGCCGGCAGTGATCGGACGGATGCGCACCGGTACGGGGTCCTGGCCGGGGGCCCGGAGCCGGTGGGTGGTCCAGGCGGGTGCGCCGCCCAGGCGCCAGCCGGAGGGGAGGGAGAAGGGGTCGGTCCAGCCGCCGGAGTCGGCGGCCGGGGTGAGGTCCGCGTGCCGTGCGAGGGCGGCCGCGTAGTAGAGGAGGTGGGCAGGTGCGGGAGATCCGTCGGGCGCGGCCGGGTCGGCCGGGGGCAGGTGGTCGGTCCGGGCGGTTCGGTCGGCCTGGTCGGCTGCCGAGCCGGCGGCCGTCGCGGGCGAGTGCGGTGAGGCCAGCAGCGCGGGCTGTTGCAGGACGGTCTGTTCCACCAGGCCGGTGTCCAGTCGGCCGGCGACGACGTCGGGGTGGGCGAGCAGTCGCCGCAGGAAGCCGGTGTTGGTGGTGACGCCCAGGATGCGGGTGTCGGCCAGCGCGGCGCGCAGGCGGCGGAGTGCGGTCGGGCGGTCGGGCCCGTACGCGATGACCTTGGCGAGCATCGGGTCGTAGGCACTGGTGATGACGCTTCCGGGGGCGACCCCGGAGTCGACCCGGACGCCCTCGCCCTGCGGCTCGTCGAGCACCAGGATGCGTCCGCCGGTGGGCAGGAAGTCCCGTTCCGGGTCCTCGGCGCAGATGCGGGCCTCGATGGCGTGGCCCAGGAAGGAGATGTCGGACTGGCCGAAGGTGAGCCGCTCGCCGGCGGCGACGCGTAGCTGCCACTCGACCAGGTCCAGACGGCGGGGCCGGCCGCCGTCCGGGTCGGTGACGGCGATGGCGAGCTCGGTGACGGGGTGTTCCACCTGGAGACGGGTGTTCATCTCCATGAAGAAGAACTCCCGCACACCCTCGGGGGAATCGGGGGCGGGGGAGTCCGGGTCGATGCCGGGAACGATGAACTCCACGGTGCCGGCCCCGGTGTAGCCGCAGGACTCCGCGGCGCGGACGGCCGCGGCGCCCATCGCGGCCCGGGTCTCGGCGTTGAGCAGGACGGAGGGTGCCTCTTCGATCAGTTTCTGGTGGCGGCGCTGGAGGCTGCATTCGCGCTCGCCGAGGTGGACGGTGGTGCCGTGGGCGTCGGCGAGCACCTGCACCTCGATGTGGCGGGGGCGGTCCACCCAGCGCTCCAGGAGCAGGGTGTCGTCACCGAAGGCCGTCCGGGCGACACGGCGTGCGGCGGCGATCTCGGTGCGCAGTTCGGCCGGGTCCCGCACGAGCCGCATGCCCTTGCCGCCGCCGCCGGCGGACGGCTTGAGGAGGACGGGGTAGCCGATCTCGTCCGCGGCGGCGACGAGTTCGTCGTCGGTGGGCGCGGTGGCCCTGCTCCCGGGGACCACCGGGACGCCGGCGGTCCGGACGGCCTCCTTGGCGTTGATCTTGTCGCCCATCAGCTCGACCGCACCGGGAGGAGGACCGATGAAGACGAGGCCCGCGTCCGCACAGGCGCGGGCGAAGGCGGCGTTCTCGGCGAGGAAGCCGTAGCCGGGGTGGACGGCCTGGGCGCCGGTGCGCCGGGCGGCGGCGAGGATCTGGTCGGTCCGCAGGTAGGTCTCGGCGGCCGAGCTGTCGCTGCGGTCGGCCGGGCCGAGCCGGACGGCGACGTCGGCCTCGCGGACGTGCGGAGCGTCGGCGTCGGCGTCGCTGAACACGGCGACCGAGCGCACGCCGAGCCGCCGCAGGGTGCGGATCACCCGGAGGGCGATCTCGCCGCGGTTGGCGACCAGAACTGTGTCGAACATGGGAGGCGTTCCTCCGGGTCGAGGGGGCCGTACGAAGGAGGTGGGGAGGACGGTCCGGGCGCGGGCCCGGGCGAGGGGCCCGGCGGCCGGCGTCGGAGGGGTCACCCCGGGAGCTGGTGCGCCCCGGGCGGGGAAGGGAGGTGCGGGGCCCTGCCCGGGGAGCGCGGGGTCACATCCGGAAGACGCCGTACGGACCGGGCGGCGGCAGCGGGGAGTTGGCGCAGGCGGTGAGGGCGAGTCCGACCACGGTGCGGGTGTCCATCGGGTCGATCACGCCGTCGTCCCAGAGCCGGGCCGTGGCGTAGTAGGCGTTGCCCTGACGCTCGTACTGCTCGCGGACGGGGCGCTTGAACTCCTCCTCCGCCTCGGCCGGCCACTCCTCGCCGTGCCCCTCCAACTGGTCGCGGCGGACGGTGGCGAGGACGGAGGCCGCCTGCTCGCCGCCCATCACGGAGATCTTCGCGCCCGGCCACATCCACAGGAAGCGAGGAGAGTAGGCCCGGCCGCACATCGAGTAGTTGCCGGCTCCGTACGAGCCGCCGATCACCACGGTCAGCTTCGGGACGCGGGTGCAGGCGACGGCGTTGACCATCTTGGCGCCGTGCTTGGCGATGCCGCCCGCCTCGTACTGCCGGCCGACCATGAAGCCGGTGATGTTCTGCAGGAAGAGGAGGGGAATGCCGCGCTGGTCGCACAACTCGATGAAGTGGGCTCCCTTGACGGCTGATTCGGAGAACAGCACGCCGTTGTTGGCGACGATGCCGACGGGGTGGCCGTGGATCCGGGCGAAGCCGGTGACCAGGGTCGCGCCGTACTCGGCCTTGAACTCGGCGAACCGGCTGCCGTCGACCAGCCGGGCGATCACCTCGCGCACGTCGTAGGGCGTGCGCGGGTCCACCGGGACGGCCCCGTACAGGCCGGCCGGGTCGACGGCCGGCGGCTCGACCGCGGCCAGCGGCCACGGCCGCTCCGGGCGCGGGCCCAGGCCGGCCACGATCGTGCGGACGATGGAGAGGGCGTGGGCGTCGTCCTCGGCCAGGTGGTCCGTCACGCCGGAGGTCCGGGAGTGCAGCTCGCCACCACCCAGCTCCTCGGCGGTGACCACCTCGCCGGTGGCGGCCTTCACCAGCGGCGGCCCGCCCAGGAAGATCGTGCCCTGGTTGCGGACGATGACGGCCTGGTCGCTCATCGCCGGGACGTACGCGCCGCCCGCCGTGCACGAGCCGAGCACGGCGGCGATCTGCGGGATGCCCGCGGCCGAGAGCCTGGCCTGGTTGTAGAAGATCCGGCCGAAGTGGTCCCGGTCGGGGAACACCTCGTCCTGCATGGGGAGGAACGCGCCGCCGGAGTCCACCAGGTAGATGCAGGGGAGACGGTTCTCCAGCGCGACCTCCTGGGCGCGCAGGTGCTTCTTCACCGTCATCGGGTAGTACGTGCCGCCCTTGACGGTGGCGTCGTTGGCGACGACCACCACCTCGCGTCCGGCGACCCGGCCGATGCCGGCGATGACGCCGGCGGCGGGCGCGGCGCCGTCGTACATCCCGTCGGCCGCCAGCGGGGCCAGTTCCAGGAAGGGCGAGGCCGGGTCGAGCAGCGTGTCCACGCGGTCGCGGGGCAGTAGCTTGCCGCGCGCGGTGTGCCGTGCGCGGGCCTTGGCGCCACCGCCGAGGGCGGCCGTGCCGAGCTTCTCGCGCAGCTCGGCGACCAGCGCCCGGTGCGCCTCGGTGTTGGACCGGTAGGCCTCGGAGGCAGGGTCGACGGCCGTGCCGAGCCGGGGCGCGGGGGCGGCGGCCCCCGGCGGTACGGGCCCGGGCGCCGCGGTGCCGCCCGCCGCTCCACCACGCGTTGCGCTGCCATGGACGCCGGTGGATACGCCGGCGGTTGAGATGACCATTCCCAAGAGCTCCCTTGCCCTCGGCACCGGGTGGCGGGGTGGCCCGGGTTCCGGTGCGCCCGCTCTCCCTGAAGTTAATTAACGTTAACTTACGCGCCCAGGTTAACGGGCGATAACCCGACTGTCTACGATGGGCGGCATGCCGAACGTCCCCGGAACCACCGCGCTCCCGCGCCGCGACCAGATCCGCCGGGAAGCCGCCCGGCTCTTCGCCGCCCGGGGCTTCCTCGGCGTGGGTGTGGACGAGATCGGCAAGGCCGTCGGCATCAGCGGCCCCGGTCTCTACCGGCACTTCGCCGGGAAGGACGCGATGCTCGCCGACCTGTTGATCGGCATCAGCGAGCGTCTGCTGGAGGAGGGGCGGCGGCGCGCGGGCGGCGGCGACGGCCCGGCCGCCGCGCTGGACGCGCTGATCGGCGGTCACGTCGAGTTCGCCCTCGACGACCGCGACCTGATCACCCTGCACGACCGCGAGCTGCTGAACCTCAAGGAGGAGGACCGCCGCACCGTCCGCCGGCTCCAGCGCGGCTACGTCGAGCTGTGGGTCGACGTGGTCCGGCAGGCCTACCCGGCGCTGGCCGACCCCGCCGCCGAGCCGGTCGCCCGCGCCGCGGTGCACGCCGTCTTCGGCCTGATCAACTCGACCCCGCACAGTCTCGGCCCCAACCCGGCGGCCCAGGCCGATCGCCCCGGCCCCGGTCTCCAACGCGACGGCATGGCCGCGCTGCTGCGCAGCCTCGCCCACGGTGCGTTCTCGGCAGCGGCCGAATCGGCGTCCGCCCACGCCTGAGGCCGGTTGCGGCCGCGCCCGGGGTCAGCCTGAGCCCGGGGTCGCCCTGCGCCCCCGCCTGGGGCCGCCCGCACTCGTGGCCACGTTCGAGGCCGCCTGTGCTCCGCCTGAGGCCGCCTGTGCTCCGCCTGAGGCCGGCCGCGGCCGCGCCCGGCTCCTGTCCCGCCTCCGGGCCTAGGTCCAAAGGACGGCACCCGCCCGCCCCTGGCCGGTGGGCGGTCGGGGCGGGCATGGACGACCCTGGTGGCAGCGGGGCCGGTTGGTCCGTCCGGGTGTCCGGGCGGGAATCACCGCAGGCCGCAGGCTGTTGGCCACTCCGCCGGAGCGTGTCGCGAGCGCGCGCCCGGGCGTGCGCCCGACCCGCCCCGCACCCCGGCCCGGCCGGAAACGGCATGGCGGCGTCCCGATGGAATGGTTAGCATCCCTAAATATGCCTGAGACTCACGGATCTACGGTGGAGCAATCCCCGAGCAGCCCACCTGCCCCCGACGCGAAACCGGGACCGACCGCCGCGGCCGGTCCCGAGAGCCTGGTGCCCCCGGAGACCCCGGTCGGCCCGGCGCTCGCGGCGACTCAGCCTGCCCCCACGACTCCTGCGCCAGCCGCAACCCCCGTGCCGGCCGCGACCGCCACGTCCCCCGAGGCCGGCGGCTGGCTGCGCCGCCTGATCGGCTACTGCCTGCGGTCCCGGCGCAGCCTGCTGCTCGCCTTCGGCGCCTCGCTCGTCGGCATGGCCGTCACGTCGCTCGTGCCGTTGGTCACCAAGCTGATCATCGACGACGTCATCACCACGCACTCCCGCCCGCTCGGCCCCTGGGCGATCGTCCTGCTGCTCGCCGCCGTCGTGGTCTTCGGCTGCACGCAGGTCCGCCGCTACTACGGCGGTCAGCTCGCGCTTGACGTCCAGCACGACATGCGCAGCGACCTGTTCCGTTCGCTCGGCCGGCTCGACGGCCACCGCCAGGACCGGCTGGACACCGGCCAGGTGGTCGGTCGCGCCACGTCGGACCTGCAGCTGGTCAACGGGCTGCTCTCGATGCTGCCGATGATGACCGGCTACCTGCTGATGTTCGTCATGTCGGCGGGCGTGATGGTCTGGCTCTCCCCGCCGCTCACCCTGATCGCCCTCGTGATGGCCCCCGCCCTCTGGTGGGTGACCGTCCTCAGCCGCAAGCGCCTGTTCCCCTCGACCTGGGCGGCCCAGCAGGAGGCCGCGGCCGTCGCCGGGGTCGTGGACGAGGCGATCGGCGGCGTCCGCGTGGTCAAGGGCTTCGGCCAGGAGGCGCAGGAGCTGGACAAGCTGGAGGTCGCCTCCCGCAACCTCTTCGCCGCCCGCCTGCGCTCGATCCGGCTCAACGCCCGCTACAACCCGGCGATGCAGGCGATCCCGGCGCTCGCCCAGGTCGCGGTGCTGGCCTTCGGCGGCTGGCTGGCCGTGGACGGGCGGGTCTCGCTCGGCACCTTCGTCGCCTTCTCCACGTACGTCGCCCAGATGACCGGCCCGGTGCGGATGCTCACCATGGTCATCACGGTCGGCCAGCAGGCCCGGGCGGGCGTCGAGCGCGTCCTCCAGCTGATCGACGAGCGCCCGCTGGTCCAGGAGCGCCCGGACGCGGTGGCCCTCGACCTCACCGGCGCCGGCCCTGAAGGCGCCCTCGGCGCCGGGCACCGGGACGCCACCGGTACCGCGACCGTCGGCCCGCGCACGCCCGGCGTGGCCCTGCAGTTCGACCGGGTCGAGTTCCGCTACGACCCCGAGCACCCCGTGCCCGTCCTGCACGGCCTGGACCTGACGCTCGCCCCCGGTGAGACCCTGGCCCTCGTCGGCGCCTCCGGCTCCGGCAAGTCGACGGTGGCCCAACTGGTTCCCCGGTTCTACGACCCGGCGGCCGGCACCATCCGCCTGTACGGCCACGACCTGCGCGACCTCACCCTCGACTCGGTCCGCTCGGCCGTCGGCATCGTCCCCGAGGAGAGCTTCCTCTTCTCCGAGACGGTCCGCACCAACATCGCGTACGGCCGGCCCGACGCCACCGACGAACAGGTCGTCGCCGCCGCGCGCGCCGCGCAGGCCGACGAGTTCGTCCGCGCGCTGCCGGACGGCTACGACACCAAGGTCGGCGAGCAGGGCCTCACCCTCTCCGGCGGCCAGCGCCAGCGCATAGCCCTGGCCCGCGCGATCCTCACCGACCCGCGGATCCTGCTGCTGGACGACGCGACGTCCGCGGTCGACCCGCAGATCGAGGCGGAGATCCACGACGCGCTGCGCTCGGTGATGACCGGCCGCACCACGCTGCTGATCGCCCACCGCCGCTCGACCCTCCAGCTCGCCGACCGGATCGCCGTGCTGGACCGCGGCCGACTGCTGGACATCGGCACCCACGAGGAACTGGAGGCCCGATGTCCCCAGTACCGGGCTCTGATCACCGACCCGGAGGCCGGCCGCACCGCGCCCGAGGCCGCACCTGAGCCCGAGCGCGAGCCCGCGACGAACACCGCGCCCAAGGCCGGCGCCTCGACCGACGCCCAGGCGACCCCAACCCCCGACCTCCCCACCCCCGCCCTGACCAAGGCGGCCCGCACCGCCGAGCCCGACCTGCTGGCCAAGGTCGCCGCCCTCCCGCCCGCCACCGACAGCCCGGAGATACCGCGCGCCGAGGCCGAGGCCGGCGACCCGGACTTCTCCCTCCGCCGCATGCTGCGCCCCTTCCGGGCCCCGCTCGCCCTGGCGCTGCTGCTGGTCGCCCTGGACGCGGGCGCCGCACTGGTGCTGCCGATCCTGATCCGGCACGGCATCGACCAGGGCGTGAGCAAGACCCTGATGTCCGGGGTCGCCGTGGCCTCGGTGGCCGCCCTGGTGGTCGTCCTGCTGGACTGGCTGGTGCAGAGCGCCGAGAACCGGGTCAGCGGTCGCACCGGCGAGCGCGTGCTCTACACCCTCCGCCTCAAGATCTTCGCCCACCTCAACCGGCTCGGCCTGGACTTCTACGAGCGCGAGCTGACCGGCCGGATCATGACCCGGATGACCACCGACCTCGACTCGTTGACGTCCTTCCTGCAGACCGGGGTCGTCACCGCCGTGGTCAGCCTGCTGACCTTCGCCGGGATCTTCGCCGCCCTGCTGATCATCGACGCGGGCCTGGCCCTGGTGGTCTTCGCCGTGCTGCCGCTGCTGGTGATCGCCACGCTGGTGTTCCGCCGGAAGTCCCGGGACCAGTACGAGATCTCCCGGGACCTGATCAGCACCGTCAACGCCGACCTCCAGGAGAACGTGGCCGGCATGCGGATCGTCCAGGCGTTCCGCCGCCTGGACGCCAACACCGACCGCTTCGTCGCCCGGGGCGTCGCCTACCGGGAGGCGCGGGTCCGGGCGCAGCTCTACATCTCGCTCTACTTCCCGTTCGTCCAGTTCCTGTCCAGCGTGGCCGCCGCGCTGGTGCTGATCGTTGGCGCGGCCCGGGTCGACGCGGGCACCCTGACGGTCGGCGCGCTCGTCGCCTACCTCCTCTACATCGACCTGTTCTTCGCGCCGGTGAACCAGCTCTCCCAGGTGTTCGACGGCTACCAGCAGGCGTCGGTCGGCCTCGGCCGGATCCGGGAGCTGCTGCGCACGCCGACGACCACCGCCGTCGCGGCCGAGCCGGTGCCGGTCGAGAAGAGGCTGCGCGGCGAGATCTCCTTCGAGGGCGTCGGCTTCGCCTACAACGGCGGCGCGGACGGTTCCCCGGACGTGCTCACCGGGGTGGACCTGCACATACCCGCCGGTCAGACGGTGGCGCTGGTCGGCGAGACGGGGGCCGGCAAGTCGACGCTGGTGAAGCTGGTCGCCCGTTTCTACGACGCGACCGAGGGCACCGTCCGGGTCGACGGGGTCGACCTCACCCGGTACGACCTCGCGCAGTACCGCCACCGGCTCGGCGTCGTGCCGCAGGAGGCGTACCTGTTCGCGGGCACGGTGCGGGAGGCGATCGCCTACGGCCGGCCGGAGGCCACGGCTGCCGAGGTGGAGGCCGCGGCGCGGGCGGTCGGCGCGCACGAGATGATCGTTCGCTTGTCGGGCGGGTACGACCACGAGGTCACGGGCCGGGGGCGAAACCTTTCGGCAGGTCAGCGCCAGCTGATCGCGCTGGCCCGGGCCGAACTGGTCGACCCGGACATCCTGCTGCTCGACGAGGCCACCGCCGCGCTCGACCTGGCCACCGAGGCCGCCGTGAACAGCGCCGCCGACCGGCTCAGCGGCGGACGGACCACCCTGGTGATCGCCCACCGACTGACCACCGCCGAACGCGCCGACCGGGTCGTCGTCCTCGACCACGGCCGGGTGGTCGAGGACGGCACGCACGCCGGACTCCTCGCCCTCGACGGGGCGTACGCGCGGCTCTGGCGCGCGTTCATCGCTGACGGGCACCACGACGCGGCCCCCGCCGTCGGGGGGACCGTCGCCGCCGGGTGACCAAGAGAGCCGGGCGGGCCCGGCCTGACCCACGCCGGGCTCAGGTCGGGTCCGAACCACGCTCAGGCCGCCGGGCCGGAACCGGGCCCGGATCAGGCCGCAGCCACGCTCAGGCCGCGATCAGCGACGTCAGCAGCCCGGTCGCGTCGATCCCGCGCGGCAGGTCGCTCACCTGTCCGTCCCCGACCTCGACCACCCGCCAGCCGGAGCCGTCCGCCCGGCTGGCGAGGTCGGTGGTGACGAACCGGCAGCCGAGCGTCCGCACCAGGGAGCGGACGCCGCTCAGGTCGGGGTCGACCTCGTCGTGCGGCGCGTCCGGGTGCGGCCCTACGAGCACCGGTTCGCCGTCCAGCCACCACACCCGGGCCTCGACCGCCCGGGTGCCCCCAGTAGCGGCACCGGGACCGGCCTCGGCCCCGACGGGAGCGGACGCCCGCTCGAACTCCTCGTACCGCCGCAGCACCACCCCGCCCGCCAGGAACTCGCCCTGCAGCTCGACGAACCGGGCCACCACCCGACCGACGGCGTCCGGATCGGCGAGCTCCGGCACGTAGCAGGCCTCGTGCCACTCGTGCTTGCGGGACTTCACGTAGTCCTTGACGATCGCCGGGCCGCGCCCGCCCAACCGGGCGACGGCATCGGCGAGTTCCTCCCGCCCCGGCCCCGGTGCCGATCCGTCCGCCGCCTCGCCCGCCGAGGGGATCCACACGCTCGACGGCGTCGATCCCTCGAACACGCCGTACCAGCCGGGAAGTTCGTGTGCGGCCGCGTAGCCGGCGGCACTCGTGAGCAGGTTCCCGCCGCGCGCGGAGAGGGCGGTGGCGAAGGCGGCGTAGTCCCGGGAGGGGATCATCCAACCCCGGTACCAGAGCGGGCCGCCGTCCTCCGGCACCCGCCGGACGGCTTCCTCGGCCCGTCCGGTCAGCAGCGCGTCGTGGTCCACGAGGTGCTGCTCGCCGCCCAACTCCCGGACCAGCCGGGCCTCCCAGGCGAAGTGCGGGTCGGGCCGGCGCGGGTTGAGCGGGTCGGCGGGAAAGACGATCGCGGGTACGGGCATGGGCGTCAGCGTACGGCGGTACGGCCTCGCGCGCCGTCACACCGGACCGTCGGCGCCCGTCCCGCCACCGCTCTTCCGATCACTGCACGCCCCGCCACCCCCGTCCCGGAATTCCGAGACGCCCGTCGCCGGACCCTGCGAGAGTGGGCCGATGAAACGACAGCAGCGCTCCCGCAGCCCGCTGGGACTCGCCGGACTGCGGCGCCCCCGCGAGCGCGTGCCCCGGCAGGCGGCCCGGACGGCGGTCCTGGCCGAGGACGGCTCGGTCTTCCTGCTCCGCTCCGACAACTCCGAGGTCGGCGTGCACTGGACGATGCCGGGCGGCGGGCTGGACCCCGGCGAGACCCCGCGCGAAGGCGCCGTCCGCGAACTCCGCGAGGAGACCGGCTGGACGGATCTCGAACCCGGCCCGCTGCTCTGCACCTGGGAGCACGACTTCACCTGGCACGGCACCCCGGTCCGCCAGCACGAGCACATCTACGTCACCCGGGGCCCGCGCCGCGGCCCGGTCGGCGACGTCAGCGCGGTGCACGCCGTCGACCGCATCCTCGACTGGCGCTGGTGGACGCCGGCCGACCTCGCCGCCCCGGACGCCGACGCGCTCTGGCCGCCCAGGCTCCCCGAGTTGCTGACGATGGTCCGGTCGGGCGACTGGAACGCCGACGGGCGCGACGCGGTCGCCGTCCACCTCGGCTACATCCCGAACTCCCCGCCGGAGCACTGACGTTCGGCCACCGGGCACGGTGCCGGGCCGAACGGCGCGGACCGGCTACGCCCGTCCGCCGCGCCGCCCGCGCGCGGCCTGCCAGCCGTGCAGGTCGAGCTCCCGGTCGTGCAGGGCGCCGGGGTTCATCATCACCGTCAGCTGCACGCCGGCCAGTTGACCGAAGGCGAGACCGGTGGCGGACAGCAACTGCTCGGTCGGCACCGAGACGGCGATGGCGGGTCGCCAGGAGGGCAGCACGACGAGGCTGGTGCCGCGCCCGATCCGGACCGGCTCGGCGGTCACCCGGACCGGCGTGCGCTCCTCCGGGCGGCCGACCGCCTCGGGCTGGTGGGGGCCGACGCCGATCAGGATCCCGAGCGGCGTCTCGGCCTGGTCGGCCCAGGTGCCGCCGGCCGGCCGCCTGGCCGCAGTGGCCCCTGCGGCCCCGTTCGCCCCCGCCGTCGTCCTGCCCGCTCCCCGTGCGGACCTGCGCGGCAGCGGCCCGTCAGGTGCGACCGTCTCCCGTTCGGCCGCCTCCTGTCCGGTCGGGGCGGTGTCGGGGTGCATGCGGCGCAGCCGGCGCGAGGGCGAGGGTCGTCGTGTCCCGAGGGTCCGCGGTTCCTCGCGAGCCGCCCGCAGCACCGGCACCGACCGTTCGGCCGTCGGTTCGGCGGGCTGCCGGAGTTCGTGCGCGTGGACGTCGCCGGGCCCTCCGGGATCGTCCTGAACCTGCCAGGTCGGCGGAGCCTCCACTGGCACGGCCTCGCCGAGGAGCGTCGCGACCTCCGCCACCGGCCGTCGACAGGCGGCGGCCAACTCGGCGAGCGTGCGCCCCTGCAGGCGGGCGGCCCGCAGCCGTTCGGCGAGCGCGGCCTGCACACGGGCGGCCGTCCGCTCGTCCGGCGCGCCGGTCAGGGGTACGCGGGTCGGCGTGCTGCTGCCGTGGCCGCTGCGCGGTCGCGGCACCGAGTCGTCCCGGGCGCCGCTGCCCGGCGCACCGGGGAGCTGTCCCGCGTCGGTGGCCTGCGCGATGGAGCAGCGCGCGGCGGCCTGGCGCTGGGCTCCGGCGCGGTCCGCAGCCGGGTCGGGGCGGGCTGGGTCGGTGGGGGTGGGGTGGAGCGAGGTCATCGGCACGGGCCCTTCGGGGGACGGTCCCGACGATCCTCCCGCACGGAGTGACCAGCTCCAAGCGCCGGTTCCTCGTTCGGACGCCCCCACGCCCCTTCGGGGCGGGCCGCGGGCACCCTGCCCCTACCCGGCGTGTCGGCTCAACTGCCGGGCGCGACGAAGCCCTTGAGGTCGGCGAGCACCGCGTTGGCCGCCGTCACGCCGAGTCCGAGGAACCAGGTTTCGTCCGAAACCGGCCGCGCCTGACCGGACTTGACCGCTCCGAGGGTCTTCCAGAGTGCGCCACCGAGTACCGCGTCCTGGTTGGTGGAGCTGGGCGATCCGTACACGCCGTAGAAGATCCAGTCGGCGTCCGCCTTGTCGATCTGCTCGGGGCTGATCTCGACGGCGAGTTCCTTGACCCGCTCGATCACGGGCTGCGGCAGCGGCACGTCGGTGAGGATCGTGCCGATGAACGACAGCTCCGCGTAGAGGCGGGTCTTGCCGGGCATGAAGCGCAGCGGCGTGATGGCCGGTCGCTTGTCGCCGAGCCGGGCGCCGATCGTCGTGGCGGCGGCCTGGTAGGCGTCGAGCTGGGCCCTGGCCTCGGCCTCCAGGCCGAAGGCGCTCGCGTTGAGCAGGAAGTTCTGCTTCCACGGGTAGCCGGGGCGCAGGGAGAAGACGGTCGGTGCGATCTTCGACAGCTGCCCGTACTGGTCCTGGGCGCGCAGCTGGCTGCCGAGGATCAGGTCGGGCTTGAGGGCGGCGATCGCCTCCAGGTTGAGGCTGTTGACGGTGCCGACGTTCGCAGGGCTGCCGGCCTTGTCCTTGAGGTAGGACGGCATGGTCCTCGAACCGTCGGTGTGGACGACGCCGACCGGCTGGACGCCGAGCGACACGACGTTGTCGAGCTCGCCGGTGTCGAGGACGACGACGCGGACGGGCTTGGCGGGGAGGACGGCCTCGCCCATCGCGTGCCTGATCGTGCGGGGGTAGACGCCGGGGGCGGCGTCGGTGCCGAAGCCCTTCATCTTCTCGATCACGGTGGCGTAGTCGTCGCCGCCCTGCTTGACCGACTTCTGGTCGGCGGAGCCGCCGCCGGACGGTTTCGCAGCGCCGGATCCGCCCGACCCGCCCGAGCCGCCGCAGGCGGTGAGGAGCCCGCCGAGGCCGAGCACGGCACCGCCGGTGAGCCCGGCGGTGAGGAAGCGGCGGCGGGAGGCGGTGCGGCGGGCGGGGGTCGGGTCGTCGGCGTTGGGGGCCACGCGACGCTCCTTCGGGATCGGCGGGCGGGTCAGGGACGAGTCAGGGGCCGGGGCGGCGCCGAGAGGGCGACCACGGAATCACAGCTAAGGTGAGGCTAACCTATCCATTGGGTCGAGAAATCACCGACCTCCTCCACCGGATGCCGGGCGAGATCACCGGGAGCGCCCGGGTCGCCGGGCACGACGACGAGAAGGCCGCCCACCTGCTCACCGTCGTCCTGCTGATCGTGGGCGCCCAGGTGATGAGCTACCTGGGGGTGACGGCCGCCAGGCGGTTCCAGTACGGCCCGGTGGGACTCCAGTCGGCCGTGCTGCTGAGGCCGACGGCGAAAACCGGTGACCGCGGCGGGCGACCGGCGCTATGGTCGAAGGCATGAAGCGCTTCACGGGCCTGTGCTGGTGGCCGTCCTAGGACGGCCACCACTGCACGCCTGACGAGGGCCGTCCGGGATGGACGGCCCTGTCGCGTTTCTCCAGCGGGACGGGCCCGCGCCCCGGACGGTCACCACCACCGCCGTACCGAGGAGACAACCCGCATGACCGCCACGACCGCCACCCCCGTCGCTGCCGCCCCCGTTCCCGTCGCTGCTCCGGCGGCCGGCCGGGTCCTGACCGGTGACCGCCCCACCGGCCCGCTCCACATCGGCCACTACTTCGGCACCCTGCAGAACCGGGTCCGCCTCCAGGACCAGGGCGTCGAGATGTTCATCGTCGTCGGCGACTACCAGGTCATCACCGACCGGGACATCGCCGACCGGCTCGCCGAACACACCGAGAACCTCGTCCTCGACAACCTCGCGGCCGGCCTCGACCCCGACCGCGCCACGATCTTCGCGCACAGCCGCGTCCCCGCCCTCAACCAGCTGCTCCTGCCCTTCCTCAGCCTGGTCAGCGTCGCCGAACTGAGCCGCAACCCCACCGTCAAGGACGAGATCGCCCACTCCAGCCAGGCCGCCGTCAGCGGACTGATGTTCACCTACCCCGTCCACCAGGCCGCCGACATCCTCTTCTGCAAGGCCGGCCTCGTCCCCGTCGGCCAGGACCAGTTGCCCCACCTCGAAGTGGCCCGCACCATCGCCCGCCGCTTCCACGAACGCTATCCGCACGCCGACGGCACCGCCGTCTTCCCCCGCCCCGAGGCCGTGCTCTCCGACGCGCCGCTGCTCCTCGGAACCGACGGCGGCAAGATGAGCAAGAGCCGGGGCAACGCCGTCTTCCTCGGCGCCTCCGAGGACGAGACCGCCCGGCTGATCCGCGGCGCGAAGACCGACACCGACCGGCACATCGCCTACGACCCGGCGAACCGGCCCGAGGTCGCCAACCTCGTCCTGCTGGCCGCCCTCTGCCAGGGCCGGGCACCCGAGGACGTCGCCGCCGAACTCGGAGACGGCGGCGCGGCCGCGCTCAAGCGCACCGTCACGGAGTCGGTCAACGAGTTCTTCCGCCCGATCCGCGCCCGCCGTGCCGCACTCGCCGCCGACCGGGGCCACCTCCGCCGGGTGCTGCGCGACGGCGCCGAGCGCGCCAACGCCATCGCGGACGCCACCCTCGCCGAGGTCAGGGAGGTCATGGGGTCGGTCTGAGGACGACGGGGCATACCACTTGCGGCGGGCCCCGCCGGATCCGACCGCACCTCACCCCCTCGCGCTCCGCCGCCCGCACCCTGGAAGGATCCCGGCCATGGACCAGCACCCGACCACGCCCGCCCGAGGGCTGACCCGCCCGCCGCAGCTCCGTCCGGGGGACCACGTCGTCGTGGTCGCCCCCAGTGGCCCGATCGACCCCGAGCGGCTCACCGCCGGGACCGCGATCCTGCGCTCCTGGGGGCTGCGGGTCACCGTCGCCCCGCACGTCCTCGACACGCATCCCACCCTCGGCTACCTGGCCGGCACCGACGCCGATCGCGCCGCCGACCTGCAGGACGCCTGGCTCGACCCCACCGTCGACGCCGTCGTCTGCGCCCGCGGCGGCTACGGCGTGCACCGCGTCGTCGACCTGCTCGACTGGGCCGCGATGCGCCGCGTCCCGCCCAAGGTCCTCATCGGCTTCAGCGACGTCTCCTCCCTGCACGAGGCCTTCGCCCAGCGGCTCGGCCTCGCCACCCTCTACGGGCCGATGTGCGCGGCGGCCTCCTTCATCGAGGACGGCCCCACCGCCGAACACCTGCGCCGAACCCTCCTCGACCCCGCCGCGACCACCGTCCTCACCGGTCCGGCCGCCGCGCCGCTCGTCCCCGGCCGGGCCCGCGGCGTCACGGCCGGCGGCTGCGTCCACGTCCTCGCGGCCGAGCGGGGCACACCCGCCGCCCGGCCCTCCTTCGCGGGCGCCATCCTGATCCTCGAAGACGTGAACGAGCACCCGTACCAGCTCGACCGCCTCCTCACCCAGTTCCTCCGCTCCGGCGCCCTCGACGGCGTGGCCGGCATAGCCCTCGGCTCCTGGGAGGGCTGCGGCCGGCCCGACCGGGTCCGCGAAGTGATGCTCGACCGCCTCGGCCCGCTCGGGGTGCCCGTGCTCTGGGAACTGGGCTTCGGCCACTGCCCCTCCACCCTGACCGTCCCGCTCGGGGTCCCGGCCGTGCTCGACGCCGACGCGGGCACGCTGACCCTGGAGGTGCCGGCCCTCGCCGCCCGGTGAGGCGTCGGCTGCGGAGGAGCGATCGGACCGGGGCGGGCGGATGAGTAGGGTGCGGCCATGAACGAGGACCGCCTCACCGCCCTCGCCCTCGGACTCCTCCGGGGCCCGGGCAGCAACGCCCGCACGATCCTCGGACTCGCCGGCCCTCCCGGGGCCGGGAAGTCCACCCTGGCCCGGCACCTGGTCGCCGAGGTCGAGCGCGCCGAAGGTCCCGGCAGCGCCGCCTACGTCCCGCTGGACGGCTTCCACCTCTCCGCCGCCCAGCTCGACCGTCTGGGCCTCACCCACCGCAAGGGCGCGTCCGCCACCTTCGACGCCCACGGCTACGTCGCGCTGCTGCGCCGCATCGCGACCGACCGCTTCCAGGACATCTACGTCCCCGACTTCGACCGCACCCTCGACGAACCGGTCGCCGCCCGCCACGTCGTCCGTCCGCAGGCCCGCCTCGTCATCACCGAGGGCAACTACCTCGCCTCCACCGACGCCCCCTGGCCGGACGCCCGCCGCCTCCTCCGCGAACTCTGGTACGTCGAGACCGACGACGCCCTCCGCGAGGAACGCCTCCTGCGCCGTCACCGCGACGGAGGCCGCGACGAGCCCACCGCACGCCGCTGGGTCACCGGCAACGACCACCCGAACGGCGAACACGTGAAGGCCGGCCGCCCGCTCTGTACCCGGATCGTCCCCGGCACGGGTTTGCCCGGGGCGCCGAACAGGGGTAGTGTTCTCTAGTCGCTCGGCAGGGAGCACCGGACACGCATCGGCGCGGACGGTCCCGGGGCGGCCAATCCCCTGAAACACCACTTCCCGGTCCGGGCTGGTCCGCGTCTTGTCG
>NZ_JBEZGX010000087.1:0-29882 GCF_040650235.1 Kitasatospora sp. NPDC048722
GGCGCCGCTCGCAGCAGCCACACGTAGCAGGTGAAGGCGCCGAGCGAGCCGAAGACGACGAGGTACGCGAGCGCGGTCCCGCAGGTTCCTGCGGGAAGCCGGCCCGATGATGCGCCGCCGGCGTGGCTGGACGAGCTGGAGGCCGCCACCAAGCGCCTGGACTCCCCCACCCCGTGGGCCAAGCGCCTCGGGGACATGGCGCAGGTGGGCATCAGCACCGAGGAGGTGATCGGCGCTTCCCTACACACCGCCCCGGCACCGATCACCCGCGAGGCCACCGGTGAAGGCGTGCGGACCTGGCGGACCGGTGGTCAGTGCCAGTCGAGTTCGGGGTAGTGGCTGCGTTGGTACTCCGACAGGCCGGAGGCAGCCAACTCGCCCCCACCCCGGCAGATGGGGCAGACCATCGTCGTGCCGCATTCCCCGCACCGACTCCTCGGCCGCTTCCGGCTGGGCACCCACCCACGGCCGGCGCACCCGGGACACCGGCCGAGGCCGTCGCACTCGTAGCAGACGTAACCGGGTGTGACGGTCGCCGGCGTGCGCACCGGCTCCGGCTCCTCGACCGGTTGCGGTGGGCACAGGGCCAGCGCCGGCGTCCGTCCGCGGAACACCACGGCGGGCGTGTCGTCACTCGTCAGGACACGGATCTCGTTGCCGTCCCGGTGAGCGACGACCACCGTCCAGAGCCTCCCGTCGTCGTGCTCCCGGGACACGGTGACGTCCCAAGCCGCCGTGCGGAGGAGGAAGGCCGCACGGGAGGCCGTCCCGACGGCGGTGGCGCCAGCCGGACGATTGCCCTGGTACTCCGCCGCATAGTGGTGGCGCGGCGGATCGCTCCGGTCCGCAACCTTCGGTTCGTCCAGGGACAACCTGCACAGGTGGACACGAACGGTCAAATCGGTGATCAGCCCCACCATCTGCCCACGCAGGGACCGACCCAGCCGGTCCAGTTCCTCACGAATTCCCGACGTCTTGTCCATGTCGGCCCCCCGGGTCCTGGAACGTAGCACAAAGCCCACTCCCGGGGACGTCTGCTGGGACGTCCCGGCTCCCTCCGGGTACGGGCCGCCTTCGACCTGACTCACGGGCAACTCAGAGACCACCCCGCACCGTCTACGCACGGCCCCGGCCGCCGGATCGCCGCGATCGTCGCCGGCCCCACCCTGCGCCGGGCCGTCACCTGCGCCGAAACCTCACCACCGTGGGGCGACCGAGGCCGCAGCCGTTGCCCCAGGTATTCTTCCGATCCCTATCGCGGGCGGCCGGGCCGCCGCCGAACACGGCCCTCGCCAGTTGCCGGCACCGCCCCGCGGAGGGCACGGGACCGGGACCACTCCGTCCGCAGGCGGCGGCCTGAACACCGCGCCGAGCCGGTCCAGCATCTCCCCGATGCCCACGCCCACTCCCCCAGCCGGCCCGGTCTCGCCGTCCCCTCGGACGAAGGAGATCGGGCTCCCCCACCAGGCAGGCTACGCCGTAGGGACAGGTGACGACATGAGCCAGAACCGGATGTCGTACGGGCTGCCGATGCTTCCCCGGGATGTTCCGGGCCCGCTCCGGGGCGCCGGCCTGCTCGGCGACGGCCTCCACGAACTCCGCCTGTCGACAGGAATCTTCGGCGCCACGCCCGACACACCAAGGCGGCTCTTGAAACTCCTGTAGATGACGGGGATCCTGTGAAATGTGACTGATGGCAGCGTCATTATCGGGAGTATTACCACCCTTGCAGCAGTGCCTCTCACCTGGTGGCTTACGAGCCAGACAGCGGCTCGGACCCAAGAGCGAGCAAGTCGCGAGGCCCTGGTCAAGCAAGGATCGGCTTTACTCGAAGCTGTCGAGGCGTATTCTGATGCCCGCGCCGTATCCGCCCGGGCATGGGGCGGGCAGCTAGCGGTATTGTCGAGCCTGTCGACTCTATCTGCTGGTCTCCGGCTAGTCTCCAGACACGCCGATGAGCACTCAAACACCGATTTCAACTTGTCTGTAATTGCGGAATCAATCACTGCCGTGGTGGCCGCACAGCGAGACCGCGCTTTCGCTTCTGCAAAGATGCAACCGCACAGGTCACGTATGGCGGCTGCCGCCGCAGCTCTGGAATGGAGCACCGAGGATGTAGCAAGATCCGCGAAAAAGCTAGTAGAGGCCGTAACGGCCTCGAAGGCATCGGTCAAAGCCATCGGCCTGGCCAAAGATGAGTTCCGGCTATCCATTGAGGCAGCCTCTGCTCCTCGGAAGTCCTGAGACCGTGTTTGAGATCTTCCCTGTCCCGTTGCTGAGGCGTTCGTTGAGCTCGCCGTGAGCGGTGTTGGGGGTGGGTATCCGTCGGACCTGACGGATGGGCAGTGGGCTTTAGTGGAGTCGTTGCTTCCGCCAGCGAGGGTGGCTCCGAAGGGCGGACGTCGGGAGAAGCATCCGCGGCGGCGGATCGTGGACGCGATCTTCTACGTGGTGCGGACCGGGTGTGCCTGGCGGCAGCTGCCGAAGGATTTCGCGCCCTGGCCGACGGTGTACTGGTACTTCACGTGGTGGCACGACGACGGCACCGTTGAACGCATCCGTGACGCCTTGCGCGGCAAGGTCCGTAAAGCCGACGGCCGCGACGTGGAGCCGAGCACGGGCCTGATCGACTCGCAGTCCGTCCGCACCGCCGATACAGTCCCCGCTGCCACCAGGGGCTTCGACGCGGGCAAGAAGGCGAAGGGCCGCAAGAGGTTCACCGTCACCGACACCCTCGGCCTGCTCCTGGCCGTCCACGTCGTCGAGGCGAGCATCCAGGACCGCGACGGCGCGAAGCGGCCGTTGCTGTGGACCAGGCTCGACCACCCGAGCGGCAAGAAGATCTGGGCCGACCAGGGCTTCACCGGCCGCTTGGTCGAGTGGGCCGCCAAGATCCTCGGCCGCGACCTGGAGATCGTCCGCAAGGACCTCGACCAGCGCGGCTTCCAGGTCCAGCCCAAGCGGTGGGCGGTAGAGCTTACCTTCTCATGGCTCACCGCCCACTGGTGCCTCGCCCGGGACTGCGAGACCGGCCCGGCGCACTCGGAGACGATGATTCGATGGGCCATGATCGGCGTCACGGTCCGCCGGCTCACCCGAGGCCGTGCTGCGACGAGCCCCGGCCCACGACCGCTCGTCCGGCAACCCTCGTAAACAGCCTGCCGGCCCCTCGCCGGAGGCAGCTGCTGTCGGCGAGCTACAGAGCCTGGAACCCCTCAACTTCGCGTTCCAGAGCAGGCGGCACGTCGGCCAGCTCCGAGACGATCAAATGGACCTCCCGCCCGACTTCGGGGAACTCGCTCCAGACTTCCGGACTCCGGGTGAGCACGGCGGCCAGCAGATCGCCCTCGTACAAGTCGCCTTCCGCCAGCGGGTCGACCCGGAGAACCTCCACCGCCAGGGGCAGCAGATGGGCAAGACCCACGTCCTGCCTGATCAGCAGTCGCATGTCCTCGACCGTCAGGTCACCGATCGGCTTGCGCCGAAGCTCGCGCACAGTCGCCATCAGCCGGGTTTCGGGGCCCGAGGGAGCCGACCGGCGGTCGCGCTCAAGTTCCTCAAGGGAGCGGTCACGGTTCACGAGTCGAGTCACTGACTGATCGTCCCATGGCAGATCTCAAACGCGCTCTGAGTCCGTTCCTCCGCACCCGTGCAGAGGTCGCTCCAGGCGCTGGAGGAGATCGACCCGTGGCGGTGCCAGCCTGGCCGACCACCTGGCAGTGTGTCCACAGCGTGGCGCGGCAGCGGTGGCCGGGGGCCGACAGCCGCGTCGACGGGCCGGCCTGCTGGTGAAGACGGTCGCCCACGAGTCCGGGCTGCTCGTACCGGGTCCCACGGGCCGGCAGGCGCACCGACACGATCGGGCGCATCCGTGCGTTGGACCTCGCGACCAGCCGCGATAGGGCATCGCGCCGGAAGCCGTCCGGGTCGAGCGGCTCTCGCCGGCGGGTGGTCAGGACGGGGGGACCGGGTCGCGCCAGATGTCCATGGGGACGGCGCGTACCGCGCGTCCGTCGGGGCCGAGGATGCGGCCCATCCGTTTCACGCTGCGCAGCGAGATGCGGCGTTCGGCCACCCGAAGGTCGGGGAACCTGCGGGCGAGCGCGACTTCCAGGCGCTGGACGTCGGCCAGGGAGCGCAGCCAGACGGACAGGAGGAGGTTGTGTGCGCCGCTGACGGACACGCACAGCCGGGCTTCGGGGAGTCTGGCGAGTTGGGGGCCGACCTCGTCGAGCCGGTCCGCCGGCAGGTCGGCCCGGTACGTCGCCTGGACCGGGCGGCCGGCGTCGTGGGACCCGATCTCGCCGCGGAAGCGGAGCGCGTCCGCGGCGGCCATGCGATCGAGGCGGCGGCGCACCGTGGAGGCGCTGAGCCCGGTGGCGGCGGCCAGTTCGGCCACGCCGAGGCGGCCGTCGACCCCAAGCCTGATGAGCAGTTCGCGGTCCTCCTGCCGCAGTTCGGGGGTTGGTTTGCCGTTCGCCGGCTGATCGTCGTGCAGTTCCTGGCGCTGGCCGGGGTCCAGTGCGTCCAGCCTCCAGCGTTTGCCCTCGGAGTAGAAGGCGGTGGCCAGGTGGACCCGGACGCAGGTGATGCCGCGGATGCGTCCCAGTCGTTCGGTGGTGTAGCGGGAGAGCGTCGCCAGGTCGGTGAAGGCCGCGGTGGCGACCAGGTCGCAGCCCTGGGAGACGTGGTCGATCGTCACCACGTGCGGTTCCTCGGCCAGTTCGTCGGCAACCCGGGAGGCCTGGCCGGGGGTGCAGTCGAGATCGAGGACGGCCACGCAGCCGCGGTCCTGCGGGGAGGGCAGGCCGTAGGCGGTGACCCACGCGATCCCGGCGTCCGAGAGCCGCTGCCAGCGGCGGGCTGCTGTGACCGGGCTGATCCCCAGGGCCTGCCCGAGCAGGGACCAGGATGCCCGGGGCCGCAGTTGCAGCGCGTTCACCAGTGCCAGGTCCAACTCGTCCACCGTCATGGCCTCCTCCACTCGCGGTTGCCGTCCGCCCCCGCACTCGGTCCGCCGTCGTGCCGGGTCCGCTCGTGGCGGGCCGGTCAGTGGCCGGCCGTTGGCGGATTCGTTCGTCCGATGGCCTCTTGCTGAAGCAAACCTGCGAAATCTCTCATGCCGTGTGCCGAGAGTTCCAGAATCGGCGAGCAAGATCGCCCCGCACACCGGATCCCGCCACACGTGGGACCGATCGGAGACAACCGTGTCCCTGCACGACGACGCCCTCGCGCTGGCCCCTGACCTGGTCCGGCTCCGCCACGACCTCCACCGCTTCCCCGAACTGGGCCTGACCCTGCCGCGCACCCAGGAGAGGGTGCTCCAGGCCCTCGACCGCCTGCCGCTGGAGGTCACGACGGGCACGGCGCTGAGTTCGGTCACCGCGGTGCTGCGCGGCGGCCGGCCGGGGCCCACGGTGCTGCTGCGCGCCGACATGGACGGCCTGCCGGTCACCGAGAAGGCCCCTGTGCCGTTCGCCTCCGACAACGGTGCCATGCACGCCTGCGGACACGACCTTCACACCGCCATGCTGGCCGGGGCCGCCCACCTGCTGGCCGCACACCGGGACCGGCTCCAGGGCGATGTCGTCTTCATGTTCCAGCCCGGAGAGGAGGGCTGGAACGGAGCCGGGGCCATGCTGGCCGAGGGCGTGCTGGACGCGGCGGGCCGAAAGCCAGTCGCCGCGTACGCCCTGCACGTGGCATCGGCCATGCCGCACGGCCAGGTCGCCTCCCGGCGCGGCCCCGTCCTCGCCGCCTCCGACGCACTGCGGGTCACCGTGCACGGCGCGGGCGGACACGGTTCGGTGCCGCACCGGGCGAAGGACCCGGTCCCGGCGGCCTGCGAGATGGTCACGGCCCTGCAGACCATGGTGACCCGCCGCTTCGACGTGTTCGACCCGGTGGTGATCACCGTCGGGGTGTTCCGGGCCGGCACGCAGAACAACGTCATACCCGAGACCGCCCGCTTCGAGGCGACCGTGCGCACCTTCTCCGCGGCGACGCGCTCGCGGGTCGCCGACGCCGCGGTGGAGCTGGTCACGGCCATCGCGGCAGCACACGGCCTGCGCGCGCACGTCGACTACGACCAGGGGTACCCGGTGACCGAGAACGACGGCGCGGAGACCGACTTCCTGGCCGACACGGTCCGGGACGTCCTCGGTGAGGAGCGCTACCTGGCGATGCCGCACCCGCTCCCCGGAGCGGAGGACTTCTCCCGTGTGCTGGAAGCCGTTGCGGGCTCGTTCGCCTGGCTCGGTGCCGCCCCCAAGGGGGTCGACGCCGACGACCTGCCGCTCAACCACTCCCCCTACGCCCGGTTCGACGATGCGGTGCTCCCCGACGGCGCCGCGCTCTACGCCGAACTCGCCGCCCGCCGCCTGGCGGCCTGAACCATCCCCCGACGACCACCAGAGGAGCGTCCGCCCGCATGAACGACCCGACCGACCCGCGCGCCGTGGTGGAGCGCCAGCTCACCGCCTACAACAACCACGACATCGATGCCTTCGCCGCCACCTACGCCGAGGACGTCGTGGTCAACCGGCGTGGCGGTCACCCGCTGCGGGGCCGGCACGCACTGCACGACAGGTACGCGGTCCTGTTCGCCGAAGGCCGCTGCCGGGCACGGATCCTGGGACGGCTCACCGAGGGCGACTGGGTGATCGACCACGAACTCGCCCACGGCGTGGGCAGCGAACCGATCCGCGTGCTGGTGGCCTACCGGGTGCGCAACGGCCTGATCGACCGCGTCGACTTCCTCGCGTGACCCGCCACCCGAGCCGGCCGGCCGCCCCGGTCCGGCACGTCCACACGGCCGTGCGCCGCGGCCGGCGGATGCCCCCGGGCCGTCGAGGCGTTCACCGAGTGCCTCGGCGCCGGAGTCGGCGCCCACCGCCCCAACCCCGTTCTCACCCGACCGACAACACCCCGACCGCAACCGTCGAACCTCGCCCGGGCTTCCGGTTGCCGCCCCGCCTCCGGTAGACGGGGCCGACGACCCGCCTCAGCGGGCCGGCGCGGTCTCCTCGGCGACGGCGGCGCACGACGGCGTTCCCAGGATGTCCGAGATCTGCGCGACCTGCTGCTGGGTCTGGCTGAGCTGTGCCTTGTCCATCTCCAACCGATCGGAGGCCGACGCGTTCTCACCGTACAACCGCCCCAGGTCCTGGTTGAGGGCCGAGGCGTACTTCATGTCCTGGATCAGGAGCGCGCCGTACGAGTCTGCTCCACCGATACCACCGAGCCGGCTCGCCGCCTGCCCCTGGAGATCGGCCGCCCAGCGCGCGTCCGCGGCCATCTGGCCGTCCGGCGGCGTGGCCCGTTCGGGGGTACCGCGGCTGCCGTAGAGGTCGCCGCAGGCCCGTTCGGCCGCCGCTGCCCAGGGCCCTTCCGCACTGCTGCTCACCGGGTTGCTCCCGCCTTCGGTCGACGGCGGCGTCGAGGTCCGGGGGCCGGCTGTCGAGGAGCTCGGCCGGGGAGACGTGTTCGGTGTCGTTCCTCCGCCCCCGCAGGCGCCCAGCGCCACGGTCAGGCCCGCGGCGGCGAGCAGACCGAGAGAACGGAACCTCATCGCGGGACCCTGGCCTTTCCTGCGGAATGCGGCTACGGGCGCGGAGACCGGGTACCGGTCCGGGCCGCCGTCCGTGGCACCGGCGTCGACCGACCGGGAAGGTTGAAGATCGTACACATTCGAATTCGACTGCGGTCATCACCTTGCCGGAGCACCGGTGCTCCGGCAACCGCGGCGCGCGTGGCGCCGGGAGCAACTCATCGACCGAGCCGTGCCACCGACGCGCGTTCGGTTCCGCGCCTCGCGGTGAAGCCGACCACCGATGCCGCCGCCGCCAGCGGGACCGTTATCAGCGCCGCCGGGTTGCCGATGAACTGCACCGTGGTGATCAGGGCCTCCTGGTCCATGGGTCTGCCCACGACGGCCTGCACGATCGCCAGCCCGGCGGTGGCCGTCAGACAGGCCGTGCAGGAGGCGATGACACCGAGGAGGGCGCCTTCCCGCCGCATCCCGCCCAGCGTGACCGACAAGGCCGCTGCCCCGATCGCGATCCACACGGAGTCCACGTAGTAGGCCCACACCGCGTCACCGTTCGGGAAGGGCTGGACGGCCGTGCGCAGGATGATCGATCCCGCCGTCGCCGCCGCACCCCAAGCAGCGCCGACGCACAGTCCGATCACCAGGGAGGCCCTTCTGCGGGCAGCGGCCAGCACGGTGAAGGCGCAGAGGACGCCGAGGAGTCCGAGCGCGATCGTCGCCGGGTCGTTCCGCGTCAGGAGCGGCAGGCCTTCACGTGCGGACGCGGGGCCCGCCTCCACCACCAGCACGGCGGCCGGAAAAGTGGATGCCGCGGCCAGTCCGCCTCCCACCACACCGAGGACAACGGTACGCGTGACGCGGGGCGGGCGGCCGTCGCCCGCCGGGCGCAGCCGCAGTCCGTCGGCGAGGAGCACGAGGAGTACGCCTCCGGCCACCGCACACGTCACCGCTTCGGCCGCCACGTACGCGGCTGCGCCGGAGGCCAGGCCCGCCGACGGGCCGTTGGCGGGAAGCAGCCCCGTGCCGGCGAGGGAGACCATCGAGCCGCACACCGCGCCGCAGATCAGCACGGCCCCGGAGCCGAGCAGTGCCCCGGCCCCCAGGGTCTCCGTTCCGGTGGCCCTCAGCGCGATGGCGGCGATCCCCGCTCCCAGGGCGGCGTACGCCGCCGTGTGCGATGTGCGGTCGGCGGTGAGGGGGTTCTGCCCCAGAGAGATGATCAACTCCTGGAGCAACGGCAGGGCCGCGGTTGCGGACAGTCCGAGGGCCAGCAGTTCGCCGCTGCCCGGTCTGCCGAGAAGCCGCGGATCGGTCACCACGTCAGCACGTCGTCCGGGAGCCGGGTGAAGGGAGAACAATCCCCTGGACAGACGCCGGAGCAAGCCCGGTGGTACCGGTCGGTGTGCGGCGAAGAGCCTTGCGTACCGGAGCGGCTCGTCGCACCAGGAGGCGGCACGGACATCCGCGTAGTGCTCACGCGTCCTCAGCACTGCGGCCCGGACGCCGTGGACGAAGAGCACGAGCAGCAGTGCGCGCCACAGGAAGTCCGGGAGCAGCGACAGGTCGTGGTCGACCAGCCGCCACAGCACGGGCACGGCCAGCAGGAGGACCACCACGTTTCCCGCATGTCGTGCGGCGGCAGCCGGGAGGAGGTCGCGGTTGCGCACGTGGGCGAGCTCGTGGCGGAGCACCGTGTCGAAGGCGGCCGGCTTCCGGCGGGCGGCGTCCAGAAGCGCCGGTGCGACCACGATGCGGTGGTTCCACGGGGTCCCGTAGGCGCGTGCGCTTGCCCCCTGGGCCGCCGGGTTCCACATCAGGCGCGGGGGCGGCCCCGGCGCCGCTCGGGCCGCCATCCGCACCAGACGTGACCGAGCGGTGCCACCGGCCCCGGGAGGCACCTCCACCAGGCGACACCGCCGCTCGGTGATCGCCGGGTCCACGAGGGTGAGCACCGCGAGCGTGGCCAGCGCCGCCAGCGGCGGTACCAGGAGCCACTGGACGGGAGCCACGGTTCCGGGTCGGCCGGCGACCGTGCCCAGGTAGAGCCAGTCGCCCACGAACACTCCGGAGATCAGGACGAGCGCCGTCAGCAGGAGCACGCGCACACCGGTTCCCGCCGGGTACTTCAGGACGCTCGCGTCCCAGGGTCCGGGCGGCTGAGCAGCGGTCACGGCCGGCCCGTCCGGTCACGCGGCCTGCGGGCGGCCCACCGGGCCCACCGCAAGGGTGCCCACGATCGCCTTCGCCATGACCTCTGCGTCGTCCTCGTCCGCCCCCATGCGGCGGCTCACGTCGTAGGCGGCGGTCCGTACGCGCTCCAGAACCTCCCCCGGCAGGGGTGCCGGCTCACCGTGCCCATCACCGTCGCCGGATCGAGGGTGCAGGACCCGGTGGAGCCACTGGGAGAAGGTGGTCTGCATCTCGTCCTGCAGGGACGCGGCGAACGCGTCGGTGATCACCGAGATCACGGCCTTCGCAGCGGCGACCGCGAGCGGTATCAGCGGGGCCACGACCTCGATGCCGAAGTCCAGCTCCTCGTCGGCGGGCGGCCCACCGGAGGGGTGCCCCGCGAGGTAGCCGTCGCGGTCGGCACGGAAGACACCCACCTGCCCGGGTGCCTCCGCCGCCTCCAACGCGGCCACGACCAGCGTGGCCACGAGTTCCTTGTCCTCCGCCTCGGCACGGGGCGTCGTGTCGGTCATGGCGTTTCCTCCACACTCCGGTCCCTCCGAGTCGGCAGGACCCTGACCGGGCACTCAGGTGCGTTCCATGCCCCCGCCGACGCACTACCCGGGCCCGTCCGTAGCCGGCCTGCCGCTGTCGCGCCGTTCCGGCGCTGCGGGCGCCTACAGCCAGGGTTTCCGACCGGCGAGTACGCCGGATAGGGCCGGTTGGGCCCGCTTCCCCGCGCCGACCCACCCGGTCGGCGGCCCGGCACCGGAACCCGACCGGCCCGGTGGGTGGCCTCGCGGGCGCATTCGGCGACCTGCCGGTCGTCATGGCCCCGTGCGGCGTGCGGTGCGTGCGGGTCCCTCCGCTGCGGTGTACCCGAGCAGGGCCGCGCACAGGAAGGCCGCTGCCGCGAAGACCAGCGGTCCCGTCACGGAGTCGTCCCGTGCGCCGGCGGCGAGCGCGCCGGCCGCTGACAGCACGAGGGCGATGGCCGACCGCGCACGGGGGCGGCGTGTGACCCCTGGGGCGGCTGATGGCAGCAGCCGGGTCGCGAAGCTGTGGCAGGCGCAGGCCAGCAGCGTGGCCCCCAGCACGTCGCTCGGCCGGTGGTGGTAGAGGGCCTGGACAGCACCGGCGGTGACGGCGAGCCACAGCATGCCGGCCGCGGTGACGTAGGGGCGGATGCGGGGGGAGGCGACGAGGGCGGTGCCGAGAACCAGCCCGGCGGGGACGGCCACGTGTCCGCTGGGGAAGCTCGCGGCGGTGAGCATGGCGGGCGCGTCCACCAGATCGGGGCGGGGCAGAACCCCCTTGCCGAGCACCTCGGTACCCCCAAACGTGACCACGACAACCCCGATCGCCGCGCAGCCCTCCCACCAGCACCGCCGCAGCAGGGTGACGGCCACGATCACGGCCGTGCCCACGACCAGGGTGGGCAGGGCGGTGAAGTCCAGCGGCGGCAAGGCTCCCGAGTCGTACACCGACCCCGACCAGTCGTAGATCCATGCCGGTTCGCCGCCGTTCCGGTTCAACAGACCGTTCTCCGCCCGTTGCCCGAACGGGGTCCAGACGGCGACCAGGTAGACCACCAGGAACCCCAGGAGGAACAGCAAAGCCGGAATCCATGGCCGTATCGTCCGGAAAGGATTCCGACCGGTCGGAGCTCTCGGGACCCGGCCGAGGGCATCCGGCCGGTGCACGGACAGGGGTGCGCGGTCCTGCTGGGTCATCGCTGTCTCTCTTCTGCGCGGGCGGCGGTTCGGCCACGTACGTCCTCTGGCACGCCGTGAGCGGCCGTGCGGTTCCGTGTCGTGGCGGTGGATGGCGTCAGGGAGCGCGGTCTGCCGGTTGGTCAGCTTGCCGCCGGTGCGGGCCTTGTCCTGCTGGCGCAGCCAGCTGCCGGGGCGGAAGGCCGGATCGTCGCCGAGACCGGTGCGGTTGGCCGGGCCGGTCCATCGAGGACGGTGCCGTCGAGCGGACGCGGCGAGCGCGGCCGAGCGGGCACTTCGGCGGGGGCACAGGTCGCACGCCTGACGCCGGAGCGGTCCCGGCCGGGTGGGGGCGGGAAAGCGCCGCCGGTCGGGCCGGAAACGCACTGTTCGAGGAGTCATTCGTACCGGTAGGAATGGGCCGTGGCGCGGACCCGCCGCGTCACCCGAGAGGAGCCGCTTCCGTGACCCGCCTCCGCGCCGCCGTCCTGACCGTCGGTTGTACCGCCGCCGCCCTCACCCTCACCATGGGCACCGCCCAGGCCGCGCCCGGCAGCACCAGCACGACCTGCTCGTCATCGCTCACCCCGGACGGCTTCGTGGACGTCCAGTGGTGGAACAGCGCCGGCTGCGGCTCCGGCTTCAACCCCAATACCAAGAAGATCATGCAGCTCACCGGCTACCCGGTCGGCACCGTGGTCAACGCCTGCGCCTCCACCTGGCCGCCGGCCGGCTGGACGATCGTGAGCAGCTTCTACAGCTCCGGGTGCCAGTACTCCTCGGTACCGAGCTTCGACAAGAACTCCTGGCAGCTCAAGCGCGTCTCCTGACGGCTGCCGGGCACTCAGGGCTCCCGGACGTCCGGGAGCCCTTCCCCGGCGGGGCCGTCCCAGGTCGGCCGCACCCAGGGCTGGCTGGCGTCGTGTGCCGGCCCGCCCGGAGGGTGGCCGGGCGCGCCGGTAGCCCTCCGAGCGGGGTCCTCGCGCTCGGGGCGCAGTGCAGGGCGAGGCAGAATGCGAAGATCAGCGCGAGTGCGGAGAGTGAACCCGTGGCGCCGCAGCCAAGGACATCCGGGTGCCCCTGACTCCGGGTTCACACGTATGGCTACGGGACCAGCCGTCGAAGGTCGGGCTGAGGACTACTCCCCCTCAGCGCAACTGACTGCACATCAGTTCTTCTCCGGTCTTGACCGGCGTGCGGGGTGGACGCTGTCCCACCCCTTGACCAGATGTCTCGTCCCGCCCGACTCGCCCCGGTCAGGTTCTTTGCCCTCCCGGTGCGCCCGCGGGCGGGATCACCCTGCGGTGCGGGGAAGCGCCCGGCCGGGCGGGATGCCGCGCAGGGCCCGAGCGACGACCGGACGCAGCGGGGTGAGGGTGTCGGTGGGGGTTTGCGGGACGGCGGGGAAGCACGGCGTGCGGGAGATCGAGGTGTCCCCCGGCATCGGGGCGGGGCCGGAGCGCATGTCGGGGCAGGATGGTGCGGGCCCCGCCGCGGCCGCGCGGCAGGGCCCGGGGGTGTCACTTGACGGCGGTGAGGTCCAGCAGCGTGTACGGGCGGCGCTGCGGTTCGGTGGCCTCGCCGACCGCGTTCGGCATGTTCCGCTGCAGCGTGAAGGTCTTCTCCTCGGTCTGGCCGGCGGCGCCGGTGACCATGTGGGCCGTCACCGCGTAGTCGGGGGTCGTGATGCCGTAGACGGACGGCAGCTCCAGCTTGAGGGAGGCGCTGTTCCCGGTGATCTGGAAGCAGAACTTGCCGTGGCCGACGGTGTCCCGGTCGGCCATGCCCCGGGTGTCGACCAGCAGCACCCCCGGCCTGGTGGTGCCGGGGGTGGGGCAGTCGACGAGGAGCATGTGGCCGTCACCGGTGATGAGCTTGATGCCGCGGTCCGCGAAGATCTTGTCGGCGCCCGGGTAGGCGAAGTCCTCGACGGCCGGCGGCGGCGGGGTGTCGTCGGCGGTGACGGCCACGGAGCCGGCCGGAGCGCCGGTCGCCGCATTGGCGGCCGCGACACCCGTGAACGCGACGGAGCCGGCGACCGCGCCGGCGACGAGCAGCTTGGAAATGGAGCGCATGGGAATCCCCCCTGGAACGTTTCGGAGTCGGTGGTTCACGGCATCTGCGTGAATGGCCCGGAGGCCGTCACCGGGAGTATTGCTATCACGAACGGATGACGTTCCGGAAGATCGTTCTTCCGACCGGGAGAAGAATTGCCGAAACGCGAGTATGCATACGAACTCTATGGGCGGACCGATATCCCGAACGGCCCTTTGCCGGGCGGTTACGGCTTGAACAGGTACAGGAGGCCGCCCGCCGCGACCGCCGCGAGGGCGAAACGGATCATGGCTTCCTGGGCGAGGCCGTAGTGCTCCGGCGGCAGGCTGCCGTCCTCGGGGCGTTCCAGGACCATCCGCGCCATCTTCTTGCGGAATCCGAGCAGGCTCGCGGGAATCATCAGGCAGGCGATCGAGTACATCGAGAGCAGCAGCTGGGGCGAGTAGTCGGGCTTGGTGATCGAGGCGATGTAGGCGCACGTCGCCAAAATCACCGGCATGGACGAAACGCGGATCCGGGTCGCGCGCGTCGGCATCGAAGGCACCAGCAGGGCGAGGTTGACGGCCGCACACAGGGCCGCGATCAGCCACCAGGAGGTCGTGCTGAGGTCGAGTTGGTACATGTCCACCCCTAGTCGACCGTGGGGCCGCGACGGACGCGGCCCCACGGTCCCGTTCGAATTGACTCACCGCTCTCCGGCAGCCTAGACCGCCGGACGGTTCAGGAGATCACCAGGTGAAGAGGCCGATAATGCCGGAGGCCACGGCGGACCCACCTTCGATGATCTTCTGGCCGACCGCCTTGGCGCCCTTGATGCTGGTCTTCACGACCGGTCCGGCGATCTCGCCGAAGACCTTGCCGTAGGGGCCTCCGATCCAGCCGACGGCGGCGCCGGTCGCCGCGTTGATGAACGAACTGCTGTTGAAGCCGTCGGCGAGGAGGAACCCGCCGGCGCTGATCAGACCGGCGCCGAGGGAGAACGCCCCGAAGACGCCGAACCCGATCTCCCCGAGGGGCGGCGGGAGGGCGAGCGAAGTGACTGCCATCAGGCCCCAGATGGTGCTGTAGTGCCCCGCTTCCGTGGCGAAGTTGCGGATGCCGTCCTTGCCGTCGCCGCCCGTCCCGCCGCTTCCACCGCTTCCACCGGAGCCCCCGGGCGGGGTGGCGGACGCCGTTTCGTTGACCTTGTCGTTGGCCGGGTTGTTGGACGGGTTGACGTTCGCGGCCTCGGCCTGACGGGCCGCCTGGGCCGCCGCGGCTGCCGCCGCCGCCTGCTCCTGGGCCCGCTTGTCCGCCGCGACGGCGTGCGCCTCCCGGGCGGCCGCGGAGGCCTCGGAGGCGCTCTTGCCGGCGGCCGTCGCCGAGGCCGCCGCGCTGGCGGCCGAGGCACGGGCGCCGGCCGCGGCGGCGGTGGCCTTGTCGGCGGAGGCGACCGCCTGGTTCAGCGAGTAGTTGGCCGCGCGGTTCGCCTTCTGCGCGGTCGCGGCGGCCGACTTGGCCTGCTGGGCGGAGGCGGCCGCGGCGTTCGCCGAGGCGTCCGCCGCAGTGGCCTTGGCCTTCGCGTCGTCCGCGTAGCCCTTGGCCTGCTGGGCCGACGCCTGGGCCTTGTTCGCCCAGTCGTTGGCCTCCTGGGCGGCGTTGCGGGCGTTGGCCGCGACCTGGTAGGCCAGCTGGGCGTTCTCGGTGGCGGTGACCGCGTCCTTCGCCGCGTTGGCGATCAGCGCGAGGACCGAGGACACGTGGGTGTCGGTGTCCGAGTCGAGCACGGCGGCCTTGTACTGGACGGTGGTCACGAAGTCGTGCTGCATCCAGGCCGGCCCGGCGAGCGCGACCTCGGCCGCCGCCTTGACGTTGGGACCGGCCTGGCCGTTCAGGACGGAGAAGATCGTCACCCGATCGTCCTCGGCCACGGCGCGCTGGTAGCCGGTGTGGACGAAGTCGGACATCGCCTTGGCGCTGCCGTTGCTCAGTGCGGCGGCGCCGTCCCGCTGGACCGCGGTCCCGGCTCCGTTGAGCATGGTGAAGACGGTGTACCGGAGGTCGTCGGCCTGGACGTCCAGCGCGCCACCGGAGAGGAACTTCGAGACGGCGGTCGGGTCCGTGCTCTCCAGCGTCCGCTGGGCGGCCCCCGCGAGCGTGGAGGTGCCGATGGTGGACAGGTAGGTCACCTTGTCGCGGTCGTCCAGCCGCAGACCGTCCTGGTACTCCTTCCTCGCCCAGGCGACCACGCCGTCGTCGTTGTCGGCGAGCGCGGCGCGGGCGGCGTCCCGGGTCCAGTAACCCGCGCTGCCCAGCAGGTTGACGGCGGCCTTGCGGCCGAAGCCCGCCGCGGTCCTGGTGTCGGCACCGGGGGCGGCGGCCTTCTGCACCAGGTCCTTGGTGGCCGCGTCGAGCGCGGCGGCCGAGGTCTGGTCACCGGTCAGCTTGGCCTGGTCCGCGGCCTCCGCCCTGGCGAGGGCGGCGGCCTCCTTGAGACCCTGCTGCTTGTCGGCCTCCAGCTTGGCGGCCTCGGCCTGACGGGCCAGCTGCTCGATGCTCTGGGCCTCGGTGACGGCGTCGTTGGCGGCGGTCGCGGCCTCGATCGCGGCGTTCGCGTGGGCGGTCGCCACGTTGGCCCAGTCCTGCGCCTGGCCGGCCGCCGCGGCGGCCTGCTCGGCGGCGGTGGCCGCCTTGTCGGCGTGGTCGGCGGCGCTGGTGGCCCTCCGGTTCGCCTCGGCGGCGTGCGCGGCGGCCGCGTTGGCCAGGCTCTCGGCCTGGCCGGAGGCCGCGGTGGCCAGGTCCGCCGCGGAGCGCGCCTTGCCGGCCGCGGCCCGGGCCCGGGCCGCCTGGGCGCTGGCGGCACCGGCCGAGTTGCCGGCCTGGGCGCTGGCCTCGGCGGCGCTGGCCGCGTCGCGCGCGGCACGGGCGGCGGCGGCGCCGGAGCGCCCGGCGTCGGTGCTCGCGCTGGCCGCCGCGGAGGCGGCGCTGGCGGCGTCCCGGGCGCCCTTGGCGGCATCGCGGGCCTGCTGGGCGGCGGCGCTGGCGGCGCCGGCCTCGTCCCGGTTGCCCGCGGCGGACGCGGCGGCCCGGTACGCCTTGGAGGCGGCCTGCTCGGCCGCGGCCGCGGCCGAGGCGGCCGACTGCGCGGCCGAGGCGGCCGTGCGCGCGGCGGCGACGGCGGCGTTCGAGGCGGAGATCGCCGTCTCCGCAGCGGCGGCCGCGCCCTCGGCGGCCTGCGCGGCGCTGTTGGCCGCCGCGCCCGCCTTGTTGACGTCGTCCTTGGCGGCGGCGGCCTCGGCGGCGGCCCGCTGCGCGGCCTCCTTCGCCTTGCCCGCGGCATCCTCGGCACGGGCGCCGGCCTGCTTGGCGTTCTCGGTCTCGTTCTTGGCGCGCTGGCCGGCCTCCTTGGCCGCCTGGGCGAGCTGGGTGATCGAGAGCGTCTCCTGGTCCCGGGTCCGGGCCAGGTACTGGCCCTTCTCCAGGAACGCGCGGACGTCCTGGGCCGTCCCGGCGAGCGCCCGCTGGGCCTGCTTGGTGTACTCGGGCCCGGGGTTCTGGCCGAGCGCGGCGAAGATGGCGAACCGGTCGTCCTCCTCCTGCGCCTTGGCCTGACCGGTGGTCAGGAAGTCCTCCAGGGCCTTCTGGCTGCCGTCGTTCAGCGCCTTGGCGGCGGCCGCCTGGACACCCGCCTCACTGTTGTTCAGCACGTAGAAGACCGCCGCCCGGCGGTCTTCGTCCATCGGCTTCTGCCAGCCCGACGTGACGAACGCGTGGACGTCCGCGTCGGTGCCGTTCAGCGCCTTGATGGCGGCCTCACGGACACCGACACCGGTGTCGCTGAGCATCTTCAGGACGGCGAAGCGCTCGTCCTCGGCGGAAGCCCGGGCCAGGGTCTCGCCGAGGAACTTGGTGAGGTCCGCATCTGAGCCGACCAGCGCCTTCGCGGCGGCGTCCTTGGTCGAGACGCCGCCCAGCTCCCAGGCCTCGACCACCCTGGCGCGGGTGTCAGCCGGCAGCGGCGCCGGACCGACATCGGACGGAAGGGCCTGGGCGGTGGTCGTACCGGCCACGGTGGCGGCAAGAGTGAGCGCTATCAGCGCGGAAAGTTTCTTGCGGACCCGCCGCCCTTGCGGCAATCCTGTCCGATTTGTCGTGTAGGTCATAACCCCTCACGTTTTCCCCCTGGCCCGTCAGGGCCCCTTTGCAGCAGGACAGTTGTCCCGGCACCGCGAGGAGCATAGTTGTACACGGACGAAATTCCGATCATCTTTTAAAATTGTCTGATTGTGCACGCACTGGCTTGATCTCTACACTGCCGAGCTTTGTTCATCGCAAAACGGACGCCGGTGATTGACGGGGGATCATCTGGTGCATGTCCCCTCAGATGCATCGTCAGGCCGGCGCCCCTACGCCCGAACACCCTGGTAGCGCCCTTCGGCCAACTCCCCGAGCCTGGCCTCGACCGGCGACGACCGGGCCGAGCCTTGTGGCGGCAGCGCGATCCGCCGCCCGGTCGGCACCCCCGGGGTCGCCGACCGGTGGCTTGTGAAGTCGGGTTTCCCCTCGGGAAGTTGACGCCCACGGGTCCGCTCGCGAAGGGAGAAGTGGTGTCGGACGTGCAGAAAGCCCCTGGCGACTGGCTCGATCCCGCGCCCACGCCGAGGACCGTATCGAGGACGTCCGGGCCAACCCGTAGGGTGGTCGCGTGACGGATGAGCTGTCGTTCGAGTCGGCGGAAACCGGCGGAGGCGGCCGGGCAGCGTGCCCACGGTGCGAAGAGACGACCAGGATCACCGTGTTCCGGGAATGGCACCGGCCGGTCGCCCGAGGCCACGGCGTCCTGCGGTGTCTCATCGCGGTCGCGCTGTTCCTCGTGGGCGCGAAGCCGCATGACGGAAGCCCTGCCACGAACGCGGTACTGCTCGCTCTCAGCGGGCTGTTCACCGTGTCATCGGTGCGCGCCATGAAACAGGCCACATCGGGTGGGCCGATCGATGTCGTCTACTGCCACCACTGCACCGCCCGGACCAGAACAACGCCGTGAGAGCGCCGGATGCCAACAGCCGGATCCCGTGGACGTCCCGGCCAGCCGGACGTGCGTTCCTGCCCGTCTCCGCGCCCGGCCGGGGCCGCTGGCCTCCTTCCTGGCCGTCCTGGTCCTCTGGTCGCCGGTCGCCGGTCGCCGGGGAGACCCGGCCGAAGCACGGTCAGGAGAAGGACGTGTGCTGGTACCTGACGGTGAGCGTCGCGATCAGCCAGGCCGAGACGGCGAGCCCCAGGGTCACCGGGAAGGGCCACTGCACCAGCGTGAGGAAGACGGCGCCCATGGAGGTCACCAGGGCCGTCCCCATGATGAGGACCGGCGAGCTGTTCCAGAACTCCGGGTTCCGGCCGGGCAGTCCGTAGGCGGTCACCACCGTGCCCACGGCGATCAGCAGCGCCGCTTCCGCCAGGCCGAGCCAGACGTGCCAGGACAAGGTCAGGGTGCTGACCTCGTGCCCGTCGTGGGCGATCCGGACCACCGTGTCCTTCCAGATCTTCAGGTCCACGGCGGTGCCGGCCTCCACGTGCCGGTAGAGGGACTCGTCGACCTCGTACTTCTGGGCGGACCCTGCCCCGTGTGCGATGTTCAGGAAGTAGCTGGTTCCGTCGTCGACGGAGCTGGACACCCACTTCCTGGTGACCTGGCCGCTCTCCAGCAGCAGGCAGTCGGTGTACGGGCCGGGCGCCGGAGTACCGCAGACGGGGGCGGTGCGGTAGCCGCCGTGTTCCTCGAAGGTGCCGACGAACAGGACGAAGCCGAGGGCGACCAGCGGCAGGCCCGCGAGGACGATCAGGGTGCGCGCGGTCCGGGAGTCCCGGCGCGGCCGCTTCGGTTTGCCCGGAGTCCCCGCCCGGCCGTCCATCGGATCCCCACCCGCCCTGCCGCGTCCGTGTGTGGCGCACCCGGGTGATCTCCCGGGCCGCACGCCGGATGATGCCAGGGATGTCCGGCGGGCGCGATCGGTTCGCCGAAGTCCCTGCCTGCAGGCCGCCGCACGCACTGCCCTTCCGCGTCCCGAGGTGCGGCACACCGCCCACGCGCCGGCCGACCGGGTTCCGCGCCTACGGCCGCAGGCCGCGCATCGGGTTGGCGACGAGCCAGGTCGCGAACTCCTCGGTGACGGCGCCTCCTGGGCGATGGAACCTGGTGCACCACCCACCCCAGGTCCAGCGCTCCGAGCTGGTCGACTCCATCGACCTCCTGCGCGGCACCGTCATCCGGTCGGCCGGAAGGTGCGGCGGTAGGCCTGCGGGCCGACGCCGACGGCCGCGCGCAGGTGGTGGCGCAGCGAGGCCCCGGTGCCCAGGCCTGCGCGGCGGGCCACCAGGTCGACCGGCCAGTCGGTGGTTTCGAGGAGGTGGCGGGCCAGGTCGACGCGTTGGCGGGTGAGCCACTGGACGGGCGTGGTGCCGGTTTCCTCGCGGAAGCGGCGGGCGAAGGTGCGCACGCTGGTGTGGGCGTGTGCGGCGAGTTCGGCGACGGTGAGCGGGGCGGCGAGCCGTTCCACGGCCCAGGCCTGCGTGGAGGCGGTGCTCGTGCCGGTCGGTTCGGGGACGGGGCGCCGGATGTACTGGGCTTGGCCGCCGTCGCGCCAGGGCGGCACGACGCAGGAGCGGGCGACGTCGTTGGCGATCCGGCTGCCGTGGTCACGCCGGACGAGGTGCAGGCAGAGGTCGATGCCGGCGGCCACCCCGGCGGAGGTCAGGACGTCCCCGTCGTCCACGTACAGGACGTCGGGGTCCACGCGGGTGGTGGTGAACAACCGCTGCAGCCGGTCGGCCTCGCGCCAGTGGGTGGTGGCGGGCCGGTGGTCGAGCAGTCCGGCCGCGGCCAGCAGGTAGCTCGCGGTACAGATGGCGACGATGCGCGTGCCGGGGCGGATCGCGGCGAGGGCCGCGCGCAGGTGGTCGGGCAGCCGGCCGTGTTCCCGGAGCTCGGCGAGGCACTGCGCGGGCGGGATGACGACGGTGTCGACGGAGGCGAGCAGGGTGGCGTCCCGGGAGACCGCGAGGTCGAAGTCGGCGCCCGTGCGGACCGGCCCGCCGTCGAGGCTGCAGGTGGTCACGGTGTAGAGCGGTTCGCCCGACTCGTCGCGGGCGGCGCCGAAGATCCGGGCGGGGATGCCGAGTTCGAAGGGGTGGACGCCGTCCAGGGCCAATACGCCGACGTGGTGCATGGCCGGATCCTTTCACCACGTGGCCGTCGCGCCACCACCAGGGGCGGGCCGGCACGGGCACTCTGACGGGGCGCCCGGACGAACGGGCGGCGACTCCGGGCGAACGGGCGGCGAGGCGGCGGGCCTCGCTCGACGGAACCCCGGCCGATCAACGGAAAGCAGGCACAGCACCATGCCCCTCCCCACCACCATGCGCGCCGTCTCCCAGGACATCGCCGGCGGCCCGGACGTCCTGCGGCTCGTGGAGACCGCCCGCCCCGAGCCGGCCCGCGGCGAGGTCCTGGTCCGGGTGCACGCGGCCGGGGTGAACCCCGCGGACTGGAAGACCCGCGAACGGGGCCTGCTCTCAACCGGCGTCGAGCCGCCGTTCACCCTCGGCTGGGACGTCTCCGGTGTGGTGGCGGGGGTCGGCGCCGGCGTCACCCTCTTCCGGCCCGGCGACGCGGTGTACGGGATGCCGCGCTTCCCCCACCCGGCCGGTGCCTACGCCGAGTACGTCACCGCGCCGGCCCGGCACTTCGCGCCCCGCCCCGCGAAGCTGACCCACGTCGAAGCAGGGGCTCTGCCGTTGGCGGCGCTCACCGCCTGGCAGGCGCTGGTCGACACCGCCGCCGTCCGGCCCGGCCAGCGGGTGCTGGTCCACGCGGCGGCCGGCGGAGTCGGTCACCTGGCGGTCCAGATCGCCAAGGCGCTGGGCGCCTACGTGATCGGCACCGCGAGCAGCTCCAAGCACGGGCTGCTGCGCTCCCTGGGCGTGGACGAACCGGTCGACTACCGCACCGGGGACGTCGCGGAGACCGTCCGTGACGTCGATGTCGTGCTGGACCCCCTCGGCGGCGGGAGCCCCGCCAGGTCCCTGCGGTCCGTGCGCCGGGGCGGCACCCTGGTGTCGCTCCTCCCGCCGGACGCGACCTTCCCCCGGGCCGAGGCCGAGGCGGCCGGCGTCCGGGCGGACTTCATGCTCGTCGAGCCCGACCACCTGGGCCTGCGGGAGATCACCCGCCTGGTCGAGGACGGCCGCCTGCGGGTGGTCGTCGACACCGTCCTGCCGCTGGAGCGGGCCGCCGAGGCGCACCGCCTGGGCGAACTGGGCCGTACCACCGGGAAGATCGTGCTCGCGGTGACCGACCGCGGGTGACCCGAGTGGGGAATTCGTCGGCAGCGGCGACCGTGCCCGACGTCTGGGTCGCGGATCGCCTCGGCGTGGTCGGGGAACTCGCGGGTGGCCCTGGAGCGGGTCACGTTCGCCGACCGGCCGCCCGTCCACGTCGCCCGCCCCCGTACCTGGCCACCGGTTCCCGGTAGGCGCCGGGAACGGCGGCTGAGTGCCGGGGCGGACCGGCGGCGCAGGCCGCCTCGCCGTCCCATACGCCCACGGCGCCGCTCCCGCGCGGCGGATCCGGCCGGCTCGGTGGAGGCCCGAGGCGAGGACACGGGGTGGGTGGAGCGCGGCCGGGGCGGCCGGTCCGGCAGTGACCGCGGGGACCCGGTCGCGCCGGGCCCCGGCCGGACGGTCCTGGTACTGCTCGTCAGAGGCTGCGGGCGGTGATGTCGCCCTGGCCGGTGGTGGCGTGGATGTCGAGTGCGGCGGCGCCGTCGTTCTTCAGGGCGTTGCCGATGCGGCCGTGGCCGGTGCCGGCGTCCAGTGAGGCCCGAACGCCCGGGGCGGCGGCGATCGAGATGTCGCCCATCCGCGTGCTGAGCACGACCGCGCCGCTCACGGCCGAGGCGATCCGGATGGCCCCCCGGGCGGTGGTGATGTGGGCGGGGCCGGCCAGGTGGCCGACCTCGACGTCGCCGTCGACCGCGGTGAGGCGCACGGTCGCGGCCTCGTCGATCTTGATGTGGCGGTAGGCGCCTTCGAAGTCGACGTCGCCCAGGCGGCCGACACCGCGCAGCTCGCAGGAGGCCGTGCGGGCCTTGAGGTGGGAGCCGGCGGGCAGTTGGACGGTCACCTCAAGGGCACCGGACGGGCCGAGGTACTGGTTCTCGGGCTCGGCGGTGCGGATCCGCAGGACACCGTCGGCGTACTCGACCGCGGTCTGCTCGGCCGCCTTCACGTCGCGGCCCTTGGCGGGGTCGGCGGGCCGGACCTCGACGGTGGTGTCGGCCCGGTCGGCGGCGATGACCTGGATGCGGCCGGCGGCGATCTCCACGACGGCGGTGACCGGGGCGGGGGTGGTGAAGGTCTGCATGGTGCTCTCCTTGTGCGCTCTCGTTTCTGACATCGAGAACGCTACGTTGCGTTCAATAAGTACGCAACGAAGATGTTGCGCTTCTTTCGAATACTTGCAGTTCAAAGGCCCTATTTCGTTGCATCGAGTATAGGAGTAACGCAACGTCAGATTGGCAGATCGTTGCAATGAGTGAAGCGTGAACGCTATGCTGGCCGCTTCGACGGACCAATCGGAGGAGACCCCGGTGTCGGGCGGAAGACTCACCCAGCAGGACCGCCAGCAGATCGCGCTCGGCCTGGCCGACGACCTCCCGTACGCGGAGATCGCCCGACGCCTCGATCGCCCCACCTCGACGATCACGCGTGAGGTGGACCGCAACGGCGGCCCCCTCGCCTACCGCGCCGACCTGGCCCACCGCGCCACCGAACACCGCGCCCGCCGGCGCAGGCAGCCCCCGCCCCGGACGCAGGGCACCCGCACCCGCGTCCCCGACGACGAGGCCGTGCGCGAGTACGAGGAGACCTTCACCACCCTGCTCATGGGCCAGGGCCTGCCCAGGATGACCGCCCGGGTGCTGACCTGCCTGTTCATCGCCGACGCGGGCAGCCTGACCGCCGCCGAGCTCGTCCGACGCCTCGAGGTCAGCCCGGCCTCCGTCTCCAAAGCGGTCACCTTCCTGGAAGCCCAGGGCCTCGTCCGCCGCGAACGCGACGAACGCCGCCGTGAGCGCTACTTCGTCGACGAGGACGTCTGGTACCAGTCCACGATCGCCGCCGCCCACGGCATCGCCGAGGTCGCCCGGACCGCACGCCAGGGCGTCACCGTCCTCGGCCGCGACGCCCCCGCGGCCACCCGCCTGGAGAACATCGCCCGCTTCAGCGACTTCATCAGCGAGAGCATGCTCCGCGCCGCCGAGCAGGTCCGCGACGTCCTGCACACCAAACCCCGGACGGCCCCCGACGACACCACTCCCCGCACGGGCTGACGCTCGCCCGCGAACGCCGCGGTGCCGATCCCGTCCGTCACGGGACCGCGCGGGGAGGCGATCCCGGCCCGCCTCAGCACACGCGCCACCGGCTCCCGCAGCTCCGGCCGCTCCCCGGCCTCCCGTTCCGGCCGCCTCTTCCGTCGGGCCGCCGGCAGCCGCCGGGCGACCGGCGCGGAGGGTCTAGGCTCGCCCGCATGGGTCATGACGGGCAAGGGAGTGACAGCGTGGTCCGGGTGCCGGTGCCGCCGTTGGACAGCTACGAGTCCGGCCGGCTCTTCCACCGGCTGCTCCAGCTCTTCCTGCGAGACCTGAAGGAGGCCGGGCAACCGGTCGGCAGGCACCAGTACCTGCTCGGTGCCGTGGTGCAACTGCACGAGCCCGCCCGGGCAGAAGGCGGCGGCGCGCAGCAGCCGCGCTGCGCGTGCTGCCACACGCCCTACCCGTGCCGCACGGTGCTCGGCGTGGCGGTGAGCGCCGGGCTGCCCATCCCCTGGGGCTCCCCGGCCGCCGTGGTCCCCGCGCTGCGTGACGCAGGTCTGGCCCCCAGGCCCGGGGGCGAGGTCACGGCGGAGCACGTGCACTGGGCGCGCGGCTGGGGTGCGCGGCGGGCGGCACAGGGGGGCTGGGAGATCGGCATCACGGTCGACCGGGGCGAGGTCGAGACCCTGGCCGTGCCGGACGACGCGGCGATGGCCCGCTACCTCGCCGCGACGGCGGTGGCCCTGGGCAGCCCGTACCCGTACGGCTGGGCCGAGGACGCGGCCGAGGCGGCGGCGGTGCGGCCTGCGGCGCACGAGCAGGCGGCGGACTGGCGGGAGCGGGTGCGGCTGCCCTACCTGGACGCGCACCGGGAGTACGGGGCCCCCGGGGACGACGCGAGCTGACGGCGCCCCGGGGGCCGTCCGCCCCGGGGGCTGGAAGTCGGCGGTGCCGGAGAGGTGACAGGCGGTGGAGGTGCCGACGCCGAGGCCGGCACGCAGGTCGACGGCGGCCGGGCGGGCAGCGCGGGTGCGGGTTCCCTCACTCCGAGGTGGTGTGCGGGCGGTACGGCAGGTTCACCACCACCAGGGCCAGTCCTGCCAGGGTGACGTTGCGGATCGCCGCGTCCAGGCCGTTCCACGCCTTGGACTGCCACATGGCGAACCACTCGCCGCCGATCCCGATGAACCCGACGCCGAAGAGCAGCAGCATCAGCAGCAGGCCGAGGCTGCTGAGCCGGCGGGCCAGGTCCGGCCGCAGCCACCAGGCGAACGTCCCGGCCGTCAGCACCAGGGCACTCAGCGCCTCCCAGGCGATGATCGCGACGTACGCCGCGTTCTGCAGGCCCGGGGACGTGATGGAGCGCCACATCAGGTTCCCGTCCCGGAAGGTGGTGTCCATCGCCAGCACGTGCTGGACGAAGTGCTGGTTGGTGGGGAAGTCGGTGACGTTGCCGAAGACGACGAGCAGCAGGTAGAACGCGTTCGTCCCGGTGAGCACGGCCGCTGCCGCGGGCAGTGAGCCGAACGCGAGCAGGCGGTCGCGGGTGGTGGGACCCGGGCTTGCGGGGCGGGTGGTCTGCATGCGCAAAAGGCTAACCCCTGCGGGGAGTTGATCGTCGGCGCGGGCTCCCGGGAGGGGTCGGCCGCCGAAACGCACGAGCCGCGGGCCAGGCCGCGCGCCGTCGAACCCGATCCGGGCCGACGCGCCGTCGACGGGGTGTGGCCGGCCGAGGCGCCTTCCTGCCTGCGAGGTGGCTGGAATAAATCGGTGGGCGGCGCCTCAGTGTTCGGCTATGGTCGCCGTGTTGGCGGCTCCGCGGCGCGCTTCCTTCTCTTCTTCCTCCGAAAACCAGTAGCGCGCCCCCTCTCCGCCCCTTCTTCTTTCCGCCTCCGTGGGGGGATCTCTTCGCATGCCCCGAGCCATCGTGGCTCCCTTCGACGTCAGCGTCGATCTCGATCTCGGTTCCTTCCTGCTCCGCCGGCGTGGTGCCCTCGCCGTGGCCCCCGGCGAGCTGCTGCCCTCCGCGGATCCGTGGAGCGTTCGGGGCCTGGTGGCCCTCGATGCCGATCTGGTCCGGCGCGGCTACGTCCTCACCACCCAACTGCGCTCCGCCCTTTCCCGGTTGGCGCCGGTGCGGCTCGCCGAGCTGGGCGACAAACTGCTCGCCCGGATCGACCACCTGCTCGGCGCGGACCGCGAACACCTGCCGCTGTTCCGCCGCTTCCCGGACGCCGTCCCGGACCACGCACACGTCTTCTACACCCGGCAGGTCAGGGCGTTCCTGCTCAACCAGCCGAACCAGCCCTGCGCGCACTGCGGCCGGCGCGGCGCCGAGGTGGGCGTCGGTGCGCTCGCACCCTGCGCGCACCTGCTCTGCGCGCCGTGCCTGGACGGCCTGAGCGCCGACGGCCGGGGCGGGCAGTGCCCGCTGTGCGGCGCGCGGTTGACGAGCGGCACCTACCTGGGCGAGGACGGCTCGGCCGGGCGCAAGGCGGCGGAGGACTTCGGCGGCCGACAGGCCCTGCGCCCGCTGCGGCTGATCGCCGCCGACCAGGTCACCGCCGCGATGGCCGAGTTCCACCGCCTGCTGGCCCGCCGCACCCCGCTCTCCCCGCAGGACCGGGAGGACCTCGCCGCGCTGCTCGCCCACGCGCCCGAGGACCTGCCGCAGCGCCTGCCCGCGCAGATCCCGCTGCGCGAGACCAAGGCCACCGTCCTCGCCGCCCTGCTGGAGCGCGAGGGCACGGCCGCCCTGCCCGTGCTGGCCGAGCGGGTCGACACCGCGACCGACGTGCTGCGGCTGCTGTGGGCGTGGTCCGGCGCCGAACCCGACCTGCTGCCCGCCACCGCCCGGCGGCTGCGGCTGCGCAACCTGTCGCGGCCGCTGCGCCGGGGCCTGCTGGAGGTCCTGGAGGGCCTCTCCCCCACCGCCCTCGCCGAGGACCTGCGCCGCCACCGCTCGGCCTGGCTGCGCGCGGGCGAACTGCTGCACCCGTACGAGCACCGGCGGCGCTTCCCGAAGGTGACGGCCGCGTTCGTCCTGCTGCGGGAGACGGACCTGCGCACCCACGAGGTGGGCCGGGAGTTCGCCGAGCCGCCCGCGCCGCTGCGCGTGGTCACCACCGGCGATCACACCCGGCTGGCGTTCACCGGTTTCGCCGGGCGGGTCGAATCGCTGCTGGCCGCCGGGGACGCCGTCGGTGCGGTACGGGTGCTGGCCGGGCGCCCGGGCGAGCTGGTCCGCCGGCTGCACCACGTGCTGCGGGTGCACGCCACCGCCGATCCCGGCGCCGGACTGCCGCCCGAACTGCTGGAGACGGTGGCCCGGGCCCTGGGCCGGGTCGCCCCCGGGCCGCTGCTGGGCGCGTACGGGCGGCTGCGCGGTACTCGTACGGCGGGCGAGCGGCGGCTGTACTTCCCCCGGGGGACGGTCTCGCTGGCGCACGCCCGGGAGGACCACGGCACCGTGGTGCCCGCCGAACTCAGCGCCCCGCTCTGCACGGTGATCGAGGCCGAGCTGCTGCGCCGCAGCGGTGGCGAGCGCTACGACCGCGCGCTGCTGGACGAGGGCCTGGCCGACCTGGTCGCGCCGTTCGCCGAGCGGGCCGCCGCCAAGGCCCTGGTGTGCGTGCCGCGCGGGAGCCGGCAGCGGCTGCCGGCCGGCGAGCGGCTGCGGCTGTTCGTGCACTGGATGCAGCCGGAGCACCTGCGGGTGGACCTCGACCTGTCCGTCGCGCTGTACGACGAGCGGTGGCGGTTCAGCGGCCTGTGCGACTACACCAACCTGGTGCACGGCGACCGGGCGGCCGTGCACTCGGGCGACTACGTGTCCGCGCCGCCGCCGGACGGCGCGACGGAGTTCGTCGACCTGGACCTCGCCCGGCTGGCGGCGGGCGGCGCGCGGTACGCGGTGGTGATCGTGTTCAGCTACAACGACGTCGCCTTCGAGCAGCTGACCGAGGCCTTCGCCGGGTTCATGGACCTCGGTGCGACGCCCTCCGGCGGGACGCACTACCACCCGAGGGCGGTCCGCCAGCGGCTGGACCTGGTCGGGGACGCCAAGGTGTCCGTCCCGATGATCGTCGACCTCGCGCAGCGGCAGTACACCTGGACCGACCTCAACACGGGCGCCGACGGGGGCTACCACAGCGTCCGCCGGCACCAGGCCGAGGTCGGCTCGCTCAGCCGCGACGTGCTCGCCCACTTCGGCCCGGAGAACCGGGCCACCCTGTGGGACGTCGCCTGCGCCCGAGCGGCGGCGGGCACGGACGACGTGCACGTGCGCGGCGGCCTCGGCGTACGGCGGTGGCGGCGGCGCGACGGCGAGGACGTCGGGGCGTTCGCGGCCCGGCTGCGGGCGCGGCGGGACGACGACGGCGCCGGGCAGGTCGAACTGCCGGACGGTGCGCGGTCGTTCGTCGCGCTGGTGGACGGGGACGTGCCGGTACCGGCGAAGCTGTCCGGGGCGCTCTACCGGCTCTACCCGGGGCCGGTGGACGCGGCGCCCGAGGAGCTGGAACGGCTGACGGCGGGGGACCTGGTCGCGGCGCTGGCCCCCCGCGGCTGAGGCGCTGCGCGGTCATGGGCCGCCCTTCACATATTTCTCATCCTGAAATATTCAGGTGCGCGAGCGCATTCCCGTAAGTACCGGCGCGGGACAGGCCCGCGCGACGAGAGGAGTGCGGTCCCGTGCGCGTCGAGATCTGGAGCGACATCAACTGCCCGTGGTGCTACATCGGCAAGGCCCGGTTCGAGCAGGCCCTGGCGGTGTTCCCGCACCGCGCGGAGGTCGAGGTCGTGCACCGCTCCTTCGAGCTGGACCCGAACGCGCCGCGCGCGGCCCGCCCCCTGCTCCCGCTGCTCGCCGCGAAGTACGGGATGAGCCTGGAGCAGGCCGAGGCGGCGGAGGCCCGGATCGCCGGGAACGCGCGGGCGGAGGGACTGCCGTACCTGGACGGCGGGCGGGACGCGGCGAACTCCTTCGACATGCACCGGCTGCTGCACTTCGCCAAGGACCGGGGCCGGCAGGCCGAGCTGCTGGACGCGCTGTACCGGGCCAACTTCGCCGAGGAGCGCTCGGCGTTCGACGCGCAGCGGCTGGTCGAGCTGGCCGTCGGGGCCGGGCTGGACGGCGAGGCGGCCGCCGCCGTGCTGGCCGATCCGGAGGCGTACGCGGAGGCGGTGCGCGAGGACGAGGCGACGGCGAGCGCGATGGGGGCGACGGGCGTGCCGTTCTTCGTCCTCGACCGCCGGCTCGGGGTGTCCGGCGCCCAGCCTGCGGAAACGTTCACGCAGGCGCTGGAGCAGGCCTGGGAGAGCCGGCTGCCGGCACCGCTGGTCCCGGTCGGCGGGGGCGACGCGGAAGCCTGCGGGCCGGACGGCTGCGAGCTGCCCCGGCGGTAGGGCCCGCCCCCGCGGACAAGCGTCTCGGCGGGTCGGCCCGCAGGACGGCCCGGAAAGGCGCACGGCGTGGGAAGGTGCGGCGATGAGCACGGTGGAGGAGTCGATCGACGTGGACGCGCCCGTCCGCGTCGTCTACGACCAATGGGCGACCTTCGAGAACTTCCCCACGTTCATGGACGGCGTGGAGGAGGTCAGGCAGCTGGACGACCGACGGGCCCACTGGCGGACCAGGATCGCCGGGCTGTCCCGGGAGTTCGAGACCGAAGTCGTCGAACGGGTGCCCGACGAGCGGGTCGTCTGGCGCACCACCGGCGAGAGCGTGAAACACACCGGCACGGTCGCCTTCGAGCCGCTCGGCGCGGCCCGGACCCGGGTGCGGATGACCATGGCCTTCCAGCCCACCGGTCTGGCCGAGAAGGCCGCCGACAGGCTGGGCGTACTCGGCGTCCAGGTCCGCGGCGACCTGCGGCGCTTCAAGCGGTTCGTCGAGGATCTCGCCGGGCCGACGTCACAGGAGGGCGGCTGACCAGGGGCGGGGCGTCCGGAAACGGCACGAGGGCCCCTCCCGCACGATCGTGCGGGAGCACCGGCGGGCCGGTCGTCGTCGCCCCGCTCTTCCTCCTCTACGACTACTCCTTCCGAGCGCCG
>NZ_JBEZGX010000088.1:0-29479 GCF_040650235.1 Kitasatospora sp. NPDC048722
CGCAACAACCCCGACCAGACCATGACCATCGACCCCTGCAACCTCCAGTTCCTCTACCAGGGCAAGTCCCCCACCGCCACCGGCCCCTACGACCAACTGCCGTACCGCCCCGGCGTCCTCACCCTCCGACGCTGACGGTACCCACCACGTCGAGGACCCCCAGCCGCGCGCGTCGGCCGGGGGTCCTCTGTTACGAACGGGATCGCGAGCGCCTACGTCAGTGCACGCCGCCCACGCACCCGTGGGGCGGCCCACGCGCCGCGTCGGAGCACCCCGACGGGCACCGTGCGGCCGGTTCCCGCGAGCAGCGGTGCGGCTGTCCCGTCGGCGAACCGCAGCCGCCCCGCCGAGGAGGCCTCGACGGGGCGGAGGTGGTGGACGCGGCCCTGCCCTGGGCGGGCGGGTCTACTTGAGGGGCGTGCCGCCGGCGTTGCGGTAGGCGATGGTCTTGTTGATCAGGTTTCCGCCGTCGGACTCGACGGAGGTCTGTTCCTGCTGGCCCGCGCCGAACAGGAGGGCCGCGACGTGTGCGTCGGCGACCTGGTCCATGTGGGAGAGGAACCAGTCGACCTTGTCGTCCTTGTAGTGGTTGAGAGTGTTGTTCTGGGCCATGTTGCCCACGGGGACCTGCCACAGGACGACCGGCTTGCCCGTCGACTCGGCCATGGTCTTGTAGAAGGTCAGCGCGGCGGTGGCCTTCTGGTCGTTCCAGAAGCTGTCACGGGCGCCGTTCTCGGGCTTGGCGTACCATCCCGCGTCGCGGTCCGAGACGTCGGTGACCAGGAAGTCGGCGTTCTTCGCGCCGAGTGCCGCGTAGTCCTTGACGCAGCCCTGCGTGTTGGTCGTCCAGTCCCAGCAGGTGAGGTGGAGCCCGGCTCCGGTGTTCGGTGCGTACTTGTGGGCCATGGCGATCATGCACTGGGCCAGGCCGACGGCGCTGTTCTCCTGGGATCCGCAGTCGGTCGGGTTCGAGGCCGTGACCTGGGCGGCGGTTTGGTGCGGGTCTCCGTGCGAGCGGACGTAGCCCCAGAAGTCGGGCTCGATGTCGATCATGTCCTGCGAGGTGCCGATCTTCTGGAGGAAGAAGCGGTAGTCGTTCAGGTAGCGGGTGAGCAGGTCGGTCCGGTTGATGGCGACGACCTCGCCCGGACCGTCGCCCTGGCCGGCCATGTCCCCGAGGTCGCGCAGCGAGTACCAGGTCCACAAGTACTTCTGCGGGCGCGGCTTGCCCTGGTACGTGGCCTGGGCCACGTGACCGTCGCCCCAGGTCACGTAGAAGCCGGGCGCGGTGGTCTCGCCGCCCCAGCAGCCCCACCAGCTCGACCACTCGGCCTTGCAGCGTGAGGCGGTGTAGTAGTCGGAGGAGGGCGCGGGCTTGCTGTGCACGTAGTTGTACCGCACGTCGAAGGGCGCGGCGGTCGCCGAGGCGTCGTTCATGGAGCCGCCGACGAGGACGGTGCTGCTGCCCATGAAGCGGGTCGCCGAGCCACCGCCGTTGCCACCACCACCGGTGCCGGCGGCCGGAGGCGTCGAGGTCGGCGCCGGTGCCGACGGCGGGCGGGTGGCACTCGGAGCCTGGCTCGTCGCAACGCCGCCGCCCGGCTTGCCCGCAGGGGTGGACTTGACGGAGGTGGCGGGCGCGGTGGGCGCCGCGGTGCCGCCTGGACTCCCGGCGTCGCCGCCACCGACCGGGACGAGCTGCCACTGCTGGTTGGCACCGCCCCAGTCCCAGTACTGGGCTACGCGGCCCCCGTCGGCCTTGGACCCGTCCTGGACCTCGACGGCCAGGCCGCTGAAGCGGTTGATCAGGCGCACGTAGCCGTCCGAGGACTTCTTCAGGTGGAACTGCTGGTTGGCGCCGTTCAGGTCGCGCCACTGCACCAGGCCGGCGCCGGCACTCTTCGACCAGCCGTAGTCGTCCAGCACCTTGCCGGAGTTGCGGTTCTGCAGCCGGTAGGTCCCGTCACCCGCGTCGATGAAGCGCCACTGCTGGTTGGTCCCGTCGTGACGACCCCACTGCACCGCCGCCGCGCCGTCGTTCGTGGCGTAGTTGAGGCCGTCCAGCACCTCACCGCTGTTGCGGTTGACCAGCATGTACCAGGGCTTCGTGTCCACGTCCACGGTTCCGGCCGTGGCCGTGTTGACCACCACCACCGAGCCGCCCACGACGGCGAGGCCGACCGCCGCCCAGAAACCCCGACGCTGGTACAACCGGCGGCGACGATGCGCCTGCCGCCGCCCCGAAGGGGCCGAGCCGGACGACGGGCGACCACGGCGACCGTGGCCCCCGGCAGGGGACGCCTCCGACGACGTGGAGGGGCGAGGGTGCATGTCGGTGCTCGCTTTCAGCCGCTTCCTCTGACCGGCCCTCCTGGCCGGACACCCTCCAGTTGCCGTCCGCCTGGAGAAGGTTGCCGCCGCCCGCGAGAATTTCTTCCGACCGCCACGGCGGAACTCCTTCAGGCCTCGTGTGCGCAGGCGTTCGGCCACGGCGAGGAAGCGTCCGGCGGGCTGGTGCTGTCCGGTGTGTCAGCGAATTGCGCCCCGTCCCGGATGGCGGCGCGGGCCACGATGACGGCCCGGCCGCCCCGTCGTCGAGGCGGATGTCGCGCGGGCACGTGGCGATGCCTGGGGGGCGTCGATCACCTGGCCGGCCAGGACGGCGACGACGCGGTCCTGGCCGACGGGCAACGGCAGCTCGAAAGAACGCCCGCCGCGGAGCCCCCTGTCGGGTTCGAACCGACGACCCCCGCTTTACAAGCACCGCCCGAATTCTGACGACACATGACATTCCCTGCCGCGTGGTGCTGAATCCCTAGGCCAGCCCCGTGCGGCAGCTCTGGGCTGTCCAGCCCACCCCGGCCTGCTGTCACACCGTCCGCTCACGCAACGCTCACGCAGCAGAAGATCCGGCTGACAAGAACTTTCGGGCCCGGCTGACGTCCCGAGCCTCTCCGACTTCAGATCCCTCTGACAACGACACGATCCCCGCAGAGAAGTCTCATGTCCTCCTCGTCGGACGTGAAGATCGTGACGTCGCCACGCTGCCGTAGCGCCACGGCCGCCAGAGCAGCGTCGATGGCGTACTTGTGCCCGTGCAGCCCGGCCGTCTCCAGCAGCTCGATCGCCTCCCCAGCAACCTCCCTCGTCACCGGTTCCACTGCGATCTTGGAGAGGGTCCATGCCCACGCGGCCTTCTTGACGCGCCCGTGATAGGCCTCGATGAGCGTCATCGACGTGGTCACAACCCGGATGCCGGAGCGATCCGCATCCTTCAACCGGGCACCCATCGCACGGTTCCCAAGAACGGCTTGAGACAAGCCCTCGCTGTCGAGCACATAGACGAGCTCGGACATCAACCCGCCTTGCGCTGAGGCACAGAACGAGCCTTGCGCTCCGCGTGCTGCCGTTGGAGCGAGAGCCTCTCCGCCTCTGCGGCCGCCAGCTCCGCGTCGGTCACCTCGCCATGCTCGCCCTCCCACCAGCCGACGAACTCGTGCAGGTGGTCCCGCTCGCGCTGACGCTCTATGGCCTGCGCGACGTACCGGCTGAACCCGCCCGACCCCACCTCGGAGCGGATCTCCTCCGCCAGCTCCTCCGGCAGCGTCACCGTGTACTTCTTCGTTGCCATACCAGTCATCATACCGACTGCCCGATGCAGGCAGGCCGACGCGACACCGCCCTGTGCGCCGGCCGCGCCGCTCGCGCAAACGGCCCCGGACGAGTCGTCCGAGGCCGGTGACAGAACCCCCAGAAGGCCAAAGCTGCAGCTCATCCGGGGTGGAAACGAGAGCCCCCTGTCGGGTTCGAACCGACGACCCCCGCTTTACAAGAGCGGTGCTCTGGCCAGCTGAGCTAAGGAGGCACGGTGGCCGTCCGCGACGGATCACGGCGGCACCGGGGGCAGTCTACCGGGCGCAGGTGGCGGGGTGGGGGGATATCCGGGGGTTGGCGGGGTGGGGCGGGCGTGATGGAAACGATGCGGAAATCGGACCGGAGGGGGCTGACAAGCGGCGAGGGCGCAGGTAGCGTCGCCGGGAGCCGGTTCGTGTAGTGGTCCAGACCACTGGGCGGGTCGGTGAGACGAACGAAACCCCCCCCTTTACTCGGATCGTCCGGCACGTTCCTGCCGGTGAAGGAGAGCTCAACCATGGCTTCTGTCACGTACGACCAGGCGACCCGCGTCTACCCGGGGGCGGACAAGCCCTCCGTGGACGCGCTGGACCTGGAGATCGCGGACGGCGAGTTCCTCGTGCTGGTCGGCCCCTCGGGCTGCGGCAAGTCGACCAGCCTGCGCATGCTGGCCGGCCTGGAGGACGTCAACAGCGGCGCGATCCGGATCGGCGACCGGGACGTCACCCACCTGCCGCCGAAGGACCGGGACATCGCGATGGTGTTCCAGAACTACGCGCTCTACCCGCACATGACCGTCGCGGAGAACATGGGCTTCGCGCTCAAGATCGCCGGCGTCAACAAGGCCGAGATCCGCACCAAGGTCGAGGAGGCCGCGAAGATCCTCGACCTCACCGAGTACCTGGACCGCAAGCCGAAGGCGCTGTCCGGCGGTCAGCGCCAGCGCGTCGCGATGGGCCGGGCGATCGTGCGCCAGCCGCAGGTCTTCCTGATGGACGAGCCGCTGTCGAACCTGGACGCCAAGCTCCGCGTCTCGACCCGTACCCAGATAGCCGGCCTGCAGCGCCGCCTGGGCATCACCACGGTGTACGTGACCCACGACCAGACCGAGGCGCTCACCATGGGCGACCGCGTCGCGGTACTGAAGGGCGGCGTGCTCCAGCAGGTCGACACCCCGCGCAACATGTACGACAAGCCCGCCAACCTCTTCGTGGCCGGCTTCATCGGCTCGCCGGCCATGAACCTGGTCGAGGTGCCGCTGGTGGACGGCGGCGTGAAGTTCGGCGGCTCGGTGGTCAACATCTCGCGTGACGACCTGTCCGGCGCCGGCCTCGACAAGACCGTGACCGTCGGCATCCGCCCGGAGCACTTCGAGGTCGTCCCGGCCGGCGGCATCGAGGGCGTCGCGGTGACGGTCAACGTGGTCGAGGAGCTCGGCTCGGACGGCTTCGTCTACGGCACCACCAAGATCGGCGGCGAGGACAAGGACATCGTGGTCCGCGTGCACGGCCGGCAGATCCCGGCCCGCGGCGAGACGATCCACGTCGTGCCGATCGCCGACGAGACCCACGTGTTCTCGACCAGCACGGGTGCCCGCCTCAGCAGCTGAGCCGACGGCACGCCACCGGCACCGCACGAGCACGACACGAGCCCGTCGGACCGTCCCCCGGTCCGGCGGGCTCCGTCCGTACACCCCCGCGTCAACACGGTGACGGGACGAACCCGGACACGTCGTCACTCGATGGTGTAACGGAGGGCGATCCGGGGCGCACCCACCGCTACTCTCCTGAGCGTGAAGCAGCTTTTGCGCCGTATCGGCCAGACCGTCGCCCTCACCCTGCCCGTCGTCCTGGTGACCACCGGCACCCTCGCCGTGACCCGGGTCCCGTGGGCCCCGCCGACCGGGCTCGACCAGCAGGTCGTCGCGGCGTCCAGCGGCGACGGCGCGGGCATCGGACGCACCGCGGGCGCGGCCGGCAAGACGCCGGACGGGCTGGCGCCGCAGGACGCGCTGCGCGTCGCGATGCTGGACGAGCTGCGCGAGCACAGCCCGGCCGCCGCGCTGGACCTGCTGGAGCGCTCGATGCGCGAGCAGCCCGCCCTGACGCCGTACTGCACCTCGCTCGCCACCGAGCTGGGCCGGGCGACGGTGAAGAAGTACCAGGGTGACGTCCAGCGGGCCCGCTCGTTCGCCCGCCCGGTCTGCGACGGCTCGTTCGCGGCGGGCATCACGGGCTGACGCCGGCCCACACGCCTGAACACCCGGACACCCGGACACCCGGACGCCCGGACGCGCACCCGCCGCCCCGGCAACCGCGCTTCCAACACCCGTCCGCGCGCCTATTGTTCAGGCATGAGCGCTGACTCCGGCCCCACCGCCGACCCCATGTCCCAGCAGGCCCAGCCGCCCCGGCCGACCACGACGCCCGTCACGCAGGCCGTCATCCTGGCCGGCGGCCAGGGCTCCCGGCTGCGGCCCTACACGGACGACCGCCCGAAGCCGCTGGTGGAGATCCCCGGCACGGGCACGCCGATCCTCGGCCACCAGCTGGCGTGGCTCGCCGCCGAGGGCGTCACGGACGTCGTGGTGTCCTGCGGCCACCTGGCCGACGTGCTGCAGGAGTGGCTGGACAAGGCGGACCTGCCGCTGCGCGTGCGCACGGTCGTCGAGGACGAGCCGCTCGGGCGCGGCGGCGGGCTCAAGTACGCGGCCAGGGCACTGCCCCGCCCGGACGAGCCCTGGTACGCCACGAACGGCGACATCTGGACCCGCTTCAGCCTGCGCGACATGGCCGCCTTCCACCATGAGCGGGACGCCATCGCGACGCTCGCCCTGGCCCGGCCGCGGATCCCGTGGGGCGCGGTGGAGACCGACCAGTTCGGCAACGTGCTGGACTTCATCGAGGCGCCGCCCTCGCCGTTCCTCATCAACGCGGGCCTGTACGTGTTCAGCCCGGAGTTCGCCGCGCTGCTGCCGGACGTGGGCGACCACGAGCGCACCACGTTCCCCCAACTCGCCCGCGGCAAGCGGCTGGCGGGCTACCAGCTGCCGCAGGGCGTGTACTGGCGCGCGATCGACACCGCGAAGGACCTCACGGAGGCCGCCAAGGAGCTCGCCGCCGGCGCGGGCCGCACTCCCCGGTAGCCACGCCGGTAACCACGACGCGAAAAGGCGGTCGGCTGGGTGCTCCCCCACGGAGCACCCGGCCGACCGCTGTTCGTTCCCACCCGGACCGTCCCGGACCAACCCGGACCGACCCAGACCGACCCAGACCCACCCGGATCGACCCGTCCGGTCCGGACCCACCCGGCCGACCCCGGTCAGGTCGCCGTCGGCATCCCCGGCCGGCTGGAGTGGCCGCCGCCCGACAGGTCGGCCAGCGGGCCGCTGCCGAGCACCCCGCCCAGCAGGCCGGAGCCCGAACCCGAGCCGGTGGGGCTCGGCTTGGAGCCCGCGCCCGAGCCGGCCGGGGCCGGGGTGGAGCGCTGGGCGGGCGTCCCGCCGGCCGGCTGCGCGGCGGCCGTGGGGGCCGACGCCGGCGCCGAACTCTGGCCGCCCTCGGCCTTGGTGGAGTGCTTGGCGCCCGGCGTCGGGGTGGCCGGGTGCGAGGCCGCGGGCGAGGACGCCCCGGCGGTCGGGCTGGCCGCCGGGGTGGCCGGGCGGGACCCGGCCGGTGCGGGCTGCGTGGACGTGCCCTGGCCACCCGCGGCGCCGGACGGGGAGCCGCTCGGCCAGACCGGCGTGCCGTAGTCGCCGGTCGGACGGCCCGGGGCCTGGTGCGGCCGGGCGCTGGTGCGCACCGCCGCGCCGAGCATCGAGCCGAGCAGCAGGGTCAGGCCGACGACGACCGTGGTGACCACGGTGCCCCGGCGCAGCACCCGGCGGCGCAGCGCCCCGGGCGCGCCCGAGCCGTACCGCCGCCAGGCCTCCAGGTTGAGCCGTCCGTCCAGCGAGGCGAACGGCGCCCCGGCGATCAGCAGCGGGCTCCACGCGGCCAGGAAGATCAGGTCGGGGGTGTCGTACACCGGGACGGCCCGCCAGCTGACCGTGAACAGCAGCGCCGCGGAGAGCAGCATCGCCGCGCCGGCCGCGAGCCGCTGCCACAGGCCGAGGATGGTCAGCACGCCGACCACGATCTCGGTGAACGACACCACCAGGCCGGAGCCGACGGGGTGCGCCATGGCGAAGGCGAGCAGCGGCTCGGCGACCTTCCACGGGTGCAGCGATGCCAGCCAGCGCATCATCGAGCCGCGCTCGCCGCCGTCGAAGTACACCGGGTCGCAGAGCTTGCTGAACCCGGCGTAGACGGACAGCGAGCCGAGGACGGCGCGCAGCGGCAGGAGCACCAGCCCGAGGTCGACCCGCCGGCCGGGGTACCAGGGCTGCTTGCCCTCGGCGTCGGCGGCGCAGACCTCGGGCAGCTCGCCGCTCGGGGTCCAGCCCTGCGGCGCGCCGATCGGGCCGACGCCCGCGTCGGTCGCGGTCCCGGCGCCCTCGCGCGGCTGGCGCGGCACGGTCCGGGCGCCGGCGAGGCCCGGGATCACCTGGGTGTCGTCCTCGGCCAGGCCGACGCCGCCCGGGGAGCCGCTGAGCCGCACGGCCTCCAGGAGCTGGGTCGCCGCGAGGTCACCGGGGGGCGCCTGGCCGGTCCACGTGACGGCGGTGACCCGCCCCTTGCGGCGCGGCGCCCCGCCCCCGGCGGCCCCCGCCATCGCCGGGACGGCGGAGGCGGGCACGACCACCTGCGGGGTGACCAGCGGACGACGGATCAGGCCCTGGCTCGCGTACGGGTCCCCGAACGCGGCGCCGGTGGAGAGCAGTCCGGCGGGGGCGTCGATCAGCGGCTCCACGGGGGCGCCGAGCCGGAGCCGGAAGCTGGCCTGGGTGTTGCTGAGACGGGCCGGGTCCGACTCCACCTTGACGGTGTTGAGGCCCGGGTCCGCGTCTATCCCGGTACTGCCGCCGCCGAACAGGGGCCGCCGTTGTGTTCTGGTGTCCACGCCCGTCTAACCGGGTGACGGCCGCTTTGGACACTCTCCCGGGTGGATATCCGGCGCCCACTTGAAGTGATCATGAGAAAAGCGATCGGACCCGGTCGGGCCCGATCGCTTCTCAGCCGGTTCACGGAGAATTCGGAAGATCTCCCGCGCGCCGGTCACGTCCTGTGCTCCGGCGGCCGACGGCTCAGCGCTCGGTGCTCAGCGCTGAGCGCTCAGCCTTTGGTGCTCAGCGCGCAGCGCTCAGCGCTTGGCGCGCAGCCGCGCGGCCTCGTACAGCACGATGCCCGCCGCGACGCCGGCGTTCAGCGACTCCGTCAGGCCCGACATCGGGATCCGCACCCGGATGTCGCAGGTCTCCGAGACCAGCCGGGACAGGCCCTTGCCCTCGCTGCCCGCGACGATCACGACCGGGCCGGTCAGCACGTCCAGGTCGCCCAGCTCGGCCTCGCCGTCGGCGGCCAGGCCGACGACCATCAGGCCGGCCTTCTGGTAGGCCTCCAGGGTGCGGGTCAGGTTGGTGGCACGGGCGACGGGCAGCCGGGCCGCGGCGCCGGAGGAGGTCTTCCAGGCACCGGCGGTCATGCCGGCCGCGCGGCGCTCGGGGATGACCACGCCGTGGGCGCCGAAGGCGGCGGCGGAGCGGACGACGGCGCCGAGGTTGCGCGAGTCGGTGACGCCGTCCAGCGCGATGATCAGCGCGTCCTGGCCGGCGTCGGAGGCGTCGACCAGGAGGTCGTCGGGGTGCGCGTACTCGTACGGCGGCACCTGGAGCACCAGGCCCTGGTGGTTCATCCCGCCGGTCATCTGGTCCAGCTGCGGGCGCGGGGCCTCCATCAGCGGGATGCCGCGGTCGTTGGCGGCCTGGAAGGCGTCGCGGACGCGGTCGTCGGTGTCGATGAACTGCTGGACGTACAGCGCGTTGGCCGGCACGTCGCCCTGCAGGGCCTCGACCACCGAGTTGCGGCCGAAGACCAGCTCGGCGCTGCCCGCGCCACCGCGGCCGCCGCGACCGGCACCGCCGGCCCGGCGCATGCCGGCGCGGGCCTTGGCGTCGCGCTCGCGCTTGATCGCGGCGTTGGCGGCGCGCTGCTTGGGGTGGCCCTTGCGCTCCTCACCGGGCGGGGTCGGGCCCTTGCCCTGGAGCGCCTTCCGGCTGTGCCCGCCGGTCCCGACAGACGCGCCCTTCTTCGATCCGGGGTTGCGGCGGTTCCTGCGCTGGCTGTTGCCGGCCATGGCTGTACTTCCTGTCTGTCCGGCATGCCCGGCCGCCCCGCTCTGTCCGGCGGCGGCCGACGGCATGCGCTACGTCATGCGGGAGGGCCGCACCGGTCCGGCACGGCCCACCCTCACCCCGATCGTCAGATGGGGTTACTGGTTGTTGATCGTCCAGCGCGGGCCGGACGGGGTGTCCTCGATCGCCAGCCCGGCCAGGCCGAGCTGGTCGCGGATGGCATCCGCGGTGGCGTAGTCCTTGCGCTCGCGCGCGGCCTGCCGCTGGTCCAGGACCAGGCGGACCAGCGAGTCCACCACGCCGTGGAGGTCCTCGCCGCGCTCCGTCCCGGCCCACTGCGGGTCGAGCGGGTCGAGGCCCAGCACTCCGAGCATCGCACGGACCTCGGCCAGACGCGCCACCGCGTTCTCCTTGTCGTCCGCGTTCAGGGCGCTGTTGCCCTGGCGGACGGCGGTGTGCACGACGGCGAGGGCCTGCGGCACGCCCAGGTCGTCGTCCATCGCCTCGGCGAAGGCCGGCGGCACCTCGGGCGCCGCGTCGACCTTCCCGAAGCGCTCGACGGTGCGCTGGACGAAGCCCTCGATCCGGGCGAACCCGGCCTCGGCCTCGCGCAGCGACTCCTCGCTGTACTCGATCATCGAGCGGTAGTGCGGCGCGCCCAGGTAGTAGCGCAGCACGATCGGCCGCCAGCGCCGGACCATCTCGGAGACCAGCACCGAGTTGCCGAGCGACTTGCTCATCTTCTCGCCCGCCATGGTGACCCAGGCGTTGTGGACCCAGAAGTTGGCGAAGTCGTCGCCGTAGGCCTTGGACTGGGCGATCTCGTTCTCGTGGTGCGGGAAGATCAGGTCCAGCCCGCCGCCGTGGACGTCGAAGGCCGGGCCCAGGTACTTGTGGGCCATCGCCGAGCACTCCAGGTGCCAGCCCGGGCGGCCGCGGCCCCACGGGGTGTCCCAGCTCGGCTCGCCCGGCTTGGCGGACTTCCACATCGCGAAGTCCCGCGGGTCCCGCTTGCCGGTCTCGCCCTCGCCCTCGGGCTGGCGCAGGTCGGCCAGCTTCTGGTTGGACAGGGCGAGGTAGCCCGGGTACGAGCGCACGTCGAAGTAGACGTTGCCGTCGGCCGCGTAGGCGTGGCCCCTGGCGATCAGGCCCTGCATCATCTCGATCATCTCGGGGATGTGCCCGGTGGCCCGCGGCTCGACGGTCGGCGGCAGGCAGCCGAGGGCCGCGTAGCCGTCGTTGAACGCGCGCTCGTTCTCGTAGGCGATCTGCCACCACGGGGTGCCGAGCTGGCGCTCCTTGGCGATCACCTTGTCGTCGATGTCGGTGACGTTCCGGGCGAACGTCACCTGGTAGCCGCGGTAGGCGAACCACCGCTGCATGATGTCGAAGTTGAGCCCGGACCGGATGTGCCCGATGTGTGGCGCCGACTGGACGGTAGCGCCGCACAGGTAGATCGAGACACAGCCCGGTACAAGCGGGACGAAGTCGCGTACCTGGCGGGTGCTGGTGTCGTACAGGCGAATGCTCACAGCGTCAAGCGTAGTGGGCACGAGGGGGTGCCCCGCCACATTCCCGGTCACATTCCCGGTGAACGGCGGGCCGGCGGACCCGGAGGAGGGTCAGATGTTGCCGACCACCTTGCGCGGGCTGAGCCGCACGACCACCCGGACGTCGTCCGGCCCGTCGAACTTGTAGACCTCCTCGCCGCGGTACTTGAGGGCGAGCTCGTCGATCAGCTCGCGGCCGCCCTCGGTGGTCATCGTGACCGAGCCGCGGACCTCGAAGTACTCGTACGGGCTCTCCGGCGGGTTGACCACGAGCGTGATGCGCGGGTCCTTGACGAGGTTGAGGTGCTTGCGGCGGCCTTCGACGGTGGAGAACAGGACGTCCTCGCCGTCGCGCTTGACCCAGACCACGGAGGACTGGGGGCTGCCGTCCGGCTGGATCGTGGAGACCACGGCGAAGCTCTTGGCGTCGATCAGGGCCTTGGCACGGTCGGAGAGTTGCGAAGCCACGGGGGAACCTCTTCTCGTCGGCGACTGGTACGGGCCCGGCACGCGGCGCTGCGCGGCCCGCGCGGGCCCGCACCGCACACTATCGACTCGGGCCCCCGCGAAGCCTGTTGAACACTCGTCAGTCCCGGGTTATTCCCGGCCCGCCGGACCTGCCGCGCTCAACGCCGCTCGTACACCAGGGCGGTGGCGATCGCGGCCAGGCCCTCGGCCCTGCCGGTGAGGCCGAGACCGTCGGTGGTGGTGCCGGAGACGGACACCGGCGCACCGGCCGCCTCCGACAGCGCGGCCTGCGCCTCGGCCCGGCGCTTGCCGATCTTCGGGCGGACGCCGATCACCTGGACCGAGACGTTGCCGATCTCGAAACCGGCCTCGCGGACCAGCCGGGCCGCCTCGCCGAGCAGCTTCACCCCGGACGCGCCGGCCCACTCGGGGCGGTCGGTGCCGAAGTGGGCGCCCAGGTCGCCGATCCCGGCGGCCGAGAACAGCGCGTCGCACGCGGCGTGCGCGGCCACGTCGGCGTCCGAGTGCCCGGAGAGCCCGAACCCGGCGTCCGGCCACTCCAGTCCGGCCACCCACAGCGGGCGCCCGGCCTCGAAGGCGTGCACGTCGGTGCCGACGCCCACGCGGGGAACGACGGGAACGGTCCGGTCCGTGGACACCGGCCCAGTGGGCATCGGCTCGGTAGGCATCGGCTCAGTAGGCATCGGCGGCCCTCCTGCGGGCGAGTACGGCCTCGGCGAGCACGAGGTCCAGCGGACGGGTGACCTTGAACGCCTCCTCGTGACCGGGCACCACGACGACCCGTCCGCCGAAGCGCTCCACCAGGCCGGCGTCGTCGGTCACCGGCGGCACGCCGGTGCCGCCCGCGGCCTCCTCGGCCAGCGCCTTGGCGTGGACCTCGGCCAGCGTCGCCCGGTCGAAGCCCTGCGGGGTCTGCACGGCGCGCAGGGTGGCGCGGTCGGGCGTGTCGAGGACGGGCTCGGGCCCGCCCGGGCTCGGCTCGACCCGCTTCACCGTGTCGGCCAGCGGCACCGCGGGCACCACCGCCACGGCCCCGGCGCGGACGGCGGCCGCGACGGCGTCCACCACCTCGACCGGGACGAGCGGGCGGGCCGCGTCGTGCACGAGCACGATCTCGACGTCCTCCGGGATCGCGGCCAGTCCGAGCCGGACGGACTCCTGGCGGGTCGCGCCGCCGGCCACCACGCGGATGTCCTTGCCGTCCAGCCCGTGGCTGTCCAGCAGGGCGACGACCTCCGCCACCCCGTCGGCCGGTGCGGCGACCACGACCAGGCCGACCGCCCGGCTGCGGGCCAGGGCCCGGACTGCGTGGACCAGGAGCGGCACACCGCCCAGCTCCCGCAGGGCCTTGGGGGCGCCGGGCCCGAGCCGCTCACCGCGCCCGGCGGCGGGCACCACTGCTGCTGCGACTGCTGCTGACGCGTTCAGGTTTCACTCCTTCGGCGAAGTGGGTATGGCCATGGCGTGCACGACGGGCGTACGGACCCCTTCCGAAGAACCACCTGGTCCGAGGCCCACACGATTCGCAGAAACGGTCTTGCAGGCCTGGACCGGCTCGGGCGGGAGGCGTCGTCCGGACACGCCTCAGCGCCCGAAGTGCCAAAGCACCGCTTCTCGGATCCCTCCGGAAGCGGCGCGCCGGCACCGGGCGCTGTGAGCGTTGGGCGGCAGCCCGACCGCACTACGAGGCGAGCACCTCGTCGAGCAGCGTCTCCGCCTTGTCCTCGTTGGTGTTCTCGGCCAGCGCGAGCTCGCTGACGAGGATCTGGCGCGCCTTGGCGAGCATGCGCTTCTCGCCGGCCGACAGACCGCGCTCGCGCTCGCGGCGCCACAGGTCGCGCACGACCTCGGCGACCTTGATGACATCGCCCGAGGCGAGCTTCTCCAGGTTCGCCTTGTAGCGACGGGACCAGTTGGTCGGCTCTTCGGTGTACGGTGCGCGGAGCACCTCGAAGACCCGGTCCAGACCTTCCTGACCGACCACATCGCGCACGCCGACGAACTCCGCGTTCTCGGCGGGCACGCGGAGCGTCAGGTCTCCCTGCTGCACCTTGAGCACCAGGTAGGTCTTGTCCACACCTTTGATCTGGCGAATTTCGATGGCCTCGATCAGCGCGGCCCCGTGATGGGGGTAGACCACCGTGTCGCCAACCTTGAACGTCATGTGACAGGACCCCTTCCGTGGCTTTCCAGAATAACACGCTTTTCGGCGCACCCGAAGGGCGTTTTCGCAGGTCAGGGCAGGTCTCGGGGCTTGACAAGCACCCCCATGACGTGCTGCGACCGGTGTTCGAGGGCGGCTTCCCGCAGGTCGGAGGCGGTTCCGGCGCCCGGCGAAACGTGTCGCAACACTCCCGAAACCGTGATTGGATCTTGAGTTTTCGCCGTTTATCGGGCCGTTTCGGGATCGTTATTCGATCTTGGTCGAAGCTTGTCCTCGCGTCGCCGCCCCGAACGGCCCCCGGAGCGCGGCAGGGGCGGCGCGATCACGTGGCGCGCGCACGTCATATTGCGGCCGGACGGACCCGGATACCGCCCCGGGAGTGCGACACGGGGACCACCCCGTGAGGACCGCATAAGTGAGGTCGATAATCTGAGACCTGACCTACCGACACGTGACCTAGGGAGAAGCCGCCGCCGTGAGCCGCAGCCTTCGACGCGGCAGCATCGCCGCCCTCGCCGCCTTCGCCATCGCTTCGCTGTCCTCCTGCGCGGCCGGCAACCAGCCGGACACCCTGCAGATCCAGCCGGACAGCGCCTCGGCGACGCTCGGCACGAACGTCCGGTTGAACAACATCGTCGTCGTCACCGGACCGGACACCTCGGGCGACACCACCGGCCCCGCCAACGTGACGGTGAACGTCAGCAACACCGGGACCGACCCGGTCGAGCTGCAGTCCATCACCGTCGGCAGCGGTGCCACCGCCACCTTCGCGGACGCCGCGGGCGCCCCGCTGACCAGCATCGTCGTCCCGGCCGGCGGCGCCGTGCTGCTGGGCGGCGACGGCAACCCGTCCGCCAAGCTCGCCTCCGTCGGCGTCACCGTCGGCGGCATGGTGCCGACGACCTTCGCGTTCAAGGACGGCCAGAAGGTCGCCGTCCAGGCCGGCGTGAGCCCCGACAGGGGCATCTACAAGGGCTTCGGCCCGACCGCCTCGCCGGTCGCCGTCCCGAGCAAGGGCGCCACCCCGTCCGCCCCGGCCACCGGTGCCACCGGTGCCGCCACCCCGTCGGCGGGCACCACCCCGACCGCCCCGGTCGCCGGCACCCCCACCGCCGGTGCCACGCCGTCCGGTACGGCCACGCCGTCCGCCGCCACCCACTGACGCTCCACACGCTCCACGTCGCCCCCGGCGGGCCCGCACGGGCCTCCCAGGACGACGGCGAAGGCCCCCTCCGGCGAGTGCCGGAGAGGGCCTTCCGCGTGTCCGTGCCGGTTTACGGCTCGAACTTGTAGCCCAGGCCGCGGACCGTGACCAGGTAGCGCGGCGCGCCCGGGTCCGGCTCGATCTTGGCGCGCAGGCGCTTCACGTGGACGTCGAGGGTCTTGGTGTCGCCGACGTAGTCCGCGCCCCACACCCGGTCGATCAGCTGCATGCGGGTGAGCACCCGGCCCGCGTTGCGCAGCAGCATCTCCAGCAGGTCGAACTCCTTCAGCGGCAGGTCGACCTTGGCACCGTCCACCGTCACCACGTGCCGGTCGACGTCCATCCGGACCGGACCGGCCTCCAGGGCGCCCGGGCCGCCGCCGTTGTCGCCGGCGCCGCCGTCCTCCCCGCGGCGGCGCAGCACCGCGCGGATGCGGGCGACCAGCTCACGGGTGGAGTAGGGCTTGGTGACGTAGTCGTCCGCACCTATCTCCAGACCGACGACCTTGTCGATCTCGCTGTCCTTGGCGGTCACCATGATCACCGGGACGTTGGAGCGCACGCGGAGCTGGCGGCAGACCTCGGTGCCAGGCAGGCCCGGCAGCATCAGGTCGAGCAGGACGAGGTCGGCGCCGTTGCGTTCGAACTGCTCCAGCGCGTCGGGGCCGGTGGCGGCGACGGCCACCTCGAAGCCCTCCTTGCGGAGCATGTACGAGAGGGCGTCGCTGAACGACTCCTCGTCCTCGACCACCAGTACTCGGGTCACGATCGGGCCTCCGGGGCAAGCTGGGTTGTCTTTGACAGGGGTTCTTCCCGCTCTCCGGCGGGGAGCGAACGGACCGGGCGGCCCGTGGTGGCCGCGCGGTCCGGAGTGAGGGTTCGGGGTGCCGCGCCGGCCACGCCAGCGGGTTCGGCGTCGCCGGCGCGGCCGGCGTGGCCGGCGACCGCGTCGGGGTCTTCGGGATCGGGCTCTTCGGGGTCTTCGGGGTCGTCGAGGTCTTCGAGGTCGTCGGCGTCCTCGACCACCCGGGCGGTCTCCAGGTCGTCGGCGGTGGGCGCCTGGCCGGCGGGAAGGCGGATGGTGAAGGTCGAGCCCTGGCCCTCGACGCTCCACACGGAGACGGTGCCGCCGTGCGAGGCGGCGACGTGCTTGACGATGGACAGGCCCAGACCGGTTCCGCCGGTGGCCCGGGAACGGGCCGGGTCGACGCGGTAGAAGCGTTCGAAGACCCGCTCGCGGTCCTTCTCGGAGATGCCGATGCCCTGGTCGGTGACCGAGATCTCGATCAGCTCGCCGTCCGCCTCGCCGAGCGCCGCGGCGCTGGAGATGCGGCGGGTGGCGATGGCCACCCGGGTGCGGGGCGGGCTGTAGTTGACCGCGTTCTCGACCAGGTTGCCGAGCGCGGCGGCGAGCTGGCCGCGGTTGCCGTGCAGGTAGAGGCCCGCGATGCCGCCGGCGGCGATCAGGATCTGCTTGGCGGCGGCCTGCTGGCGGCAGCGGTCGATCGCCTCGGCGATCAGCTCGTCCACCGCGACCGGCTCCGGGTCGACCATCAGCCGGTCGTCCTGGACCCGGGACAGGTCGATGATCTCCTGGACCAGGCTGGCCAGCCGGGTCGCCTCGATCTGCATGCGGCCGGCGAAGCGCTGGACGGCCTCCGGGTCGTCGGCCGCGTCCGCGACCGCCTCGGAGAGCAGGGACAGGGCGCCGACCGGGGTCTTGAGCTCGTGGCTGACGTTGGCCACGAAATCCCGGCGGACGGCCTCCACCCGGCGGCGCTCGGTCTGGTCCTCGACCAGGACCAGCACCAGCCGGGAGCCCAGCGGGGCGACCCGGACCGAGACCGCGAGCGGCTCGGCGGCGCGGGCCGCGCCGGGCCGCGGCACCTCCAGTTCGACCTGGCGGATCTCGCCGTCCCGGCGGGTGGCACGGGCGAGGGAGAGCATCGGGTCGACGGCGACGGCGCCGCCGCGCACCAGGCCCATCGCATACGCCGCCGAGCTGGCCTTGACCACCTCGTCGGCCTCGCCGAGCACGATCGCGCAGGAGCGCAGCACCGACAGCACCGTGTCCACGCCCGGCGGGAGCGGGGGCTCCTGGGCGGCGGCGCCCAGAACCTGGTGCCGGCCGTAGTTCCTGCCGTTGGTGCCGCTGTACTTCCCCTTGGCCTGCTCGCGCTCGCTCCAACGGAAGGCGATGGAGGCCGTGAGGCCGACGCCGAGCCCGGCTATGGCGCAGGCAGCGGCGGCGGCCACGTTCACGTCCATGTGGCCAGCGTAAGCGTACGTACTCGGCGTTCCCCAAGGGTCGGATCAAGGCATCGACCTGCTGTTGCCGAGAATTCACCTTCACGTAGCTGCCGATTCACCGCACCGGCCGTACGTGGTCGCCCAAACGGCACAGAGTTGGCCGTGCAGCCCGTGTGGGAGTGGGTGGCGCGCCGAACCGGGGGCGCCGCCCCGAGGGTGCGCGTACCATTCGCGCACCAGCAGCGGTCGCCCGGACGCCGACTCGACGGTCGTACGGGATGACCGGTCGGCACCGCCACCGACACAGCTACTGAGGAGAGAGCATGCGCGACGCGTACCACGAGGAACTCGATGCGATCGGCGACAGCCTGGTCGAGATGGCCCGGCTGGTCGGCTCCGCCCTGGGCCGGGCGACCACCGCACTCCTCGACGCGGACCTCTCGCTGGCGGAGAGCGTGATCGCGGCCGACGAGAAGGTCAACGAGCTCCACCACGACCTGGAGAACCGCGCGATCGACCTGCTCGCCCGGCAGCAGCCGGTCGCGACCGACCTGCGCATCGTGGTCACCTCGCTGCGGATGAGCTCCGACCTGGAGCGCTGCGGCGACCTCGCCCGGCACGTCGCCAAGGTCGCGCGGATGCGCTACCCCGAGTCGGCGGTGCCCGGCGACCTCCAGTCCACCGTCCTGGAGATGGGCCAGCTCGCCCAGCGCCTGGTGGCCAAGGCAGGCCTGGTGATCGCCACCAAGGACGTCGACAAGGCCCTGGAGATGGAGCAGGACGACGACGCCATCGACTCGCTGCACCGCGAGCTCCTGTCCCACCTGATCGACGACCGCTGGGCCCACGGCATCGAGACGGCCGTCGACATCACCCTGGTCGGCCGCTACTACGAGCGCTTCGCGGACCACGCCGTCTCCGTCGCCAAGCGCGTCGTGTACCTGGTGACGGGCGAGCACGTGGCGGACTTCGTCGCGTCCTCGGAGGCCTCGGCCGCCGAGTGAGCCGAGTGAGCCGAGTCCGGGAACGGTCGGGCTCACCCCGAGGGGTGACTAAACCTCGGGCGAGGGTGGTGTGGGCGCACGGACTCCCGGGCGGCCCACCACTGCGCGCCCGTTGACGCTCCCTCCGGACGGCGGCTTCACTCGAAGCCGTAGGCACCGGAAGTGTGCCCGTCACAAGGAGGGTTCAGCACGATGAAGGCCAACCCGACCCGACCGGCGCCGGCACACGACACCGTCGAACCGACCCCCGCGAAGCTGCTGCCCGTCCTCGCGGCCGGCTGCGGCTGCGGCCCCGGCTGCGGCTGCGGCTGCCAGTCCGGCGCGCCCTGCCAGTGCGGCGGCGCGTCCGGCGGCTGCTGCGGCGGCCACTGAGGAAGCACCGGGGCGCCCGGCCGCTCGTGGGACGCGGCCGGGCGCTCGCGGCCGTCCGGTTCCGGCGTGCCGAGGGCCGTCAGAACCGGACGTCGGTGCAGGAGTAGAAGGCGTTGCCGGTGTCGGCGATGTCCCAGACCGCGACGACCACCTGGTGGCCGGTCCGGTCACTCGGCAGGGTCGCGGTGTGGCTGACGCGCTGCGGCACCTGGGAGCCGTCGTACGGGACGGTCAGGAACGGCGTCAGGTCCAGGTTGGCGCGGGTGACCGGCTGGGTCGGGTCGTACCCCGGTTCGGTCAGGTAGTACTCGAAGCCCGAGGTCGCGTGCCGGGCGGTGAACGTCCAGGTGAAGGTGAGGCTCTGCCCCGCCGTCACCTGCGTGGTCGGCCAGGCGCCGCCGTGCGGGTCGTCCAGCTCGGCGAAGCGCCCGTTGCCGCCGGCGCAGATGGTGCCGTCGGCCGGACCGTCGGAGGGGAAGCCCTTCGGCCCCTCGACGCTCTGCGGCTCCCACTGGATCTCGCCGCAGTCCCACGGGACCCCGCCCGCGCCGCAGAGCGCGGCCCTGCTGGGGGGCGTCGAGACGTACCCGTGCGACTGCGCCGGGAGCGCGAAGGTGAGCGGGATCGCCAGGGCGGCGACGGCCGCCCCGACGAGATGACGTTTGCGCATGGTGCTCCTCCGTGGGGGTGGATGGAGAGTGCGCCGAGCGCAGACGCGCGCGTGGGGGTGCGCGGCCGGACGGGGAATCCTTGGCATGCCTGCGCCAGCCCGATGTCCACACGGTAGGAGCGCCCGCCCGCGCCCGTCAATGGTCTGAACCATTTTCGAGCGACCTGCCGGACCCCGTGAACTCCCTTGCACGGCAAGAAGGTTGAACCGCCGGCGAACAGCGAGCGGCCCCGCCCCCGGCGAACCGGGAGACGGGGCCGCAGCGGCAAGTGGCTTACTTCTTGCCCTGGTTCTTGACCGCCTCGATGGCGGCCGCGGCGGCCTCCGGGTCGAGGTAGCGGCCGCCCGGGTTCAGGGGCTTGAAGTCGGCGTCGAGCTCGTAGACGAGCGGGATGCCGGTCGGGATGTTCAGGCCGGCGATGGCGTCGTCGGAGATGCCGTCGAGGTGCTTGACCAGCGCGCGCAGGCTGTTGCCGTGGGCGGTGACCAGGACGGTCCTGCCGGCGGCGAGGTCCGGGACGATCGCGTCGTACCAGTACGGGAGCATCCGCTCGACGACGTCCTTGAGGCACTCGGTGCGCGGGCGCAGCTCGCTCGGGATGTCGGCGTAGCGGGCGTCGCCGGCCTGCGAGTACTCGTCGTCGTCGGACAGGACCGGCGGCGGGGTGTCGTACGAGCGGCGCCAGAGCTGGAACTGCTCCTCGCCGAACTCCGCCAGGGTCTGGGCCTTGTCCTTGCCCTGGAGCGCGCCGTAGTGGCGCTCGTTCAGGCGCCAGCTGCGGCTGACCGGGATCCAGTGGCGGTCGGCCTTGTCCAGGGCGATCTGCGAGGTACGGATCGCACGGCGCAGCAGCGAGGTGTGCAGCACGTCGGGCAGCAGACCCTCGGCGGCCAGGAGCTCGCCGCCGCGGGCGGCCTCCTTCTCGCCCTTCTCGTTGAGGTCGACGTCGACCCAACCGGTGAACAGGTTCTTCTGGTTCCACTGGCTCTCGCCGTGACGGAGCAGGATGAGTCGGTACGTCGTGTCAGCCATGGCGCCCAGCTTAATGGAGCCCCGAAAACCCCTGGCCGGGACCTTTGCCCGTGAGTAATGTGTGCATCGCACTTCTGACACTTACACCTGTCGGCTGAGCGGACCTGCCCGTGCCGCTCGCCGGACGCCTGCCTCCGGGAGCCCCCGCATGCCCGTCGCACCGCCCGTCCCTGCCCGGATCCTGAGAGTCGTCCAGGAGACGACGGGCGGACTGCCACGGCAGTTCTGGTGGCTCTGGACCTCGACACTGATCAACAAGCTCGGCGCCTTCGTGGTGACCTTCCTGGCCCTCTACCTGACCACCGAGCGGGGCTACTCGGACTCCTACGCGGGTCTGGTCGCCTCGCTGTTCGGCCTCGGCTCGGCGATCGCCGCGATCGGCGCGGGCGTGCTGACCGACCGGATCGGCCGCCGGCCGACGCTGGTCGCCGCGCAGCTCGGCACGGCGCTGTTCACCGCCGTGCTCGGCTTCGCGGACGGGCCGGTGGCGATCGCGGTGGTGGCCTTCCTGGTGGGGCTCTGCAACAACGCCACCAGGCCGGCCACCTCCGCGATCATCGCCGACCTCGTCCCGGCCGAGGACCGGGTCCGGGCCTACGCGCTGAACTTCTGGGCGATCAACATCGGCTTCGGCCTCTCCGCGGCCGCGGCCGGCCTGATCGCCACCCACGGCTACCTCACGCTGTTCCTGCTGGACGCGTTCAGCACACTGGTCTGCGCCGTGGTGATCTTCGTCCGCATCCCGGAGACGAGGCCGGCGATGACGGCCGCCGAGGCGAAGGAGCCGGCGGTCGGGCTCGGCACGGTGTTCCGGGACGGCCGGTTCATGTCGGCCGTCGGGCTGACCCTCGTGCTCGCGCTGATCTTCCAGCAGGGCAGCACCACCCTGGCCGTCGACATGGGCCACGCGGGCATCACGTCCACCGAGTACGGGCTGGTCATCGGCCTCAACGGCCTGCTGATCGTGGTGCTGCAGATCCCGCTCACCCGTTGGATGGAGGGCCGCTCGCGGACCCGCCTGCTCATCGCCAGCTGTCTGCTCACCGGCTGGGGCTTCGGCCTCGCGGCCCTGGCCGGGTCGTCCGCCTGGATCTTCGCGGGTTCCGTCGCGGTCTGGACGATCGGCGAGATCCTCAACGCGCCGACCATGATGAGCCTCGTCTCCGAGCTCGCGCCGACCCACGCGCGCGGCCGCTACCAGGGCGTCTACTCGCTCTCCTGGGCGCTCGCGTCGTTCCTCGGCCCGGGGGCGGGCGGCGTGCTGCTGGACCGGGCCGGCCCCGCGGTGCTGTGGAGCGTGTGCGCCGCGCTCGGCAGCGCCGCGGCCCTCGGGTACGTGGTGCTGGGCCGCCGGACGGGTGGCCCGGCGGGCCGGGCGGCCCGGCCGGAGGACGTCACGGAGGTCTCGGCCGCCGCGCCCACCGGGGCAGCCGGGGCGGCGAAGGCTCCGGCGGGCGCCTGAGGCCCGCCGCGGGGGCCGGGTCAGTCGGCCTTCGGGGCGGCCAGGTGGGCAAAGGCGGCCAGGTTGCGGGTGGACTCCCCGCGCTTGGTCCGCCACTCCCACTCCCGCCGGATCGCCGAGGCGAAGCCCAGCTCCAGCAGGGTGTTGAACGGCTCGTCGGCGTTCTCCAGCACCGTCCCGAGCAGCCGGTCGACGGTGTCCGGGGTGAGCGACTCCAGCGGGAGGCGGCCCGCCAGGTAGACGTCGCCGAGCGCGTCCATCGCGTAGGCGACGCCGTAGAGCCGGGTGTTGCGCTCCAGCAGCCAGCGGTAGACGGCCTCGTGGTTCTCGTCCGGGCGGCGGATCACGAAGGCGTTGACCGACAGCGTGTGGTCGCCGACCCGCAGGGCGCAGGTGGTGCTCAGCTTGCGGGTGCCCGGGAGGGTCGCCACCAGCGTGTACGGGTCGGCGGCGGCCGGCTCCCAGGCCACGCCGGCGTCGTCCAGGGCGGTGCGCAGGAGGGTCAGTGCCTCGTCCTTGGTGCGGGTTGCCATGGGGGTGACGTTACTCGGCGGTACGGGCGGTGCGCAGCAGGCGGGGTCCTGCGGCGCCCGGGGCCTCGCCCCGGGCAGGGGCGGGCCGCGTCAGGTCAGTCGGCGGCGGGCCGTGGCGAGGCGGCCGGCCGGGCGGGCCAGCGTGCCGGCGTACACCTCCGCGGTGGTCGACGCGGCCGTGTCCCAGCCGAAGCCGGACGCGTGCCGGGCCGCCGCCGCGCCCCGCCGCCCGACCAGGCCGGGGTCGGTGACGTACGGCTCGAGCGCGCGCGACCAGTCCTGCGGGTCGTGGCCGTGGACCAGCGTGCCCGTCTCACCGTCGCGCACCGCGACCGGCAGGCCGCCGACCGCGGCGGCCACCACCGGCGTGCCGCAGGCCTGGGCCTCCAGCGCGACCAGCCCGAAGGACTCGCTGTAGGAGGGCATCACCAGGGCCGTCGCCGCCCGGTACCAGTCCGCGAGCTGGGCCTGGCCGACCGGCGGGTGGAACCGGACCACGTCGCAGATGCCCAGCTGCGCGGCGAGCTTGTGCAGGCTCTCCGGCCGGGCGAGCCCGCTGCCGGACGGCCCGCCGACCACCGGGACGACCAACCGCTCGCGCAGGGCCGGGTGGCGCCCGACCAGCTCGGCGACGGCGCGCAGCAACACGTCCGGCGCCTTCAGCGGCTGGATCCGGCCGGCGAAGAGCAGCACGGCGGCGTCCTGCGGCAGGCCCAGCCGGGCCCGCGCGGCCGCCCGCGCCTGCGGCCCGCCGGGCCGGAAGACGTCGAGGTTGACGCCGGGGTGGACGACGGCGAGCTGGTCCGGACGCGCCGCGTAGTGCCGGGCCAGCTCGGCGGCCTCCTCGGTGGTGTTCGCGATCAGCCGGTCGGCGGCCTCGACCACCTGGGTCTCGCCGATCACCCGGGCCGCGGGCTCGGGCGTGTCGCCCTCGGCCAGGGCGGCGTTCTTCACCTTCGCCATGGTGTGCATGGTGTGCACCAGCGGCACGCCCCAGCGCTGGGCGGCCAGCCAGCCGACCTGCCCGGAGAGCCAGTAGTGCGAGTGCACGAGGTCGTAGTGGCCGGGGCGGTGGCCCGCCTCCGTCCGCAGCACGCCGTGGGTGAAGGCGCACAGCTGGGCCGGCAGGTCCTCCTTGATCAGGCCCTCGTACGGCCCGGCGGTGACGTGCCGCACCAGGACGCCGGGGGCCAGCTCGACGGTGGGGGCGTCGTCCGAGCAGGTCGCCCGGGTGAACACCTCGACCTCGACGTCGAGCGCGGCGAGGCGTTTGGCCAGCTCCACGATGTAGACGTTCATCCCGCCCGCGTCGCCGGTGCCGGGCTGGTGCAGCGGTGAGGTGTGCACGCTGAGCATGGCTATCCGGCGGGGGCGGCGGCGGCCCGTGACCAGCGACTGGAGACGGCCGCGCGCGGGCGCGGCCGGCTGGGCGCGGCGTACCGAACGGACGGGGTGCTGGATCACCTGGCTGAAGCCTCCTCTGTGCGGCCCGTCTCCGGCGACCCGCATCCGGCCCGCCTGCTGTCCGGTGTGCGCTGCCCCGTCCGGGCCCACACATCACCACCAGTGTGCCAACCACTCGGATGATGCCCGGCATTCCCGGATCGCCGACCGGATCACCGACCCGACGCGGACCGGGCTCCCCGGACCGACAACGGTGCAGGTGGGAGGGGTCGGGCCGGGCCCCTCGGTACCCTTCTGGACATGGCCGCCTCCTTCGACCCCTCGCCCCCGTCCGCCCGCGGACGCACCGGGCGGCCGGTCGGGACGGTCACCCGGGGCACCACCAACACCAACCGGCTCCGACGGATGGACCGCTGGATCGCCCACGCCCTCGGCCGCGCGCTGCGCTCCGCCGACCGTCCGCCGGTCGCCGTCGACCTCGGCTACGGCGCCGCGCCCTGGACCGCCGTCGAACTGGCCGGCCGGCTGCGCGCGGTGCGCCCGGACGTCCGGGTGGTCGGGATCGAGATCGAGCCGGAGCGGGTCGCCGCGGCCCTGCCGTACGCCGACCCGCCGCTGCTCACCTTCCGGCGCGGCGGCTTCGAGGTGCCGCTCGACGGCGGCGCGCCGGCCCAGCTGATCCGGGCCGCCAACGTCCTGCGGCAGTACGACGAGTCGGCGGTGGCCGCGGTGTGGGAGCGGCTCTGCGCGCGGCTGGCACCGGACGGGCTGCTCGTCGAGGGCACCTGCGACGAGATCGGGCGGCGGCACGTCTGGGTCGCGCTCGGCCCGGAGGGACCGCGGACGGTGACCTTCGCGGCCCGGCTCGGCGGCCTGGAACGGCCTTCCGACCTGGCCGAGCGGCTGCCGAAGGCGCTCATCCACCACAACGTGCCGGGCCGGCCGGTGCACCGGTTCCTCGCCGACTTCGACCGGGCCTGGGCGGGCGCGGCGCCGTACGGGGCGTTCGGGGCGCGCCAGCGCTGGGTGGCCGCGTGCACCGCGCTGGCGGGCGACTGGCCGCTGGTGGACGCACGCGGGCGGTGGCGGCAGGGCGAGGCCACGGTGCCCTGGACGGCGCTCGCCCCGTAGCGGGGGCGTTGCGGCGGGGTGTCGCGGCGGGGGCACAGTGCTGCGACGGGGGCACGGCGCACACGTTTCACTCGAACGAGTTATCGAATTCCTCTGGCGCGTTGACGCCCCGTCACGCCACGATGGAGGTCACCGGACGGCGCCCACACCGCCGCCCGTCCGCAGCACGTCCAGCTCAGCCGTCCGACCGCAGCCCCGCCCACGCCCGTTCGAACACGCCGTACATCTCCGCCCCGAACAGCACGAACCGCACCTCGTCCAGCCCCGCCCCGGCCCGCTCGTCGCCGCCGCCCACCGCCTCGGCGACGGTGGAGAGCGCGATCCGGGCCGCGTCGGCCGGCGGCCACCCGTAGATCCCGGCCGACACCGCCGGGAAGGCCACCGTGCGCGCGCCCAGCTCCGCCGCCGTCCGCAGCGACTCGCGATAGCAGGAGGCCAGCAGCCCCGCCCGCTCCTCGTAATCCTCCGCCCGGTACACCGGCCCGACGGTGTGCACCACCCACCGCGCCGGCAGCCGTCCGGCCGTCGTCGCCACCGCCCGCCCGGTGGGCAGCCCCTTGCCCCAGTGCGAGGCCCGCAGCCGCCGGCACTCCTCCAGGACCTGCGGCCCGCCCTTGCGGTGGATCGCGCCGTCCACCCCACCGCCGCCCAGCAGAGAGGAGTTCGCGGCGTTCACCACCGCGTCCACCTGCTGCTCCGTGATGTCACCCTCGACCACGGTGATCCGCGTCACCATGTTGCGCCCCCCTCTCCGCCCGCCCCGGCACCCGTCGGGGCCGGGCCCGAGTCGCCGTCCGAGTCCGATCACCACACCGCCACCGGCGTGGCAATAGCCACAACGGCCCCGGCGGGCCAGAGAAATCCCCGGAGATCACGTTATGGTCGCGAGAAGTTCCCCGACGCAGGGTGCCACGCGGGCACTGCGGACGGACACCGGCCGTTACGCACTCGGGGAAAGGGAGGAACCACCGATGCCCGCAACGGGAGACGGGCTGGCACGAGGTGCCGCGGACCTGACGGACGCCCTCGACGGCGCCCTCCCCCGCCGTGCCCGCATCCACCCCGTCCCGGTCGGCCCGCTCACGGACGCTCCCCCGATACCTCACCCCCGGTCGCGGGCCGCAAACCCGTCGGCGGCCGGTGAAGGCGACGCCGCGGCCGGTGGCGCCCCGCTCAAACTGCTGGTCATCGAGGACGACGCCTCCGACGCGCAGCTGATCAAGGCCGCGGTCGCCGACAGCGGCACCGCCATCGAGGTGCACTGGGCCCGCGGCCTGGAGCAGGCCGCCGGCCTGCTCGCCCCGCCGCCCACCGGCGCCCGGCGCGGCCGCCCGCGCGGCACCGAGTTCAGCTGCGTCCTGCTCGACCTCGCCGCGCCCGCCGACCTGCCCCACCCGGAACGGGGGCGCCTCCCGGCCGCCGAGGCCGGGGGAGCGTCCGACGGACTGGAAGGCCTCCACGAACTGCTCCGCCGGGCCCCGCACACCGCCGTCGTCGTGCTCACCGACGCGGCCGGCGCCGAACTCGGCGCCGCCGCCGTCGCCGCCGGTGCCCAGGACTTCCTGATCAAGCACGAGACGGACGGCCCCCTGCTCGCCCGCGCCCTGCGCTACGCCGTCGAACGCAAGCGCGCCGACGAGTCCCAGCGACGCCTGGTCGAGGCCGAACTGCGCGGCCAGGAGAACGCCCGCCTCCAGCGCCACCTCCTGCCCACCCCGCTGCTCGACGGCGCCGGCCTCTCCTTCACCCGCCGCTACCGCCCCGGCCGCCGCCGCGCCCTGCTCGGCGGCGACTTCTACGACGCCGTCCGCACCGACGACGGCACCATCCACGTCGTGATCGGCGACGTCTGCGGCCACGGCCCCGACGAAGCCGCGCTCGGCGTCGCGCTCCGCATAGCGTGGCGCACCCTCGTCTTCGCGGGCCTCACCGGCGAGGCCCTGCTCACCACCCTCCAGCACGTCCTCGAACACGAGCGGCGCAGCGACGAGATCTTCGCGACGCTCTGCATGCTCGTCATCGAGCCCGGCGGCGAGTGCGGCGACCTCGACACGCTCGGCGCCTGCGAACGGGCCCGCCTCTACCTCGCCGGGCACCCGGCGCCCCTCCTGCTCGGTGCCGACCACCAGCCGCTGACCCTGCCCTCCGACCTCGCCGGGCCCGCGCTCGGACTGCTGCCGTGCGACGACGGCGAGGCCGCCTGGCCCGCGCACGAGATCGAACTCCGGCCCGGCTGGCGGCTGTTGCTGTACACCGACGGACTCATCGAGGGCCGGGTCGGGGCCGGGTCCCGCCGCCTCGGCCAGGACGGTCTCGCCGACCTGGTCGGCGACCACCAGTCCGCCGGGCTCACCCGCGGCCGGCTGGTCGACAGCGCGATCGCCGAGGTCGAGGAGCTGAACGGCGGCGCGCTGACGGACGACGTCGCGGTGCTGCTGCTGGAGCGGAACCCGGTGCAGCTCATCCTGGGGTGAGCTCGGGGTCGTGATGCTCGGGGCGGTGAGCTCGGGGTCGTGACGTGCCGGGCGGTGATGCTCGGGGCGGTGACGTGCCGGGCGGTGATGCTCGGGGCGGTGACGTGCCGGGCGGTGATGCTCGGGGCGGTGACGTGCCGGGCGGTGATGCTCGGGGCGGTGATGCGGAAACGGTGCTGCCCGGGGAAGGCGTTTCGTGGCCTTTCCCGGGCAGCACCGTTTTTCCTGCGCTTTGTTACCAGGGCCCGTACGGCCCCATGTTGCTCCGGCCGCCACCGCCACGGCCGCCGCGGTTGGTCAGCTCCCGGATCGCCGGGCGCACGTCCACCATGTAGACGATCGACGCCACCAGCCCGGCGAGCGTCCCGATGCCGGTGAAGAAGTTCACGCCGAACAGCAGGTCCCAGCCGAACGCGATCCCCAGGATCGCCAGCCAGAAGCCCTTGGTCTTCTTGTCCGCGGCCCGGTAGGCGTCCTCCCGGCGGGACGCGCCGTCGATCAGGGCGAACAGCTTGAAGCCCAGGATGGCGACGGACATCCACCAGATCGGGTTCAGATAGGCCAGGCTCAGAACCTGGTTCACTCCGCCCATGGCGGTCTCCTCTGTCTCTCGGCTCCGGTGTGCGGGCCGTCACCCATCCTGGCACGGCGACCGTCCGCCTAGCCGTCAACGTTCCGCGGTCAGCGGATGTGCCCCGTTCGGTGGTGGTTCACTCCCCGCTGGGAGCGTCCTTGCGGGCGCGGGGGGTCTTCTTCGGTGCGGGCTCGGCCGCCGTGGCGTCGTCCTCGATGACCTCGACGTCGATCACTGCGGGCTCGGTCGGCTCGGCCGGGGAGCCGGGGCGGGTGCGCTCGACCACGACCTTGCCGCGCTCGGCGAGCTCGTCGTACGTCTCCTTCGCCTTGACCGCCAGCTCGACCGCGCGGCCGACCTGCTGGATGGCGAAGTCCTGGGCCCGCTCCTGCAGCGCCTTGAAGTCCGTGGGCAGCGTGGTGACCGTCTCGGCGACCTTGGCCTGCGCCTCGGCGAACTTCGCCTGCGCCTCCTGCAGCCGGGCACCGGCCATCTCCTGCGCGCCCTTGCGGTCCGCGGCCAGCGCCTCGACCTTGCCCGGCACCTCGCGCAGCTTCTCGTAGGCGAGGTCACTGGCGCCGGCGAGGGCGTACAGCGGGGTCGGGTCGGTGAGGGTCTTCTTGAGCTCGTCGGTGATCGGCATGACCGGTCCTCCCGGTGGGTGTCTAGGCGGCTGGGCCGTCGGTCGTCGTCTGTGCGGGTGTCGTCGGAGTGCCGGTGTCGGTGTCGGCCTCGGCTGCCGGGCCCCGGCGGGCGGCGTTCTCCTTCAGGAAGGCGTCGTAGACCGCGAGCAGCGCTTGCTTCTGCTGGTCGTTGATCAGCGGATCGGCGAGGATCGAGGCCCTCAGCTCCAGGCCCTCGTCCCGCCGCTCCTCCAGGATCCCGGCCTGGACGTACAGCGTCTCCGCCGAGATCCGCAGCGCCTTCGCGATCTGCTGGAGGATCTCCGCGCTCGGCTTGCGCAACCCTCGCTCGATCTGGCTGAGGTACGGGTTGGACACGCCGGCGGCCTCCGCCAGCTGGCGCAGCGAATACTGCGCGTTGCGGCGTTGCTCGCGGATGTACTCGCCCAGCGAGCCGACGTTCAGTGAGGCCATGTCCACAGGGTGCAACATGGCGCTTGCAAATGCAAGCAGGGTGCTAGCTGGAGCAAACGTGGGGGGCGCTGCGCGGGGCTTGAGGTGCGGGGCTTGGGGTGTGGGGGCGGGCTTTCGGGTGGGTGGGTGACGCCGGGGGCGGCTCCGGGGGTGGCCGCTCCGGGGGCTGGATGATTTTCCGACTGCCGACTCTGTGGGTGGGG
>NZ_JBEZGX010000089.1:0-28029 GCF_040650235.1 Kitasatospora sp. NPDC048722
CCTCGAAGCGGACGACTGCCTCCAGCCGGATCCGCTCGCGCGCGGCCCTCTCGGCGTCGGTCAAGCCGCCGCCCTGCGCGTATCTCACAAATCAGTCCTACCGAAGCCGTCCGGCGCCTGTCAGGCGAACGGCCCCGACATCACCCGATCAAGTTCAGTAGTGTCGACCCAGGGAGTCGCGCACGCAGCCCCGCACGGTGACAGCCCGCTATTCGCGGCCTACTTGACAAACGAGGCCCGGCTGGGACTACCCCGAGAGGGATCCCAGTCGGCCGTCAGCGGTTCTGTGGTGTCTCTTCAGGAGGTTCCAGTAACTGCACCAGTCGCTCCGCACTCTCCGGACTGATCCGGCGAGGAAAGCGCGAACAGACTCTTTCCAAGTGCCAGGCACGGCTGTGCCGTTCGGACGCCCGTGCGTCCTTGGCAGTGGCCGGCGTATCCCCCGCCATCTCATCCGCCATGATCAGCCCCCGTGTGCCCGGCCACTTCAGCCCCCCGGGGTCCTCGCCGCGCCCCACCCACCCACCCGAAGGGCAGGTGGTCACGGGCGATCTCTCGGGTCCGCTGAAGGTCCGCTGCGATACCCTCAGCGATCAGCGCCTCACCGGGCCCGAGGCCTGCCCCGGCGAACCGCCAGTTCCCTACAGTGACCTCGTCACCGTTGGCGGGCCCGCCCCGGACGTGTTCGCCGCGTTCTTCCCGCAGACGGCGGTACGTCGTCGAGTAGGCGCGGGTCTTGGTCAGGCAGTGGCCTCGGTAGCCGAGCATGTGAGCCCAGGCCCGCAATCGCAGATGCGCCAGCTCCGGCACAGCGCCCAGCTGCCAGCAGGTTCCCACCAGGGCCCGCATGTGAGCCGAAAGCCGCAAGGCGCGGATCTCCGCCGCGCTCGTCACCCGCCGGTCCACGGCACCGGCCGACTCCGCCCCCTTGGTGGTGTACTTCGCCACGTAGGCGGCGACCTTCTCAGCGCTGACCGGCGCCTCCTGCCCGCCGCCGATCTCGTGCACGTCCATCTGCGCGCCGAACCGCAGCCGCCGTTCACCGTAGGCCGCTGACACGGGCCCCGGCAGCGAAACCGCCGCGACCGCCGTTCGGGACGCGTCCAGGAGGACATCAACTGTCGCCCACGGCGGGGGCGGTTCGCCGGGTCCGTCAGCGCCGTCGAGGCGCACGACAGCGTGGAAGTGGACCACGCCGCGCCGCTGGTACTCCGCTACCTTCACCGCCGAGACCCGCAGCACCCGTCGAACACCGGAACGGCTCACCGAGCCCCGCGCTGCAAGGTGGTGGTACAGGTTGTCGGTGAAGGCCTTCCACAGTGCGCCAGCGTGAGCGTTCCACAGCACATGCCCCGGGTAGTCGTAGCACTCGGAGCACAATGGCTGCCCGACCAAGCGCCCGGTATCCGGGTGGGCCCGTCCGCAGCCCAGCGGATTGCCGTGCTCGCAGGTCCCCGGCTGGTCCCGGTGGCAGCGGCCCGCCCGATGCACCCGGCCGAAGGACGGTGCTGTCAGCGTCAGGAACACCAGCGGATGCGCTCCTGCCACGGCCGGGACGCCCTTCCCGCCGGCCAGCCCCGCGTGCACGAGGTGCCAGCTGTCGCCCTGATGCAGCCACGAGCAGGGGCCGCACCGCGAGGAACGGCGGTTGCGGCAGCGCAGTGCCAGTCGTTCCCCGGGCTCCGCCGCAGTGCTGTACCGGCGCACCATCGCACCCGACACCGTGTCGAACGTGGCGGACGCTCCGGTCAGGTATACCGGGCGCGCACACCCGCCGGTCGCGGTGATCTGCTCCAGCCACCGCGACAGGCCCGGCATCTGTCCCAGGCGGACAAGGTCCCGATCCACCTCGTCCAGATGCCGCAGCCGTTCTGCCTGTGCCAGGAACGTCCGCCTGGCGGCAGGGTCTTCGTAAGGGTCGTTCATGGGGGATGTCTCCAGGGCAGGACGGGCCGTCCCGGCCACACCAGGTAGGGCCCGGTGTGGCCGAGGACGACGGACGACGGGGACCAGACGGCCCGTGGTCGACTCACGCGAACTCCAGTTCGACTAGGGGGCGGGGGAGTGGGTCAGGCCTGTGACGAACCACGTCACCGCCGCCGCGATCGGGTCGGCGAGGTGGGTTTGCGCCAGGTAGAAGCCGAGCACCCCCACCAAGATCGTCTGCCAGATCTTCAGCTCACCGGAGCGGATTTGCAGGACGACGATCACGAAGAGGAACGCGGTGATGGGCACGATGACGATCACGAGGCACCACCTGCGTACAGGTGGTTCAGGGCGGGCGCCAGGTGCGCGAAGCGCTTTGCGGTCTCCTGCGCCTGCTCGGGGGTCACCAGGTGCGAGCGCGCCCGCATCCAGCCCCCGCCCCGTGCACCGAAGGCCACCGCCACACCGGGCGTGTCCACGGAGATGGCCTGCACCGCATCCAGCGCTTCACGGTCCAGGTCACCCAGCGCCATCTCCGCCGTGCCCTTGTCCGACACCCGGAAGCAGACCCGCCCCGCCAACTGCGCACGCAGCGCCGTCACCCCGGGGCCGAGGTCGGACCCCACCCGCTGGCCGGCGACCACCAGGTGAACACCGAGCGCCGCGCCGAGCTGCCCCAGCCGCAGGAACGCCGTCGAGACCTGCGCCACCTCCGCCTTGTCGGCGCTCGTCGCCGTCAGGTAGAGCTCCGCCACCTCGTCCACGATGACGATCACCGGCACCGGCTGTTCAGGCGGCGGCAGTTCCCACACCGAGCGGACCCCGGCCGCGCGGCACAGGGCCATCCGGCCCAGGGTGATCTCCACCAGCCTGCCCAGGAGTTCGGCCGCCTCGCTGCGGTTGGTCGCCAGCGCCGACAGGCGAGGCCCGAACAACGACAGCTCCATGCCGCCCTTGAGGTCGATGCCGACCAGCGCGACCCGTTGCCGCGCCCACTGCGACACCAGCGAGGCCACCAGGGTGGACTTACCGGAACGCGTAGCGCCGACGATCAGCCAGTGCGGGATCTGCCGCAGGTCGATCAGCCACCGCGCCCCGTCCTCCCACAGGCCGGCGACCGCCGACAGCAGGCCGAGCGAACCCCGGAACGGCTCCGCCGCAACGCTCAGCGGATCCCACGCACTCGCCTCCAGCAGCACCGTTCCGCGCGAATCGGACGCCGCCCGCACCGCGAAGACCCGCCACGCGTGCGCCATCGATTCCGCCGCCGCCTCGTAGGCCTCCGGAACCTGACCAGGGTGCAGACGAACCCGGACCACCAGCCCGCCCCGGCGCCAACGGGGCAGTCCCATCCGGGGCTTGATGGGCTTGAGCGCCCGGCCCTGCACCACGACGTTGCCCAGCAGCGCCATCGCCGGTCGCTTGGGCACCGACAGCCCCTGAAGGTCGGCGAGCCTGCGCCAGGTCCACACCACCCGCACCAGCGTCGCGGGGAACCCGCACAGTGCCCACCACGCGTGGGGGTTGCGGCGCCGCAGCGACGGCGACGCCACCGCCAGCGCGACCATCACCAGCCCCAGCGCGCCCAGCACCCACACCCCGTACGGCACCGACGCCAGGCCGGGGTTGGCTGCCGCAGCGTTGATCGTGTTCACTCCCTCACCTCCGCGATTGCGAGAATCACGTCCATCTCCACCACCAGCGACCGGCTGATCTGATCCGCCCAGGTCTGCCGCCGGTGATGGACGACCGGCCGGATCAGCCCGAAGAAGCCGGGCGCGATGTCCACCACGTGCAGCAGGCTCCGAACAATGGACCGGGCCGGGCCGAGCGGGCGCGCGGTGTCCTCGTCCACGGTCACGATCCGCATCACCCGCTGACCGAGTGACTGCCCGGTGCGGCCCCGCAGGGCCCACTGCCAGCCGAAGAACGCCACCGGCAGGGCCCAGCCGAAGAACCCGAACACCGGCTGCATGTGGACACCGACCAGCAGCGCCACTCCCTGGATCAGCGCGAACACCGGCTTCGCGTAGTACAGGAGAGCGGTGTAGGCGGTCATGATCCCCGCCGCGATCGACACCTCCAGCAGCGAGCCGCACGCCCGGGTGCTCCAGTCCGCCGTGCCGGGGACCGCCGACCTAGCCTCCCGAGTGGGACGGCCGGGCCCAACCAGGGCCCGCCACCGTTCCTCACTCACCGCCACCACCGCCGTCCAGGTCCAGCGGCGGCAACTCAACGCCGGTCTCCGCCGCCAGGTTGCACAGCTCCGTCTCCAGGTCCCGCGCCAGCGCGGAGGCGTCCTGCGCCATCTGCGCGATGATCGCGAACAGGAACCGGTACGCTCCCCAGTCCAGATCCGGAGCGATCTCCGCCGCCAGGTCGCCCAGGTCGTTCAGCCTCTCCCGAAGGTCCCGCCAGTCACGCGCCCTGCCGCTCACTTCGCACCGCCGGAGGCACGCGACCCCTCACCCGACGCCGGCCGCGCCGAGGCGGACGCGGGAACCACCGACGCCGCGCGGAAGGACAGGCCCATGCGCCCGTTCATCTCCCACCAGAACGCTTCCAGGCCCACCAGCCGGACCGGCTGCCCGACCTCGACGCCCACCGGTTCGCCCGACACCGCTACCTCGATCAGCGCCGTCTTACGACCTTCGGGGCGGACCGCGACGCCCACCGTCCACACCGGCAGCCCGTCCCGGTCGGCCTTCACCTGTCCCGTGTCGGGATCCGTCTTCTCCTCCACCGACACGCACAGCGCGCTGCCCAGCCGCGCCGCGTCGAGCGGCAAGTTCTTCAAGGTCATGTCCCTCTCACTCCTTCCCGAACGACCGCCCGTTAGGTCAGTCGTCATGATGAATTTGGTGGGAGGTCGATGATGAGCGCACTTGACTCCGAGCGCAAGGGCATTCATCCTGACGACTGCTGAATTACGGTCGCCGCAAGGGGCTTGAGCAGCGGCGACGGGACCTAAATTTCTGTTTGATAACGGACCTGACGGCTACGAACGAGTCGTCACCAAGGGGGCCCAAGTGGCGGCAGTGAGAGGGCAGGCGCTCTACAAGCAGGTCGCGCGCGAGATGCGCAAGGCCATCGCACGCGGCACGTGGCGACCAGGCGAGAAGATCCCGACCGAGGAGAAGCTCACCGCGCTCTACCAGGTCTCGCGCCCCACCGTCCGTCAGGCCGTCGCCGAACTCAGGGCGGACGGACTGCTCGACGTCCAGCAGGGACGCGGCACCTTTGTGCGGGGCCCCCAGCCGGAACCCGAAGCGACCATCCTCATCGAGCGCACGGTCCTGTGCTTCGGCGACCAGTACCACTGCCCGGCCGGATGGGATGACGCGGAAGAGCCCACCGTCTTCCGGGTGCGCCTGGAACCCAGCGCGGCGGAGCTGCTGGGTACCGAGGAGGGCGAAGCCGCTTTCCTCGTTCAGCGCCTCTACACGCACGAGAGCAGCGGAATCCGCGCCCGCTACACGGCACTTCTGCCCATGGAGCAGATCACCGGCACGCTTCTCGCCCAGCAGCCCGAGGTGTTCAACACCGACGCCTACGCAGCGCTGGCCGCAGCACACGGCGCGATCGAGTGGCGCGAGGGCGTCAGCGCCCGCATGCCCAACCCCGACGAGCGCGCGGCCCTGCACATGGCCGAAGGGGTGCCCGTGCTCGTGTCCCAGCGCGTCACCCAGACCCAGCAGGACGCTAAGCCGCTCATGCTCGAAACCCTGACCATGACCGCAGGTGCAACCCAACTGACGATCACCCACCGCCCGGTTATCCGGTAGATATCGGCAGCTGAAGCGAGTCCCCGCCCGGCCTGTGTTATTTGCAACGACAGGACTACTGATTGGCCGTCCGTATTTTTCGGCGACCCGCTCGAATCACCGTGCGTGATGCTGGTGGCCGACGGTAACTCGTTGGAATTGTCAACCTGTGCAATCGTTGGCACGCCTCGCAGCTGAGGTCTTTGCGTCATTTGGGTGGCTGTGCTGAAATGAGTCTTGAGAACTTAATTCTTCATCAGGGGTGATCTCGTACAGTAGCTGCATTGGGGTGAGTTAGCCATGAAGAAGTGGAATCGTAAACTTGCAGCGGTAAGTGTGGCAGGTGTGATGGCGGGAGTGGCCGTGACGCTGTCGGCACCCGTGGCATCGGCCGTTCCGCCTGCTGCCCCTTCAGTGAGTGTCGCGCCGGCGGCCACTAGCGTGGCAGTCAGCTGGAGTCAGGTTGGCGATGTGGAGGGTTACCAAGTCAGCGATGGTCTGACCACGCGCTTCGTGAATGTAAATCAGAATACTTACACGTGGGGCGGCCTCGCGCAGGGCACATATAAGTGCTTCCATGTGCGCGCAATAAATGGCCAAGGCGAGACTGGGGCTTGGTCGCCGTACAAGTGCACAACGACCACGAGTAATTCGTCGCCCAGTCATGCTGCCTATATTGAGCAGGTTCGGCAGACTCTTGCCCAGATTGTTCCGCCGCTTTCGGACAGGGAGAAAGGTGTGATCAACAACGGTCTTCTCTGCCTGCAAGATATTGCAGTTCGGAAGGTGGACCCTAAGGTGAGCACCGCTTGTGGCGCCTTTGTCGCTGGAGTGGTGCTGCTAGGGCTCAATCCGCCCACGGCCGAGTAGAGCGAGCTGACGCTTCATCGGAAGCAACCAGGAGTGGAGAGCCCGTGATCGCCGTCGTTGTCGAAAACCTTCTTCACTCACTCAAGGAGGCGGCGCATAGCGCCGCCTGTCGGCCCGCCGCCCCGGCCGGGCTGCGGCCTGACGGCCGGTCCCGGCCGGGCGCCGGCCGACCCGGACCGGACACTCTTGAGGCGAAAGCCCGCAGGGTCAGGCCGGGCTCACTCGCCGCACGTGGATCCGCACTCATTCCGGCCCGCCATGCGGTCGAGCACCTCCCCGAGCCGCCGGGCCCCGGACGCGGTCCCCTTCAGGAACACCACGCCGTGCCCGTCGTCGGACCACCCGGCCTGCGCCCGCACAAGATCGGGCCCTTGAAGGCCCAGACCGGTAAGAATGGCGTTCAGCTGTTCGGCGGCGGCACGCGCCTCCAGCCACGGTCCCTCGTAGTCGACACCTTCCAGCTTCGGGCCGCCACCGAGAAAGATCTCTCCATTCTCATCGGGCCGCCCCTCGCCTTCCCACTCCGGCATGTGCTCTTCCCCTGTGCAGACCGTCACGAGCAAACCGACAGCCCCCGACCGCAGAGGCCGGGGGCTGACGAGTGTAACGGCTGGCAGGAGCGCCAGCGGGCCTGTTGTCGACGCCCGCCGAGTTAACTCTCAGTGCCGAACGTCGCCAGGGCTTCGGCCACGATCGGCGGGACTGCCCAGCAGTCCAGGGCCCGGTAACGCAGGACCCCATCCGACCACGGCCGCGGATCGTTCTTGGCCCGCGGCGAGTACTCCACCGAGCAGTAGGCGCCACCCAAGATGGTCCACCCCTCCCGCAGGCACTTCCGCAGTCCCCGCGTGTTTCCCTTCCGGGTGCCGTCCGACAGCACCTTGACGAATGCCCGCGACATCAGGCACCCCGCCCGGCGAGAACCCCGCGACAGTCGGTCGCGTCATCGAGCCAGTGAAGCGGGTCGGGAAGGTCGAGTTGCGCCGCGAACGCAGCCGCTCGCCGCTGCCGAATCTTCTCCCACTGGCCCGCATGCGCGTCCGCCTGCTGCTTCAATGCGGCGGCCTTCTCGGCGGGGGGAGTCTGCTCCCAGGCTTCCAGGTACCGGGGAACGAGCGGAGCGGGCCCCAGGGGCATCGTGCGGGCCAGCAGGTGAGCCGGGATCGGACGGCGCCACCCGCAGATGGTCGGCGCCTCCCGGTGCTCCGGACGGATGGGAACGGCTCGGTGTTCCCCGCGCGCCGGCAGGGCCAGGCGCAGAATCCACAGGAACACGAGAACGATAAGCTTGGCCATGTCGTCGCTCCTCGAAAGCGTCGGCCATGCCCCGGGACCGTTGGCGCGGTCGCCGGGGTTCTGTGTTTGTTGAGATTCGACCGTAGCCCGACCTGTCTAAGTTGTCTACAGGTCTACCTGTCTAAGTTGTCCAAAGATCAGCAAGTGCTTACCCTGCCTGCATGTTCGAGAGTCCCGCGCCGCGTCCGAAGCGGATCCCGCCTTACCAGGCCGTGGCCGCCGAGCTGATCCGAGAGATCGGCGAAGGCCTGTATGACTCGGACCCCTTCCCCTCAGAAGGCGATCTTGTCGCCCGCTTCGGCATGGCACGGATGACCATCCGCAGAGCCCTTGACGTACTGCGCGATCAGGGCCTCATCACCACCCGATGGGGCAAGGGCTCGATGGTCGTCCCGGCCGACCAGCGGCCGGACCCAGATATGAAGTAGCCCCGCCCAGGCGAACCGGGACGGGGCCCGGCAGGATCGGTTGCCCGGCCTTACGGTTCACCGGAAGACGGGATCGCTCAGGGCCAGGGTGAGACGGTCGCGCCAGGGTCCGATCTCCCGGATTCCTGCCAACTTCCAGCGCTCATGGCCCAGCACACCGAACACCGGCCGGCGAGCAGGCAACGGGTACTCGGCCGTTGTGATCGGCCGCACCCGCAGGGGATCAAGCCCGGTCAACCGGAGCACCTCCCGCGCCAGGTCGAACCAGCTAGCCTGCCCGCTCGCGGTGCCGTGGTAGATCCCCGCCGGCGCGTCCTTGCAATGCCCCAGCGCCACCAGTTGCCGCGCCAGATCAGCCGTCCACGTCGGCTGCCCGAACTGGTCGGCCACCACGCTTACTGTCTCGCCCGTCCGCCCCAGGCGCAGCATCGTGGCCACGAAGCTTGGCCCCCCGGCGCCGTACAGCCACGCCGTCCGCACAACGTAGCCGGTGCGCGGCAGTACCTGCTGCACCGCCTGCTCGCCCATTAACTTGCTGCGCCCGTATGCGTTCAACGGCCGGGGTGTCGCGTCCTCCCTGTAGGGGACGGTGCTGCGGCCGTCGAAGACATAGTCGCTGCTGACGTGGATGAGCCGCGCGCCGGTGTGCGCGCAGGCTCGCGCCAGGGTCAGCGCGCCGTAACCGTTGACGGCGTTGGCCTTGTCCTCGTGGGTCTCGGCGTTGTCCACCCGGGTGTATCCAGCGCAGTTGACCACTACCTGATGGCCGTCGACCGCCTTCGCCACCGTGACGGGATCGGTTATGTCCAACGCCGTGTGTTTCAGCGCACTGATCTCCTCGTGTTCGAGAGCCCTTTCGACCGCCTGGCCGAGCAGTCCCCCTGCACCCGTGATGAGCCATCTCACGCGTCGTCAACTCCCATAGTTTGAAGGCATTACTCTGATCTCATGCGCGGAATCATCCTCACCGGCGGCCCCGCAGAGGCCCTTGGGCCCCTCACCCGGGCTGTCTCGAAGCAACTCCTCCCGGTCTACGACAAGCCGATGCTCTGCTATCCGCTGGCTGGTCTAATCCAGGCCGGCATCCGGGAGGTCCTGGTCATCACGGCTCCCGAGGATCTGCCGCACGTGCAGCGCTTCGGCGACGGGCACGAGATCGGCATGCGGCTCGAATACGCGGCCCAGCCCGACCCCGGCGACGTTGACCAGGCCATCGGCACCGGCCTGGACTTCATCGACAACGCGCCCGTAGCCCTCATCGCCGGGGACGGTATCTTCCACGGCGAAGACTTCGTCTCCGTCTCTTCCCTCATCGCCGACTTCGCCGCCGCCCCCAAGGGCGCGAAGATCTACACGCACCGCGTTGCCACTCGCCACCGCAACACCGTGCGCGCCGGGCTGTACCTGTATGACGACCAGGCCGCCGGCATTGCGCGTTCCCTGATCCCCTCCCAGCGCTCTGCGACGGGCCTGCACCGCGTCAGCGCGCACTACACGAGGGCCGGACAGCTCACCGAGATTCTCCTGTACGCGGGAACTGCCTGGCTGTCCGTCCACACGGCCGAGGATTTGGACCGGGCATCCGTCTGGGTTCGGACGATCGAGGACCGGCAGGGCATCAAGATCGGCTGCGTTGAGGAGGCCGCCTGGCGCGCCGGGCTGATCGACGCCGAGCAACTGCGCGAGTTGGCCGAACCACTGCGCAAGAGCGGCTACGGCCAGTACCTGCTGAACCTGCTCAACTGCGGTCCCGGTCAGCAACTCCGCTCCTTGGCCTCGCCAGGGGAAACCACTCGTTGACGTCGTAGCCTGCCCCGGGTCGCGCCTCTGTGTGGCCCCGCCCGTCCGCGCCGGGGGATGCGCGTACGGACGGGACCTCTCCCGTACTGGGACGCCCCGCCCACTGGCAGTCCCGGGGCGGGAGTGCGGGAGGCTATAGGGACTACTCGACCCTCCTTGGCTGTTCGATCCTGCGGAGATCCCCGCCTTCGTCCTTGATGATCACCACGAGCGGCACGTCATCATCGAGAGACAGTTCATCTCGAACAAGATCCGTTATGACCCTGTCGGGGAATCTCTCCATGTCGTCCTCGGACACGAAGGGGAAGACATGCGCGCCCTCGATCTCCAGCTCATAGCCCGTCGCAGGCACGACTTCGACGTTAACTTCGCGTGGAACCTTGGGAGTTACCATCGAGGCTTCTCCTTCGGCGGGTCTAGATAGTGATCGGAGGGCGGCAGAGGTACCGGAGCGCCGTCATCTCGACGGATCCGCCGGCGACTCGGACTGAACAGTGTCACGGGCCAGGAGAACTGGCCTTTCAGGCCCCATAGCATCTCGATCGTGATCACTGGATGCCTGATTCGGTGGAGCCAGCGCCGGGCCCAGGACGACGCTCTCACGCGGCAACCGACGCGGGGACGTCCGCGATGCGCTTCCGGCCGCAGACCTGCACGGCCGATTCCTCCGGGTGCTCGGCCAAGTAGTCCTCCGGCAACAGGTACCCGAACCGGCGGCAGGAGCATCGCCACGTGGGGGTGCCGTCCTTTCCCGGCGGGTCCGGGTCGATCACGGTGCCGCAGTCGCATTTGGGCGGCTGATCACTCATTCGATGCGCCTTTCCGTGTGCGGGTTGATCGTGTTGAAGTAGGGGTTCGGCAACGACGACCGCGCAGCCGAACATGGAGGCGAAGGCCAAAATGATGACCAGGGCCCGGTAGCCGTACGGCTGTCCTCGTATGGCCAGATCCGCCACCAGGGCGAAGGCGAGTCCGGTGGCGACCGCCGTGGCAGCATGCGCCGTGTGTACCCGAGGCGGTCTCACGCACCCGCCAGGTTGACGGACCCTCGGGGCGCTCCGGCGGGGTTGGCGTATTCCAAGTCCGGGGGCACCGGTCTGACGTCGATCGGATCCGCCGTCCACTCGCACCCGCCGGCCGCCGGCCGGAGGTAGTGCTTGCCGCCTATGGTGTCCATGTAGACACCGGTCCGCCGACTGAGCTGGTCAAAGACGAGCTGCCCGCCATGGGGCGCGAAGAGGTCCATGCCGCCGCCTTCCGGTCACTGCTGAGCGGTAACCAGACAACTGCATGGGGTAGGGGGTCGTGTATACCTGGCATCAGGACAAACGGTCTGTCCCGATTGGAGGTTGGCGTTGGCCGGAAGACGAGCACGGCCCCGCAAGGTCACCCTCACCCCGGCTGCCTGGGTTTGGCTTCTGAGTGACAGTCGTGAACGCGCAGGCCTCTCGTGCGCGGAGCTAGGTCGAAGGGTCAGATACAGCTCCAGCTACGTCACGAAGGTTGAAGGTCTGGAGCGCGGACCCGTACGAGAGTTCGCGGAGGCTTGTGACGCTGCCCTGGGCACTGGTGGACAGCTGACTGCCGCATGGGACCAAGTGGATTGGAAGCGGGAAATCCAGCACCCAGACTGGTTTGACCTCTACGCCGGTCTCGAAGCCAAATCGGTGGGGGTGCGCGGGTACGACATTGCGCGAATCTGGGGGCTTCTACAAACGCCGTCGTACGCTCGCGCTCTCGTGCGCTACGTAAAGGGACCGGACGCCGACCCGGTCGACGTCGAGAAGATCGTGCGTGCCCGGCTGGCGCGGCAGGAACGCTTCCTTGAGCCGGACGGGCCGCCACTCGTTTCTGTCCTTAACGAGGGTGTCATCCGGCAGATTGTTGGGGGTCCGGGGGTCATGTACGAGCAGCTACAGCACCTGCTCGACCTTCCGCAGCAGTATCCGAACATCAACATTCACGTTGCCCCCTTCTCGTTGGGCGAGCGCACCGGGGCTACAGGAACCATCACCCTCATAGAGCTAGCGGACGGCGAGCGATGGGCCTACGCCGAAAGTCTCGGGAGCGGTCACATGATCAACGACGCCGCCGCCGTGGCTGAGCGCTTCCGGGCCTATGATCGACTTCGCGCGCAGGCTCTGTCTGCCTCCGACACCGCCCGCTTGATCCAATCCGTCATGAGAGGGCTTAGGAACATGACCACCAGTCCCGTGCCGACGTTCTACGCCAGCCGCCATGCCAACTGGAAGAAGAGCACTTACAGCGAGGGAGACGGCGGCAACTGCATCGAGGTCGCGCTGAATCTCGCCACGGCCGACCGTGTCGTACCCGTGCGGGACTCGAAGGACCCGAGTGGACCTGAGCTGGAGATCAGCGCCGACGGCTGGTCTGCCTTCGTCTCCGCTGTCCGTGCTGGAGAGTTCGGAACAGTCTGAGCAGTGCAGGCACTTGAAGCCCCCGACGGCGCGAGGCAAGGGGGCTTTGTTCGGCTTCATGGCTGCCGCGCGGCAGCGGGGGCCAGGGGCGGGAAGCTTTACGCACCTACCACTGGCGGAACCCGAGTCGGGCAAGCCCGGGGGGCCACTCGGCCAAATTGCGGTCAGGCCCAGAAGCCCTGACCGAGTCGCGCCAGCTTACGGCCCCCCGGACATGCCCGACCCCACCACCGGCAGGACACCGCCCAAAGCTTCCCGCCCCCTCGTGGGGCAGCCGCTCGCCCGAGCATCCGCCGGCCATGCACAGATAGTCTGATGCCCGGCCGCCGGCCCGTCCGCAGGTGGCAGAAATAGGTTGTGAAACAGGCTTGACCCAGGCGATCACGATGCCGCTCTTCTTCGGCTCCAACGCCCTCTACCCGGTCGCCCTGATGCCCGGCTGGCTGCAGGCCGTCAGCAAGGCCAACCCCCTCAGCTACCAGGTCGACGCCCTGCGCGGCCTCCTGATCGGCACCCCGTCCCACCTCCCGCTCGACTTCGCGGTACTGACGGGGGCGACACTCCTCGGCATCGCCGCCGCCTCGTCCCTCCTGGGCCGCCTGGCGCGGTAACGGCTCGTCCCAGATCGGCAGGTCACCGTGCTGGTCCGGTGCGGTCATCCGGACGGCGATCCGGGTTCGTGAGGTGAAGCCGCGGGCGGTGCAGGCCGCGGGGTGCCAGCGGTCCACTTCGACCGATCGGCTCGCCCGCCCTGCCCGCCCGCGGCTCGAGGTACCGGGCCCGGAGAGGCCGGTGATCGTCTTCCGGCTCGAAGCGCGGCGGTTCTTCGTCACCGCCGTCCGTTCCGGGGAGTTCGACGCCATCTGGCGGCGCGGACTGAACCCGCTCGTCGGCGGGTAGGTCCCGATCCGCTCACAAGGGAGGGAGTCCGGGTGTCGCTGCCACTCACGGGTGTCACGGTGATCGCGTTGGAGCAGGCGGTGGCCGCGCCGCTGGCTTCCCGGCACCTCGCCGACCTCGGGGCCAGGGTGGTGAAGATCGAGCGGCCGGACGGCGGCGACTTCGCCCGCGGCTACGACCACAGTGTCAACGGGCTGGCCAGCCACTTCGTCTGGCTGAACCGCGGCAAGGAGTCGGTCACCCTCGACCTGAAGGCGCCGGAGGGCCGCGCCGTGCTGGCCGACCTGGTGGCCTGCGCCGACGTTTTCCTCCAGAACCTCGCGCCCGGAGCCGCCGCCCGCCTGGGCTTCGCCTCCGCCGAACTGCGCTCCCGGCACCCGCGGTTGGTCACCGTCGACCTCTCCGGCTACGGCTCCGGTGGCCCCTACCAGGACAAGCGCGCCTACGACATGCTGATCCAGTGCGAGTCCGGACTCGCCTCGGTGACCGGCCCGCCCGAGCGGCCGGCCAAGACCGGGGTGCCGAGTTCGGACATCGCCGCCGGGATGTACGCGCTGACAGCGACGCTCGGCGCGCTCGTCGGCCGCGCCGCCACGGGACAGGGCGCCGCCATCGAGGTGTCGATGTTCGAGGCGACCGCCGAGTGGCTGGGCCACCAAGTCCACTACACCCAGGGCGCGGGCCACTCCCCGGGCCGTGCGGGCCTCTCCCACCCGGCCATCGCGCCGTACGACGCCTACCCGACCGCCGACGGCCACGAGGTCATGATCGGCATCCAGAACGACCGCGAGTGGGCCCGCTTCGCCACCGGCTTCCTGGACCGCCCGGACCTCGCCGACGACCCCGAGTGGGCCACCAACGTCGCCCGGGTGCGCCGCCGCCGACTCGTCGACGCCCTGGTGGGCGGCCGGACGGCGACCATGACGGCCGACGAGGCGATCAAGCTCCTGGACGCGCTCGCCATCGCCTCCGCCCGCCTGAACGACGTCGCCGACCTCCTGCACCACCCCCAACTCGCCGCCCGCGACCGCTGGCGCCCGGTGGCCACCCCGGCCGGCGAAGTCCGCAGCCTGCTACCGCCGTTCGACTTCACCGGCTCCGAACTCCCCATGGGCCCGGTCCCCGCCCTCGGCGCCCACACCGACGCCGCCCTGCGCGCCCTCGGCTACCCCGACGAGCGAATCGCCGAACTGCGCGCGAGCGGGGTGCTGGGGCAGTAGGGCCCGGGCGAACACCCGGATGCCACGTCGTGAATCCGCCGCGCGCCTTCGGTGCTCCGCTCCTCGCTCCCTTCCGGGTGGCGAGGGGCGGCCCCCCACTCGAGGGTGGTCCCGCCGCCTAGGATCCTCAGCGCGGGTGCGGAGCCCACTGGATTTCGACGAAGTCCGCGAGCTCGAACGTCCGGCCCGGGGCGCCCGTCCTGGACGGTCACCCGCGGCGGCGCGGTGCGGGCGCCGGTGATCCGCAGCCGAGTGCTCCCGGGCCAGGGCGGCCGTCGGAATCCTCAGAAGGTGAGGGTCTGGCCGGGGACGGATGCCTGTTTCCGGGTGTAGGCGACGCCGTGGACCTTGAGGCCGGACGGGTCGAGGAGGGTGATCGCGCCGCCGTCGGCGCCCAACCGGAAGCCGTTCGCGGCCGGGAAGGTGGTGGAGGTACCCGGCTGGAGCTCGGTGTCGGGTAGGGGGAGCACGTTCTGCTGCCGGTCGCTGAGGTGCCATCCCTGGAGGTTGATCGGCGCGGCCGAGGTGTTGACCAGGGTGACCGTCTCCGGCGCCGGGGCGACCGGGTTGACCAGCGCGGCCGAGATCCGCATCGGTTCCTGGTGCGGGGTGGTGGGCCGGGTGGGGGCGAGGGCGTGGCCGGTGGTGTCGTCGGTGTGCCACGCCTGCGACTGGAAGGCCAGGAAGACCGCCACCCAGCGGTTCTCCGAGGCCAGGTGCAGCAGCAGGCCGCCGTCCTGCCAGACCCCGTCGTCGCCGGCGTGCCCGGCGTCGTTGCCCTGGTTCATGTGGATGTCGTGGACGCCGTTTCCCGGCTGGAAGTCGAAGACCTTGTCACCGGCGTCGGTGGGCCAGCGCTGGCCGAAGACGTAGAGGCCGATGGTCCGGTCGGCGATGGCACGCTGCACGTAGTGGTCGAGCAGGTCCTCCAGGTCGTTGTTGAGGCCGGGGACGTCGGCCGGCAGGACGCGCATGGTGGCCGGGTCGAAGAGGTTCCCGCGGATGAAGTCGAGGCTGGCCGTGCCGGCCCGGGACGGCTCGGGGTGCCAGCCGCTGCCGGCTGCCGGCAGCAGCTGGGTCAGCGGGTGGTGGAAGTCGTCGATGGCGACGTACAGCAGGTTCGGCGGCGTGGTCTGCGACCTGACGTTCACGGCGATCCGGTAGTCGGTGCCGCCGTCGTCGCGTACGTGGATCTGGTAGTGCGGCGTCGAGACCTGCGCCGCCTCGCGCGTACTCTCGACGGCTCTGGCGGCGAGCACGCCGTAGTTGGCCACGGGCATCTGTCGTCCTCTCGGCTGAAGGTGCGGGCGGCGGTGACTCGAAGCCCCGCCGTTGTCGCGCCTCCCGTTATCGCCGATCGGCTGCCGGGCGGGGTGGAGAACCGCGCAGTGTTCACCCGCCTGGCATCCGACGACCAGTCGAAAGAGCCCTCCGGGCCGGGGAGCCGTCAGCCGTTGGTGCAGCCGGCCGTCGCGCAGGTCTGCCAGGGGCCCCAGACGCCCGGGGTCTGCTCGGAGATCCTGGCGTACATCGACGGGGCGTTCCACATGTGCGCGACGACCGCGAGTGTCCCGTCCGCGGCCTGCGTGACGGCGGACGGCGTGGCGACGGAGGAGGGCAGCGGGCCGGTCCCGAGGTCGGTCCAGGAACCCCAAACGCCCGGCGTGCTCTGCTCGTTGACGTACAGCCGCGGTGCGCCCGAGCCCTGGTAGACCTCGAAGAACGCCAGCGTCCCGTCCGCCTTCGTGAAGGCGACCGGCGGGCCGAAGAAGCGCGGCACGCTCGCCGGGGACGGACCGAACGCCTCGGGCGCCGACCAGGCCCCGTCCTCGCCGGACTGGTGCATCCGGACCAGGACGGTCGACTGGTAGCCGATGGTGAAGACCTCCAGGCTCCCATCGGCATTCGCGGCCACGGTGAGCACCAGGTTCTGGAAGTTGAGCGCCATGCCGTTGACCTGGCTCCAGCCGCCGTACGCGCCGCCGGGGGTGCTCTGCGAGCGGTACCACATGGTCTGGCCGGTCACGTAGTTGGTCGAGAAGATCGCGACCTGCGCCTGCGTGCCGTCGGGGCGGGTGACCGTGGTGGACTGCACCTGGGTACCGGGAGGCGTCGCGTCCTGCGCCCGGAGCCCGGCCGCGGCCACTGCCACGTGGGCCGGAGCCCCGCCGTGCGCCTGTGCCTGGGCGGTCGGCGCGAGGAGGCCGGCCGCGCCGACGAGGGCGGCGCAGACGGTCGCCGCCGCCCTGAGTCGCCGTGCGTTCTTGCGCATGGATCCGTCCCTTCCGATGGTCGTCGAGGCCCGGCCGGGGCGTGGCGCGGGCCCGTCGGCCATCCTGCCGCCCGGGTAGTCATCCGGTGTGCGTGCGGCGGGAATTGGCCGGAATGTGAGGGTCCGGGGGAGAAGGGCGATGTCGGCCACTGCGTTTCCGGACTCCGGCGGAGTGGGCGACGGGAGGGCGTCGCCGCCGAGCGGTTCGCGCCGATCTGCCGGCGGCTGCGCGCTGAGAGGCCCGATGACGTGGACCGGCGCGCGAGGCGGAGTGGATCCGCCTCCTCAACCCGCCGACCGGTTCGCCCGCTGGCGCGGACCGGCCCCGGTGCAGCCGAGAGCGGGCGCGGACGAACGGCCCGTCCGCCCGGCCGGACGGATGCTCAGGAGGGTGCGTCGTCGCCCTCCTCCGACGCCGGGCCGGCGGGGAAGCGGATCGGGCTGAGCAGGTAGGGCCTGCGCCCCGGCGCCGGTTCGTTCGCGAGGTAGGGGCCCAGGACCGCGAGCAGGTCGCCCGTCATCCGCCCGAGTTCCTCCGGGCTCAGCCACAGCGTGCCCTGCCGGTAGGAGACCCCGTCGGCCACCGGGTCGGCGCCCTCGCGGTCGAGGTAGGCGTTGAACTCGGCGATGAGGACGGCCATGGCGGCGGCGAAGCCCCGGCGGTGGTCGTCGGGCGTCATCGCGGCGGCGTCGGCGGTGCCGACGGAGGGGCGGTCCCGGCGCAGCCGGTAGTACCGCTCGACGGTGCCGCGCACCCGCCGCTCGTCGGCCACCTCCAGGAAGCCCGCCTCGGCGAGTACGCCGACGTGCCGGTACATGGTCACCTTCGGCACCTCGGGCATGCGCTCGCAGAGCTGGGAGGTGGTCAGGACCCGGTCGCCGGCGAACGCGTGCACGACGCGCAGCCGCACCGGGTGGAGAAGCACGTCCGTAGTGTCCATGGGCTTTACGATTCCACACTCGGTACTATTATCGAAACTGGAAATGTTGGCGATCCACCAGTGATCGACGGCGATCGGAGGGGACATGCGCCAGTCGACGGGACGGGCGGTGCCGGTGAACGGCCGGTCCGTCCACGTGGAGGAGTCCGGCACGGGACCGGACCACGTGGTGTTCGAAGCGGGCGGGGGAATGGGCCGCACGTGCTGGGATCCGGTACTGCCGCTGCTGGCGGACCGGGCACGCCTCGTGGCGTACGACCGCGCCGGCTTCGGCCGCAGCGGCCGGACGGAGGCCGGGCTGAGCATCGACGACATGGCCGCGGACCTGGTCGCGCTGGTCGAGGCGGTCGTGCCCGGCCGCTTCGTGCTCGTCGCGCACAGCATGGGCGGCCTGGTCGCGCGCCGCGCCGCGGAGGCGCTGGGGCCGCGGCTGCGCGGGCTGCTGCTGCTCGACCCGACGGCGGAGACCGCGCCCGTCTACGACACGTTCGACCGGACCGTCACCCAGGTGGACCGCAGCCTGGCCGTGATGCAGACACTCGTCCGGCTCCGGCCGCTGGCCCGCCTGACCAGTGGGAACGTCCGGCGGGCTTTCCCCGCGGACACCTACGCGACCATGCTGGCGGAGGACTTCGTCCCGGCGGGCATGGCGCAGACGAGGAAGGAGATCAAGGCCGTGGCCGAGGCGATCCCGCGCTTCCGCGCCGAGCCGCCCGCCCCGCCCACGTGCCCGACCGTCCTGCTCTCGGCCACCCGTCCGCAGCCGGGCCGGGGGCGGCACCACGCCGGACTCGTCGAGCACCAGCGCCGCTTGGCCGAGGCGCTGCCCGACGGCCGGTTCGAGCGCGCCGACTCGGGCCACTTCATCCAGGCCGAGCAGCCGGCCGTCGTCGCCGACCGCGTGCGCCTGCTGCTCGACGCGTCCCGCCCCGACACCGGGACCGGCGCGGAGGCCCGGTGACGCACGAGTCCCGCGGAGCCACCCCGGCCCTGCGCGGCTCCGACGCCGACCACGAGCGCGCCGCCGCCGTCCTGCGGAAGGCGACGGCCGACGGCGGCTCGCCACCGGGGAGCTGAACGAGCGCCCGGACCTCGTCCCCGGCGCACGGACAACGGGCCGAACCGTCGGACGCCGTCCGGGATCTCGGGTCGCCGGGCGGCAGGCCGACGGCGGCCGAGGGGCGCCGCCTCCGGGGCGCGGACGGAAGGGTCTCGGCGGGTGGTCACGCCTCCGGGGCGGTGGCCAGGCGGCGGAGCAGGGCCAGAGTGTCGTCGCGGGGCACCGGGCGGAAGAACTCCGCGTCGACGGCCTCGACGGCGGCGATCGCGCGCGGGGCCAACTCGGCACCGGCCCCGGTGATGCGCAGGCGCTTGGCGCGGGTGTCGGAGGGGTCGACCTCGCGCTCGATCAGGCCCTTGGTTTCGAGGGCGCGCAGCACCTGCGAGGTCATCTTGACGTCGGTGCCGGCCTGGCGGGCGAGGGCGAGCTGGTTGGGGTGCTCGCCCTGGGAGTTGAGCCACCAGGTGCAGGCGAGCAGGACGAACTGGACGTGGGTCAGGTCGAGCGGGCCGAGCGCGGCGGCGATGTCGCGCTGCCAGCGCAGCGTGGCGTGCCAGAGCAGGAACCCGGGGCTGTCGCCGGGGCCGGGCGCCATCAGCCGCGCGCCAGGGCGACGAGGGCGGCCATGGTCACGGGCCAGTCCGCGGTGACGGCCGGGCCGAGCTGCGGGCCCGTCAGGTCGACCGCGTCGCCGGTGATCTCCATCCGGTAGGTGACCCGGGTGCGCAGTCGCTCGCCGCGCTCCAGCCGGTGGGTGGTGCGCAGGACGAGGCCGTCGATCCTGGCCTCGTCGACGAAGAGTTCGCCCGCCGTGGCCTCGGCGATGAGCAGGTGGACGGGGTCCTGCCCGCACGGGGTCATGACGATGCCGGTGCCGGCCTCGAACGGGCCGTCGATCCGGATGCTCACGATGTCGGCGTTCCACGCCCCCCAGTGGTCGACGTCGGCCCACAGGCGCCAGATGGCCTCGGGGGTGGCATCGGTCTCGACGCTGTGCTCGTACGTCCACATGGGGCGCCTCCGGAAGCGGGGAAGAGGTAATCCGTCCGTAGATTATCTGCGCGCAGGCTATGAGTCCAGGCTACCCCGCGGTGCGCCCGTCAGCAGTGCCTCCGCCGCCGTCCGGAAGGCGGCGACCAGGCGGCCGCGATCGCCGGCCCGCACCGCCAGCACGACGTGGCTCGGCTCGACGCCCTCCATCGGGACGACGACCAGGTCCGGGCGCGGCGCGGACCGCCCGGGGCCGATCGGGACGAGGGCCACCGCCCGGCCGTCGGCGACGAGTTCGAACTTGTCCTCGTTCGCCGCGACGAGTGGTCCGTCGGGCGCCCGGCGGCCGTCCGGGCGGGGGTCGATCCGCCAGAACGCGTCCCAGGCCGGGTCGGAGACCCGGGGGAGCGGCTCGTCGGCGATGTCGTCGAGGGTGACGGACGCCCGGCCGGCCAGGCGGTGCCAGGCCGGCACCACGAGGGCCCGGGGCTCGTCGTGGAGGACGGTCACGTGCAGCCCGTCCGTCGTGAGCGGCAGGCGGGTGACGACCGCGTCGGCCCGGTGGTACAGGAGGGCCTGGCGGGCGTCGTTCCAGGCCAGGTGCCGGGTGTGCACGTCGGCGTCCGGGTGGCGCCGGCGCAGCTCGCGCACGGCCGGAGTGACGATCAGGTTGGCCGTGTAGCCGACGGTGATCCGGCTCGGCTCGGCGGCGGCCCGGGTGTGGGCTGCGGCCTGCGCGGCCGAGCGCAGCAGCGCGCGGGCGCGGGACAGGAACACCTCGCCCGCCTCGGTCAGCCGGCTGCCCTGTGGGGTGCGGTCGAGCAACCGTGCGCCGAGCTGCTGCTCCAGGCGGCGGATCTGTCGGCTGAGCGAGGGCTGGGCGACGCGCAGCTCGGCGGCGGCGCGGCCGAAGTTGCGGTGGTCGGCGACCACGGTGAAGTAGCGCACGAGGCGGAGGTCGAGGTCCGGCGGGGATGGGTCGGCCATGTCCCCAGCGTAATCCCCGGTCTCCCGGGGGCGTCGCCCATCCGGGGCCTGACCAGCGGTGATGCCTGATCCGTATTGCGCGGTCCGGAACAGGACCTGGACGGCGAACGCCCCGCCCGCCGACGCTGGAAGCACCGAGCCGTACCCACGAGGAGTGAATGCATCATGCGCGTGTTCGTCACCGGCGCCACCGGCTTCGTCGGCAGTGCCGTCGTCCGCGAACTGCTGGCCGCGGAGCACGAGGTCGTCGGGCTCGCCCGCTCCGACCGGTCCGCGGCGGCGCTGGAGGCGGCCGGGGCCGGAGTGCACCGCGGCGCGCTCGACGACCCCGGGAGCCTGAGCGCCGGCGCGGTGGCGGCGGACGCGGTCGTCCACCTGGCCTTCATCCACGACTTCGGCCGCTTCGAGGAGTCGGTCCGCGTCGACGGGCGCGCCATCGCGGTGCTGGGCGCCGCGCTGGAGGGCACCGGAAAGCCCTTCGTCGTCACCTCCGGAACACCGGGCGCACCCGGCCGCGCCGCGACCGAGCGCGACGGCGCCGCCCCCGGCACCCCGGCGGCCGGCCGGGACGCGAACGCCCGCGCGGCGCTGGACACCGCGGCCCGGGGCGTCCGTCCGTCGGTCGTCCGGCTGCCGCGCAGCGTGCACGGGGAGGGCGACCGCGCCTTCGTCCCGGCCCTGATCCGGCTCGCCCGCGAGAAGGGCGTCTCCGGGTACGTGGGGGACGGCTCAACCCGCTGGCCCGCCGTCCACGTCCGGGACGCCGCCCGCCTCTACCGCCTCGCCCTGGAGGAGGCGCCGGCCGGATCCGTCCTGCACGCGGTCGGCGACGAGGGCGTGCCGATCCGCGAGATCGCCACGCTGATCGGCCGTCATCTCGGCCTGCCGGCGGGCCCGCTCCCGCCCGAGGAGTTCGGCTTCCTGGGCGGCCTCCTCGGTGTCGACCAGTCGGCCTCCGCCGCCCTGACCCGAGACCTGCTCGGCTGGCGGCCCGTCGAGCCCGGTCTCGTCGAGGACCTCGACCAGGGGCACTACTTCGCCTGATCCATCGCCAGTCGATCCGCCGCCGAGGGAACCAAAGCTCGGTGCACGAAGTCGAGTCTGGTGTGAATTCGAACGAAGCGCAGAACGATCCGCCCCGGCCCCGGCTCGACCGCAGGAGGCTGCTGGTGAGCGCGGCGGGGGGCGTGGGCGCCCTCGCGGTCGCGGCGAGCGTGGGCTGGTGGGCGCGCCACGACGACGCCAGCGGCCCGCGGATCTGGAGCACGACGGCCGCCGGCGGCCGGGTCGCCCTGAACACCGGCGCGCAGGACGGCCTGTACGTCTCCGGCTACGACGGCAGGGTGAGTGCCCTCGACCCGCGCACCGGCGCCGTCCGCTGGAGCAGCGAGATCACCACCCCCGGCCACGCCGACACGCTCGACGGCTGCCCGATGGCCGTCGCGGAGGGACTGGTGTGCGTCACCAGCCTGACCCGCCTCCAGGTCCTCGACGCGGCGACGGGCGCCGTGCGCTGGCAGGTGGAGGAGCCCGACACCATGGACGCCGAGTGGGGCGACGGTCCGGCCGTCGCCGGCGGCCGGGTGTTCGCGGTGTACGGGGGTGCCCTCCGCTCCTACGACGCGGCCACCGGCGAACTCCGCTGGAGCGGCCTGCCGGACACCGGGGGCGCTCCGGCCGCCGTCGGCGCCACGGTGTACACCGCCGGGACGCCGGGGGGAGTGCGGGCCTTCGATGCGCGCAGCGGCGAGCAGCGCTGGGAGCAGAACGCCGTCGGAAAGCAGTTCACCGGTCCCGTCGTCCGCTCCGGCGGCGTGTTCGTCGCGGACTTCGACCAGACGACGAAGTCCTCGACCGTCTATGCCCTGGACGCCGCCACGGGCCGGGTGCTCTGGCGGCAGGCCAAGCAGGACACGGGCACGCTCGCGGTGAGCGACGGCACGGTCCTTCTGCTCGGCGGGTCGCGACTGACCGCCCTGGACGCGGAGACCGGCGCGATCCGCTGGACCACCGCCGTCCCCCTCGGCCTCGGTCTCGGGGGCAACGCCGTCACGGCCACCGCCGACACCGTCTACATCGGGACGAACGACGACCGCGTCTACGCCCACGACCTCGCGACGGGCCGCCTCCGCTGGCAGGACGAGCCGAAGCGCACCGGGAACGAACGCACCGGCATCTACCTGGCCGCCGCCGGCACCGCCGTCTACCAGGGCGGCCGCAGGGGCGTCCACGCGCTCGGTGCGGTGCCGTCGGCCTGAACGCGGGGAAGGCGCAGCGCGGCGGCCCGGCACGCTCCCCTGTGGCGTGCCGGGCCGCCGGCCGTCCGGCTGCGCCGGGTGGGATCGGGTCCGGCGCCGGAGCGGACGGCGACGGTGCGCCGTTTCTCCTCGGGGAACGAGGCTGCCAGGTCTCGGACCTGCCGTGTTGTCACTGCGTCGACAGTTCCTGCGCTCTGCGTCTACTCGCCCGCGCCCCCTGAGGACGCGGTGCGCCGGAGCTCCCTCGGGGAGATCCCGTACGCGGCCCGGAAGGCCCGGCTGAAGTCGGAGGGCCGGGGGAGGCCCCAGCGGACGGCGACGGCGTGGACGGGCAGGGCGCGCAACGCGGGATCGGCCAGGTCCTGGTGGGCCTTCTCCAGCCGTTGGCGGCGGATCCACGCGGCGACCGTCTCACCCCCCGACTGCTGCGTGAAGACGCGGTGCAGGTAGCTGACGGAGATGTGGTGCGCGGCGGCGATCACGGGCGGCGAGAGCTCGGGATCGTGCAGGTTCCGGCCGATGAACGTCCGGACGTTCTCCACCAGGGCCCGCTGCCGGGCGTCGTCCGGGAGCACGGCCTCGGCTTCCAGCTCCCGGGCCAGCCAGGCGGCGACGAGGTCGATCACGACCGTCCCCAGCCGGGGTGCCTCGGCCGGGCCGAGGACGGCGGCCTGGCGGTCCAGCCCGACCAGGAAGTCGGAGAGCAGCGCACACGTGCCCTGGCGCCCCGAGAAACCGCGGCCCATCAGGTCGCGCACCCGGTCCGGGGGCAGGGGCAGCATGGCCATGGGGAAGTCGATGCCCAGGGCGTCGGTCCGGGGTGGTCGCGGACCGGCGGTCCCGGCGGTGCGGTCGGCGAAGGCCCGCACGTCGTACGGGTGCGAGCTGTCGAGCACGGTCAGCTCGCCGGGCCTGAACACCGTCGTGCCGGCCCGGGGGTCGCGGGTCAGCGACAGGGCTCCGTCGAGCACCAGCGTCAGGTGGCACACCTCCCGGTCGGACTGCCGCACCCGCCGTGCGGACCGCCGGAACCGGGCCGGCGGGAACGACGACTTGAGGAGCGTCACCGGCCCCAGCTCCAGACGCCGCATCTCCGCCTCGAAGTCGTCGGCGTGCGCACTGGTCATCTCGCTGTCCCGGGTCCGCCCGACCAGCTCCCGCCAGCAGTCGAAACGGTCCTCCGCAGGCAGTTCGTCCCCCCGGAACACGGTCCCCGCACTCCCGGTCAATCCCCGCTCCTTCCCTCGGTCCCTGTCCCCGTCGGCTCCCGATTTTCCTCTTCCGATCATGAACTGGTAACTTCTCGTCCGTCGACGGGACGAGATCGCGGAAGCGGGCGAGGCCAGGTCGGTCAGGCGTCGGTGGTGCAGTGGTAGCACGCCCGCTTTCAGCGGGAGGGGTTCGTTCGATTCGGGCCCGGCGCTCCAACCCGATGGGGCGGGAGCCGGTCTCGGCTCCCGCCCCTGCGGCGTTCCACGGGTCCACCGGTTTGCCGCCGACCGGTTCCTGCTTCTTGCACTGCACGGCCCAGCGCCGGCCCATCGGATCCTCGGCGAGCACGTCCACGCTCTGGTCGCCGGCCCACCCGGCCTCGTGCGCCCGACAGCCGTCGCGCCGCAGCGGATCGCGCACCGCTACTCGAACGCGTCCGGCTTCATGTGGTCGATCCCGCCCGGCCCGCTCAGCGCCAGCCGCAACCGGGCGGCGTGCACCTGCTGTTGCCGGGCCGCGAGCACACGGCTGCGCACGACGGCCGCCCCGGCGGCGCCCGCCACGACGGCGGCGACCACGAGCACCCACCGGTTCGCCGCGAGCCCATCGCACCACGGCCCGGGGCGGCCGCCCGCCCGGGGCCGCTTCGGGGAAAGCCGGGCGGAGGCGAACGGCTGCTCAGGAGGCCTGCGGTCAGGCGGACTTGGCCGTGGCGCGGACGCCGAAGTGGACGTACCGGGCGCCGTCGGGGAGGGCGTGGAAGACGACGGGGATCCACGCGTCCTTGTCGTTGCGGCGGCCCGCGAAGACCGTCCTGGCGGGAGAGTCGGAAACGGGCGTGAGGTGCCAGACGAGCGGGGACCGACGAGGAGAGCCGGCAGTTACAACGGATCGTGCGTCGAGGCAGCGCCAACGCGGTGCGCTACCGGCGGGCCGTCGCGCGCTGCTCCGGCCTGCCGGGAACAGCCGGCCTGGCACGCGTTCGACATGCGGAACCACGACCGGGTGTTGATCGGCGTGGCGGTGCTCGTTAGCGTGGCGGACGGGATCCGAGGGGAAGGTGGGGGAGACGATGGGACATCGCACCAGGCAGATCGAGGCGTTGCTGGCAGCGGCTTTCGGCGCGCTGATGGCGTTGGTGTCCAGGTACGCGCTCCACGGCGTCTACATGCAGCATCGGGACGAATACGCAGTGCTGAAGTCGCTCGACGTCGCCGTGCTGGCCGCAGGCGCGGTGGCGGCCGCTGCCGCGTACTGGGTGCTACGGAGGCAGGCGGACGGCTAGAGCCGTGACCGAGGAGGTCCACCGGCTGCGGTCTGTTGACGTTTGGAAGCTCGGGGACTTCGGCGGACGGCAGCCAGGCCGTTTCTTCAGCCGATCGGAAAGGAGAACACGTCAGCGAAGGACATGGTCGTGTCGGGTCGGAGGCGCGTGGTTTCGCCTCGGAAGGACCGCACCTCCAGCCGGCTCTGCGGCGATGCCGTCGACAGTACGTCCATGGGCTTCCGGACGTCGGCCGGCCGGAAGACCTTGAACGTCGGTGACGCCCGGTGGAACGACGGCTGAATGTCGAAGCGCATGGCGGCGGGATACGGCGATCGTCCCCAGTCGCTGTACGGCAGCGGGGCGTGGGGCGTGACGATGGATGCGGGCGTCGACCAGCTCCTCCGGATCCTCGTCCCCGATCTCGCAGTTGAATAGGGGGAAGGCCGTCGCCACCCGCGCTGCCGCCGCCGTATGCGCACCGAAGCCCGGCCCAGTGCCGGCGCGCTGAACAGGGCGTGATCGAAGGACCCGACCGGACGCGGCGAGGTCACCTTGTGGTGGGGCCGGCCGTCGAAGGCGAGGTCACGCCTGGAACGATGACGTCCAGGAACCCGGCAACCACTGCGTCCTGGTGGCTGCCGGCTCGCACGGCGAAGCGGACCGCGCTGCGGCCCTGTTCCTGCAGCACGTAGTACTCGAAGAAGCCCATCGGGTGATCGGGCGTGCGCACGCAGCGAAAGACCTGATCGAAGCCGTCGACCGGCAGGAACTCCGGTACCGGCGCGTAGGGGCCGGCGGTCCTGGTGAGGAGCTCCAGCACGGGTGTGCCAGCCTCGGCTTCCGCCGGATCGCAGGGGGGTCCCACCTCGGTGGACCTATGTGGTCAGAGCACTGGCGAGCGCCGCGAAGCCCGTGCACAGGAGCCGGATGCTCCGGGTGTACTTCTCCTCCTGGCTGATGCGCGGGATCAACGGGCCCATGACCAGGGGGAACCGCTCGCACAGGTCGGCGTAGAGCTCGGCGGTGACGGGCGGGGGTGTCGCCGGCTGGTTCTGTTCCTGGAGGACGAAGCCGGTGGCGTGGCTGAGGAGGGTGTCGGCGGCGGTGGCGCAGTGGTCGGCGGGGAGGCCGGCGTCGAGGAGGGTGCGCAGCAGGCGTTCCATCAGGGAGAGGGCGCCGGGGCTGAGCATGCCGGGGCTGTCGGCGAGGAGCTGGGCGCCGCCGGGGTGCTGCTTGATGCTCTGGCGCAGCGTGGCGGCCTGGGCCTCGATCCGGTCCTGCCAGGTGGCGTCGGCGGGGAGGGCGGCCAGCGCTTCGGTGCCGGCGTCGTAGGCCGCGCGGCAGACCCGGTCGGCCATCAGGGCGAGCAGCTCGTCCTTGCCGCGTACGTGGTAGTAGAGGCTGCCGGCGTGGGCGTCCAGGCGGTCGGCGACCTGGCGCATGGACAGGTTCTGGTAGCCGACCTCGGCGAACACGGCCATGCCGGCGTCGACGATGCGCTCCTTGGTGAGCTTCATGCGGCCCACGGTACCGCGTTTTCCAACACCGTTCGAAAACTGTGCTAACTTTGCGCCATCACGTTTTCAAACGGCGTTGGAAAGCGCCGAACCGGGGGGAGGACGGGCATGGGGGCGATCCTGTTCAACGTGACCACGGCCGCGCTGATGGTCATGATGGTCAACTGCGGGCTCGGCGTGGTCGGCCGGGACACCCTGCGGAGCAGGCCGCTGCCGTGGGCGGCGATCGTCCTGACCGCGCTCGCCGTCGGTGGCGTCGTGCTCCAGCTGGTCTGGTCGGGAGCCATGGACGCGCTCGACGCGGACCCCGCCAGGCCGGGCTGGTGGCGCGAGTTCACCTCGGTGTTCATGCAGAACGGCGGCCTCTTCGGCGGCCTGTGGAACCTCGTCACCCTCGCCGCCGTCGCCGCGCTCGCCCACTGGTACTGGGGCGGCACGCTCACCCTCGGCTTCTTCCTCGCCGGCATCCTGCTGCCCGGCCGGATCGACGACCTGCTCGGCTTCGGCGACGGCCCCAGCACCGACCCCCGCAACTTCGCCGGCAGCTCCGGCGCGACCTACTTCCTCGGCGCCACCCTGGCCCTCGCCTTCCTCACCCGCACCCGCGTGCCGAAGGAGATCGCCCTGGCGGCCGGTGTCCCGGCGCTGGGCATGGCGATGTGGCTCGCCCAGGAGAACGGCCACGGGCTGGTGTCCGTCTACGGGTTCGCCCTCGGCGCGGTGGCGTGGGCCGTCCGGAGCCGGCTGGTCCGTCCGGCGGCCGAGCGGACGGCCTGACCCTGCACCTGGGCACAACATGGCCGTCCGTCAGCCGGCCGGGAGCATCGTGGTCTACGCCTCGACCTGGCGCGACGGCGCCGAGGTCGCGCGCTTCGACGCCGAG
>NZ_JBEZGX010000090.1:0-26917 GCF_040650235.1 Kitasatospora sp. NPDC048722
TTGTCGATCACACCGCTCGACGCCGTCCACGGCGCCGCCGCACCCGTCTCGAAGCCCGCGTTGCCCAGCAGCTGCGTCGGCGTGCAGCCGCCGCCCGTGCTCGCGACCGTCCAGTTGAAGCTCGTGGTCGCGGTCGCCCCGGTCGCGTCGGTGACGGTGACCGTCACGGCGGAGGTCCCGATCGTACTCACCGTGCCGGAGATCAGGCCGGTCGAGGAGTTGACCGACAGGCCGGCCGGCAGGCCGGTGGCGGAGTACGACAGCGGCGCGGTGCCGCCCGAGGCCTGGAGCTGGAGGCTCACCGAGCCGTTCACGGTGGTCGACTGGTCACCGGGGCTGCTCACTGACACGGCGCTGCCGCCGCCCGGCTTGGTGAGCAGGCAGCCGGCGACGTTCAGGTCGATGGCCCGGCCCGCGCCGAGGCAGGTGGTGAACCAGTAGGTCTCCTCGCCGTAGCTCTGGCCCTTGGTGGCCGTGGTGCTGCCGTCGGCGGCGACCTCGCACGGGTTGTTGAGGGTGCACATCTGGCCGTCGTCGTTGCCGGTGTTGTTGATGCCGACGATCCGGCCGCTCGCGGAGTCGATGATCGGCGAACCCGACGTCCCGTGGGTGGTGTTGCAGCCGGAGCTGTAGCGCAGCGAGTCGTGCCAGGTCCACTGGTCCTCGCGCAGGGTGGGCACGAACCCGTTGACGGAGCAGTTCCAGACCTGCTTCCAGTACGACGAGGGTATGTACATCGCGGCGCCATTGGCCGGGTGGCTGTCGTTGATGGTCAGCGCGGTGACGCCGTAGCGGCTCTTGATCGCGCCGTAGGTGTCGGTGAGTTCGTAGAGCGTGACGTCGGTGCCGGTCATCGTCGCGTACAGGACCTTGTCGGCCTGGACGGTGCCGAGGCTGTTGCCGGCGCCGTCGAGCAGGGTGCCGCTGCGACTGGCGGGGACGTTCTGGATGACCTGGCCGGCGTTCGGCATCGTGGGCAGGCAGTGGCCGTTGGTGAGCATGAGCGCCCGGTCGCCGTCGACGGAGGCGGGGTAGCGGACCAGCGAGGCCGAGCAGTCGTCGAGCGCGATGGTCGCCGTGAGGTCGGCCGCCTGGACGGCCTGTGCGGGGGAGGCGGCGAGTGTCAGCCCGCCGGCGATGACCGCGCTCGCGCCGGCGACGGCGACAAGTCTCTTGAACATGGCTCTCCTTGTGGGGGATCGCGGGGTGCCCGACTGGTCGCCGAGGCCCGCGCCGCACGAAAGTGCCATGGCCACTTCAAGTGGTCAACAGTCCTGACCGAAAAAGGCCGGGGAACGCCGTCGAACGTCAAGGACGCTACGGTTGCGGGAAGTTGTTCTGGTCCACGTCCTCGGTCTTGGCGTTGCCGCCGACCACCGGCTTGAGGGTGATCGACCACGACGTGGCGGTGCGCCCGGTCTCGAAGGCCAGCGTGTCCTGGAACTTGGTGAACCGGCAGCTCTGGGTGAACGCCTTCGCGTCGTTGTCCCAGTCCACGCCGCCCGAGAAGTAGACCTCGTACGTCCCGTCCTGGACGCCCTCGATGCTCGCGTTCGAGCCCTTGGCCACGTACACCGAGTTGACCGCCTTGCCGTCCAGGGCGAGCGTGACGACGGCGTCCGACGAGCCGCCGTTGTCGACCTTGAACACGCCCTCGCCGTTCAGCCGCCCCTTGCGGACCATCGTGCCGTTGTCGAGCGTGCGGTTCTGCGCCGCCGGGAGCTGCGGGACGGCGAAGGTGGTCGGGTAGCCGGCCGCCGCCATCTTCGCGAGGGAGGCGGTGACGGCCTTCAGGCTCGCCGCCTGGCCCACCTCCGCGAGGCCGGCGCTGAGCCCGCACACGGTCTTGTGCTTGATGTCGCCCTGGATCTTCGCCATCTCGGTGCCGAGCTGGGTGAGGGCCGAGGCGAGGTCGCTCTGCGTGATCCCGACCTCCGGCGGCTGGTCGGCCGTGCGCAGCGTGAGGCTCGCGGCCTTGGCGCTGGTGGCGATCTCGCCGAGCACGGTGTTGAAGTCGGTCAGGTTGTTCACGGTGCTCACCTTCCCGACCGCGGTGGTGACCGGGTCGACGGCGCCGGTGAGCACGGGCCCGTACGCGGGCCGGGTCGGCGTCGGCAGGGGCGTGACGGTCGGCGCCGGCAGCGCGGCGGAACCACCGGACTGCTTCGGATCCGCGACCGGCCGCCCTCCCCCGCTGGAACAGGCCGCAAGCAGCAGCACCGATCCGACGGCCAGACCGGCCTTGGTGATGGACCTCATGAACCCCGCCCCCCACGTGTCGTCCCCCGCACGCGCCGCGCACGCTACGTGCACGTATCCCGCCGAACATGGTCCCGGAGTGTGCGCGGCAAGGTCAACAGGGCGCGCAAGGAGCGTACGGGCGCACACGAGGGGCGCGCGGGGAGCCTGTGGCGGTCAACTACCATCGGGCCGTGCTCAGTCTCACCGGCCTCCCCCTCCAGATCGTCGCGTCCGTGATCGCGATCGCCGTCTTCGCCGCCACCATGTGGCTGTGGCCGAGATTCGGCGGACGGACCTGGAAGTCCTGGCTCGGCCGGATCGGCGCCTTCCTCGCGACCCAGATCGCGGTGCTCGTCGCCATGGGCCTGGTCGCCAACGGCTACTTCGGCTTCTACAGCTCCTGGAGCGACCTCCTCGGCACGAACGGCAAGCAGGGCACGGTCGTCGACCACACGCCCAACGCCGCGGTCGCCGTGACCGGCGAGCAGAAGATGTACTCCGCCCAGGGCTCCGAGCCGGACCGCTCCGGGCTGATCCAGAAGGTCGCCCTCAAAGGAGCCGCCAGCGGCCTGACCAGCGACGCGTACGTCTACCTGCCGCCGCAGTACTTCCAGGCCGACTACGCCAGGCAGAAGTTCCCGATGGCCCTGGTCATCGCCGGCTACCCGGGCTCGGCCGAGAAGCTGATCTCGCTCATGCAGTACCCGGCCTCCACCCTCGCCGCGATCGAGCAGAAGAAGCTGCCGCCGACCGTGCTCGTCATGATGCGCCCGACGCTGTCCGGCAACCGCGACACCGAGTGCATGGACATCCCCAACGGCCCGCAGGTCGAGACCTTCTTCACCAGCGACCTGCCCAAGGCCCTCGCCACCGCCTACCGGATCGGCGGCGACCCCGCCAACCGCGCCGTGATCGGCAACTCCACCGGCGGCTACTGCGCGCTCAAGTTCGCCCTGCGCAAGCCCGACGCCTACCGCTCGGCCGTCTCCCTCTCCGGCTACTACACCGCGCCGATCGACGAGACCACCGGCGACCTGTTCAACGGCAGCGCCCAGCTCAAGCAGGAGAACGACCTCGTGTGGCGGCTGAGGACCCAGCCCGCCGCGCCCGTCAACCTGCTGCTCGCCACGAGCTACGACGAGAACAACTACGACGGCACCCAGGCGATGGTGGGCGCGTTCAAGGCCCCGACCAAGCTCTCCACCATCACCCTCGACACCGGCGGCCACAACTTCCACACCTGGACCCGCGAGATCCCCCCGGCCCTGGAGTGGCTCGGAAAGCACCTGGTCATGCCGCAGTCCGCCTGAGGCGTCCGGCCGGGCCGTCCAGCGGAGCCGTCCGGCGGCCGCCCGGCCGGACCGGGGGCGGATTCCTAGATCACACCCGGCTCACAGTCCCGTCTCACGGTTCTCTCAGGCGCGCCACGCACGGTATGACGCATGACCACGACCAGCTACACCCAGCCGGCCGGTGAACCGTGGCCCGAGGCCGCGGACTTCCCGCCGCCGGAGGTGCCCCAGCCGGCCCCCGCACCGGTCCCGGCACCGCTCTTCCCCGAGCAGTCCCTGCCGCCGGCCGGACCCAAGGGCCCGGCCTCCTGGTCGGGCCGACTGCGTACCCTCCCCGCCCGCGCCTGGCGCGGGCGCGCCGACGACCCCCGCTGGGTGCGCCCGGCCCTGCTCGGCCTGATGGCCGCCACCGCCGTCCTCTACCTGTGGGACCTCAGCGCCTCCGGCTGGGCCAACGCCTTCTACTCCGCGGCCGTCCAGGCGGGCAGCCAGAGCTGGAAGGCGTTCTTCTTCGGCTCCTCCGACGCCTCGAACTTCATCACGGTCGACAAGCCTCCGGCGTCGCTGTGGCCGATGGCGCTGTCCGCGCGGATCTTCGGCCTCTCGTCGTGGTCGGTCCTCGCCCCGCAGGCGCTCATGGGCGCCGCCACCGTCGGCGTCCTGTACGCGGCGGTGCGTCGCCGCTTCTCCCCGCTCGGCGGACTGCTCGCCGGTGCCGCGTTCGCCCTCACCCCGGTGGCGGCGCTGATGTTCCGCTTCAACAACCCGGACGCGCTGCTCGTCCTGCTGCTGACCGTCAGCGCCTACGGGCTGATCCGCGCGATCGAGACGGCGAGCACCCGGTGGCTGCTGTTCACCGGCGCCGTGTTCGGCTTCGCGTTCCTCACCAAGACCCTGGCGGCGTTCCTGATCCTGCCCGCCTTCGCGGTGATCTACCTCGTCGTGGCGCCCACCGGCCTGTGGCGGCGGGTGCGCCAGACGCTGCTCGCGGGCGTCGCGGTGGTCGTCGCCGGCGGCTGGTGGGTCGCGGTCGTCGAACTGCTGCCCGCCTCCGCCCGCCCGTACGTCGGCGGCTCGCAGGACAACAGCTTCCTCTCGCTCACCTTCGGCTACAACGGCCTCGGCCGGGTCGACGGCAACGAGCGCGGCAGCGTGGGCGGCGGCGGTCGCCTCCCGGCCGGGCTCGACCTGCCGGCCGGCGCCGCGCAGGGGATGAAGAACCGCGGCTGGGGCCAGACCGGCATCACCCGCCTGTTCGGCAGCGACATCGGCGGCCAGATCGCCTGGCTCCTACCGGCCGCGCTGATCCTGCTGGTGGTCGCGCTGTGGGCGACCCGCCGCTACGCCCGCACCGACACCGCCCGCGCGGCGTTCCTGGTCTGGGGCGGGTGGCTGATCTCCACCGCGCTGATCTTCAGCTTCATGTCCGGGATCTTCCACCAGTACTACACCGTGGCGCTCGCCCCGGCCGTCGCCGCACTGTTCGGCATGGGCGTGGACGGGCTGTGGCGGGCGCGCCACCGCCTGCCGTACGCGCTGGTCCTCGCGGGCACCCTCGCGGCGACGGCGGTGTGGGCGTTCGTCCTGCTCGGCCGCAGCTCGGACTTCCTGCCGTGGCTGCGTTGGGCGGTCCTGGCCGCCGGGCTCGTGGCGGCGGCCGCGCTGGTGGCCGGGCAGTTCGCGGGGCGGACCTCCGGTCGGACCGGGGCGCGGATCGCCTCGGTGGCGGGCCTCGTGGGCCTCGCGGCGGCGCTCGGCGGCCCGGCGGCGTACGCGGTGGACACCGTCGGCACGGCGCACAACGGCTCGATCATCACGGCCGGGCCGTCCGTCAAGGGCGCGTTCGGGCCGGGCGCGTTCGGCAAGGGCGGTCGGGCCGGCAAGGGCGCCACGGGCAACGGCCAAGGCTTCGGCGGCCAGTTCCCCGGCGGTCAGGGCTTCCCCGGCGGTCAGGGCTTCCCCGGCGCTCAGGGCGGTCAGGGCGGCTTCCCCGGCGGCCGGGCCCCGCACGGCCAGAACGGCGGCGGCTTCCCGGGCGGCTTCGGCGGCGGCCAGGGCGGCTTCCCCGGTGCCGACAACGGCTCCGGCAACGGCGGCGCCAACGGCGGCCGCCACGAACGCGGCACCGGCACCGGCACCGGCACCGGCGGCAACGGCTCGGCGGGAATGCCCGGCGCGGCCGGCCCCGAGGGCGCGGGCGGCTTCGGCGGCCCCGGCGGCACGGGCGGCGGCATGGGCGGTCTGCTCGGCGGCACCAAGGTCAGCGACGAGGCCGCGGCCCTGCTCAAGCAGGACGCCGACCACTACACCTGGGCCGCCGCGACCACCGGCTCCCAGAACGCCGCGAGCTACCAGCTCGCCACCGGCAAGCCGGTCATGGCCCTCGGCGGCTTCAACGGCACCGACCCGTCGCTGAGCCTGGCCGACTTCCAGAAGTACGTCCAGGAGGGCAAGATCCACTGGTACATCGGCGGCGGCTCGCACCGCGGCTTCGGCGGCGGCGGTGCCGGCGACGACAACGGGCAGCAGAACGAGAGCGCCCAGATCGAGGCGTGGGTGACCAGCCACTTCACCGCGAAGACGGTCGGCGGCGCCACGTTCTACGACCTCACGGCGGCCCCGTCCTCCTGAGCCGTACGAACCCGAGGGGGCGCACCGCGAACCACGCGGTGCGCCCCCTCGGCGTGGCAAGGGCCGACGGTCAGTCCGTCGCGCAGTGCGTGCCCGCCTCCGGCAGCCGCCCGTCCACCAGGTAGGAGGTGACCGCGCTGCGCACGCAGCCGCTCTTGTCGTACGCGGTGTGCCCGTCGCCCTCGCGCGTCAGCAGCACGCCGTGCTCGAAACCGGCCGCCATCCGCTGCGCCCACGGGTAGGGCGTGACCGGGTCGCCGGTGGAGCCGACGACGAGGACCGGGGCGCTGCCCGGCGCCCGCACCGTGTGCGGCTGCTCGGTCGAACGGTAGGGCCAGGGGCGGCAGTCGGGGTCGAGCAGGGTGGCCCGGGTGTCGTGCGAGCCGGTCAGCGGGGCCCGGGCGGCGAGACCGTCGAGCGCCTCGCGCAGGTCCGCGTCGGTGGGGGCCAGCGGGGCGTCGGCACAGTGGATCGCGGCGTACGCGTCGGCGGGCGTCTCGAAGTGGCCGTCCTCGTCGCGGCCGGTGTTGGCGTCGGCGAGCTTGAGCAGTTCGTCGCCGTCGGCGCGGGTGATCGCGGGTTCGATGGCCGCGCGCAGCCGCTCCCACGAACGGTGGCCGTCGTAGAGGACGTTGAGGACGCCGTTCCAGCCGAGGGTCGCGGTGACCGGCCGCCCGCCGGAGGTGCTCAGCGGATGCTTCCTGAGGCCGTCGAGGAACGTGGCGAGCCGCTTGGGGGCGGTGGCCGGGTCGGTGCCGAGCGGGCAGGAGTCCTCGGCGGAGGCACAGTCGGCGGCGAACGCGGTGAACTCGGTCTCGGTGGCCGCGGCCTGCTCGCCGTTCATGTGCAGCAGGTCGGTGCTGCGCTCGACGGCGCCGTCGAGGACGAGCCGGCCGGTGCGCTCGGGGAACTCCTCGGCGTACAGGGCGCCGAGGTAGGTGCCGTAGGAGAGGCCGAGGAAGTCGAGCTTGCGGTCACCGAGGGCGCTGCGCAGTACGTCCATGTCGCGGGCGCTGTTGCGGGTGCCGACGAAGGGGAGCACCTTGGCGTACTTGGCCTCGCAGGCGTCGGCGAGCACCTGGCCGTGGTCGTAGGACGGGTCGTCGGTGCTGGTCCACTCGTCGCGGGTGCGGTCGTCGAGGCAGGTGACGGGAATCGTGCGACCGGCGCCGCGCGGGTCGAAGCCGACCAGGTCGAAGTGGTCGTGCAGCGGGGTGTCGAAGCTCCGCCAGCCCCACTGGACCTGGGAGACGCCGGAGTTGCCGGGGCCGCCGGGGTTGAGCACGAGCGAACCGAGGCGGTGGGCCGGGTCGGCGGCGGGCACGCGGGCGAGTGCCACGTCGATGGTCTCGCCGCCGGGGTCGGCGTAGTCGAGCGGCACCTTCAGGGCGGCGCACTGCACGACCGTCTCCTCGGGGTCGGCGTTGGCGTCGTCGCCGCAGGGCGCCCACGCGATCCGCTGGTCGTAGAGGGCGCGCAGGGCCGGGGAGGCGGTGTCGGAGACCCGTTCGGCGATCGGCGCGCGGGGCGCGGTGCCCGCTGCGCCGCCCGGGGCGACGGAGCCGGTGCAGCCCGCGGGGAGCGCGACGGCGAGGGCGGCGGCGAGGACGGGCAGGGCGCGCCGCGGGTACCGGGGGATCATCGAGTCCACCGCCCACGAATACCACCTGGCCGGTGCTCCGGTCACGCCAGGGACCTGCTGGGACGTCGGAATCGGGGGTTCACCGGGCGGCGCACTGTTCGAGCATGGTCTTCTTGTCGGCTTCGGTGACCGGGAGTTGGTACTTGAGCGAGACCTGGGCGAAGCGCACCGCGTAGGCGCAGCGGATCTCGGTGTTGGCGGGCAGCCACCCGGCCGGGCCGGAGTCGCCCTTGGAGGCGTTCTGGGAGCCGTCGGCGGGGATGAGGTTGAGCGGGTCGTTGGCGATCCGGACGCGCTTGGCCCTGTCCCACGTCGCGGCGCCCATCTGCCAGTCGTAGGAGAGCGGCATCACGTGGTCGATCTGGATCTTCGTGGCCTGCTGCTTGGTCCACCGGACGGTCGTGCCGGTGTACGGGTCGAGGATGGTCATCGCGGTGACGACGCAGTCCGAGCCGTCCTTGCGCTCGACGGCCGTGCCGTCGCGGGCGAGCAGGTCGTTGCGGGTGTCGCAGTTGTTGCGCCCGAGCGGCACGCCCTCGACGTCGTCGGTCCAGGCGGACCCGAACTCGCCCCGGTCGTAGCCGTCCCTCGGGCCGGGGGCGGCGGTGGCGACCTTCGCGACGAGGTCGCGGCCGGCCTCGCGGTCCTGCGGCGAACTCAGCGGCGCGAGACCGGGCTTGGTGCCGTCGGGGTTCACCAGCGGACTGGTGCCCGCGCCCCCGGCCTGGACGTGCGGCGTACCGTCGCGCCCGCCGACGAGCCAGCCGACCAGCGCGAGCACGCATATGAGGAACACGGTGGCGGCGGACAGCGCGGTGCGGCGGGCGGGCACGGAGAACTCCCGGGGTGAGGGGCGGGCTGACGGCGAACCAGCAGATCAGCCGCCCCAAGAGCAGGTCAAGGCGACGCCACGCGAACCCCAGGGACCATGTCGAAGATCACAATCGCCGCTATCCGCCGATCGCGGACATCGGGCGCTCCGGCCGGACGAAACCGTCGGAGTTGATGGCGTGTCCGGGGCCCTTGCGGCCGATGGTGGCACGCCAGGCCGCCTCCACCGCGTCGTCGTCGGCGCCGCCGCGCAGGAGGGCGCGCAGGTCGGACTCCTCGGTCGCGAACAGGCAGTTGCGCAGTTGCCCGTCCGCGGTGAGGCGGACCCGGTCACAGCCGCCGCAGAACGGGCGGGTGACGGAGGCGATCACGCCGATCACGGTGTCGGTGCCGGCGACGCGCCACTCCTCGGCGGGGGCGTTGCCGTGCCGGCCGACCGGGACGAGGTCCCAGCGGGCGCCGAGCACGGCGAGGATCTCGTCCGCGGTGACCATCGTCGAACGGTCCCAGGCGCCCTGCGCGTCCAGCGGCATCGACTCGATGAACCGCATCCGGTAGCCGTGCTCGGCCGCGAACTCGGCGAGCGGCACGATCTCGTCGTCGTTGACACCGCGCACCGGCACGGCGTTGACCTTCACCGGCGCGAGGCCCGCGGCCTGCGCCGCGGCCAGGCCCGCGAACACGTCGGCGATCCGGTCCCGGCGGGTGATCGCCGCGTAGCGCTCGGGTCGCAGGGTGTCCAGGCTGACGTTCACCCGGTGCAGCCCGGCCCCGCGCAGCGCGGCGGCGGTGCGGGCGAGTCCGATGCCGTTGGTCGTCAGCGACACCTCCGGGCCGAGCGCGGTGATCCGCCCGACCAGGTCCGGCAGGCCGCGGCGCAGCAGCGGCTCGCCGCCGGTGAGCCGGACCGACGTGATCCCGAGCCGCCGGACGGCGATCCGCACCAGCCGCAGCACCTCGTCGTCGCCGAGCACCTCGGCCTTGGGCAGCCAGTTCAGGCCCTCGGCCGGCATGCAGTACGTGCAGCGCAGGTTGCAGCGGTCGGTGAGCGAGACCCGCAGGTCGGTGTGGACCCGGCCGAAGCGGTCCAGCAGCGGGCGCGGTGCGGTGTTCATCTGCCAAGTACAGGGGCCGCGGGGGCGCACCGCCAGCGGCCGAACCGCCGGGGACCGGCCTCGACCTGCGGCTTCGCCTTGTGGATTCGTACAACTGTGGATTCCCACGATGCGCGGCGGCGCCCCTGGCGGGCAGGCTGGGCCCATGCAGACCACTCCCGGGCCTCCCGCACCGGTCGCCGCGCTGGTGCTCGCCGCCGGCGGCGGGCGCCGGCTCGGCGGGCGGCCCAAGGCGCTGATCCGCTACGGCGGCCGGCCGCTGGTCGAACACGCGGTGGCCGTCGTGCGGGCCGGCGGCTGCACGGACGTGACGGTGGTGCTGGGCGCCGAGCGCGAGAAGGTCCGCGCCACCGCCCACCTGCCGGGCTGCCGCCTGGTCGCCAACCCGGACTGGGCGGGCGGCATGGGCTCCTCGCTGCGGGCCGGCCTGGCCGCGCTCGCCCCGGGCGCGTCGGCGGTGCTGGTGATGCTCGTCGACACCCCGGGCGTCACCGCGGCCGCGGTGGCCCGCCTGCTGGCCGCGCACCGGGCGGGCGCCGACCTCGCCGCAGCGGCCTACGACGGGCGGCGCGGGCACCCGGTGCTGATCGGCGCACGGCACTTCGCGGAGGCCGCCCGGGGCGCGACGGGCGACGCGGGAGCCCGAGCGCTCCTGACGGCGCACGCGGACGCGATCACGCTCGTCGAGTGCGCCGACGTCGCCGTCCCGGACGACCTCGACACCCCGGCCGACCTGGCCCGCTGGTCCGCCGGGTGACCATCCGCCCGGCGCACACCACCCGCCCGCGCCGCCCCACCGCGCGCTCCGTACACCGACCGGCCGCACACCCCTGATCTCTCCCTGAGGATTGCCCCATTCCGCGTCCACCGGCCCCGGTTTCAGGGAGCATGGGAGGCGTCCTCCCACCCGACTCGAACGGACGGAGCCCGAGATGGCCGGACTGCCCGACGACTTCACCGGACACGACCCCGCTCGCCACGGGCCGGGGGCGGGCGGTGGCGGCCGGGCGATCCGCTGCCCGGCCTGCCGCCGCGAACACCTCTACGAACCGCCCTCGCTGCCCTGCCCCTGCGGCGCCTCCCTGAAGGTTCCGCTGCTGCGCGGCGGCGTGCCCGTGCAGGTGCGCTTCCGCTCCTGGGAGGACTCCTGGCTGAGCATGCGCTGTCCGCACTGCGGCCGCTCCGACCAGTGGCCGCAGCCCGAGTTCACCTGCAACTGCGGCGCCACCGTCCGCCTGCCCGTGGACCGCACCACCCGCCTGGGCAGCGGCACCGCCGCCCCGCTCGGCGGCACCGGGCCGCAGCCCGCCCGCCCCTACCCGGCGCACCCGATGAACGCCCCGGTGCCCGCCCCGCCCGGCGGCAGCGGCGGCCAGGCCAAGCCCTTCCGCCACCGCGCACCCTTCCGCCCGCACCCGGTGCGCACCTCCCAGGACGCCGTGTTCACCGCCGCCCGCTACCTGGAGTGGCTCGGCTTCGACGACCTGGAGCTGACGGAGTCCCAGGAGCGCGACGGCGTCACCCTGCTGGGTGGCCGGATGGTCGCCCAGGTGGACACCTGGACCGAGCCCGCCGACGTCAAGTCGGTGGAGTGCCTGTGGCTGCAGACCCTGCACGCCGAGGAGATGGCCGCCGCGATGTTCACCCTCGCCGGCTACTCCCACCAGGCCACCGTCCGCGGCGAACAACTGCTGGTCGCCCTGTTCAGCCTGGACCTCGCGGGCGTCCCGCAGCCCGCCAACGGCGCCGCCGAGGCGCTGATGGAGACCGGCTGGACCTCCTGACCCCGCCCGCCCCACTAGATCGATTCCTCCGCGGGCGCAACAACCTGCGCTCGTGATCTGGTGCACAAGCTCACCCGCGTGTTGAATTGCCGCCACAGCGCGGGCCCGGTCCTGTCGCTGAACTCCCGTCGTCCGCACGGCGGGCGGGAGTCCGGCGCCAGGACCTGCGGGGTGCCGTGCCGATGCTGGATGGCGCACACAAGGAGGTGGCGTTGTCGGAGCACGGATGGGGCCCGAGCGGCCCGGACGGGCGGGGGCGGGCGGCACCGGAGGAGCCGGGGGACGCCGTGTGGCGGCTGCGGTCCCGGGGGTGCTGGCAGGAGGCCGCCGACGTGCTGCGACCGGCCGCCGAACACGATCCGGCGGTCGCCCTCGGGCGCGCCGAACTCCTCATCGAGCGCTGCCTGTTCACCGCGGCGCACTGGACCCAGGCGGAGCAGGCGCTGCGCCTGGCCGAGGCCGGCGTGACCACCACCGAGCAGCGCGCGGCCGCCGCCTGCGCCCGCGGCTTCCTGGCGTACCTCGCCAGCGTGCTCGGCCCCCGCGACCGGCTCGACGAGGCGCAGGCCGCGTTCGGCCGCACCTCGGCGCTGCTCCCGCCGGACGCCCCCGGGCGCCCGCTGCTGGACTTCCGCCGCGGCCTGGTCGCGGAGAACCTCCTCCGGGACCGCGGTGCCGCCTGGATCGCCTACCGCAGGGCGCACGACGGCGCCGGCGAGCGCGGCGACGAGCTGCTGCGCTCCTACACCTGGCGCCACCTCGCCGCACTGGCGCTCGCGCGCGGGGACCACGGCCACGCCCGTGAGGGCTTCGACGCCTCGCTGCGGCTGCGCGAGCAACTCGGCTTCACCGTCGGCGTCGCACCGGCGCTCGCCGCGCTCGCCGAGGTGTCGGAACCGGCCGAGGCGGCCCGGCTACGTGCCGAGGCCACCCGGCTCGTCCACGCCCTGGGAGGCGTGCCCGTGTGGCTCGCGCGCCAGCTGGGCGCCGGCCGCGCTCCGGCGCCTCCCCCGGACGGTCGCATCGGGCGGGAGAGCAGGGACAGCATCAGCTAAGGTGAGCCTAACCTGGCTGGGGAGAGCAGTGCCCCGGCCGGGTCCGCCTTGCCGTTCCCGGGCACCGCCATGCCCCGGCCCGGCGCGGGCGCGCGCCGGGGCTCCGCCCAGCGGTCCGGCGGGCCCCGCCGTGCCATCCGCCGGCGGGCACCGGACGACCCGATGGGGGCCGCCCATGACCGCGACCAGCGCCACCGCGAGCAGCACCCGGCCCGGCCCCGCGCCGCGCGTCCCGCACACCGCCACCACCGGCCCCCGCCCCGACCCCGCCGACCCCTGCGCCGCCGCCTACCGCCGCCTCGCCGTCCTCTCCCCCGTCCTGCGCGTGCACTGCGCCCCGCCCCGGCGCGGCCGCGGCTGGATCCCCGCCGCCGACCTCGCCGACCACCCCGGGGCCGTCCGCGACCTGATCGCCCACGACGCCCGCCAGGGCCTCGCCCGCTACGGGCAGCCGCTGCGCCCGGACGTCGCCGCCGGCTTCGCCCTGCACCGCTTCGTCTGGCCCGCCTCCCTGCTGTTCACCGCACCGTGGTTCCTGGAGCGGCGCGTCCCGCTGCTCACCCCCGCCGACGTCTCGCTGCGCCGCCGCACCGGCGAGGTGACCGTCCGCCCGGGCGCCTTCGCCTGCCTGCCCGAGGACCCGGCGGCCGGCCTGCCGCAGGCCCGTCCGGTGCCGGGCGGGGCCGCACTGGCGGCCGAACTCCGGCGGGCGGTGGGCGGGTTCCTCGCGCCCGTGCTGGCCGCGTTCCGCCCCGAGGTGCGGCGCGGGCCGCGCGTGCTGTGGGCGATGGCCACCGACGCGGCGGTCGAGGGGCTCTGGTACGTCGCCGGGCTGCTCGGCGAGGAGGAGCGGGCGCGGGCCGAACTGACCGCCCTGCTGGACCCGGCCGCCCCGGCGTGCGCGCCCGGCGCGGCCACCACCTACGCCCCGGGCCCGTCCCCCTTCACCCCGGGCGCCGGTTTCGACCCGCGGGGCGGCGGCCCCGGCGGTCCTTCGGGTACCGACCGGGCGCGCGCCAGCTGCTGCCTCGTCTACACCGCCGAGCCCGCGGCGATGTGCGGCGGCTGTCCGCGCGTCACGCGGAATTGACGAAAGGACGTGCGAGCGGGAATCCGGAAAGCCCGGAATTCCGGCAATCGTCCACCACACATTGATACGAAAATGCGATTGAGTCGGGGTCAGAAATCCCTCTACTCAGCGCATTGACGGCGAATCGGCCATTCCTTCGGCGCGCATCGGTCATGATGGTCCCCGCCATCACGACGCAGGAACGCGACGCAGGAAAGCGAGGCTGGTTCCGGCGATGAAATTGTCCGACATACCGCTCGGCTGGGCCGTCACCGGAGGCGTAGGGCTGCTGGTCAGCGCACTCCTCCTGGCCCTGGCCCGGAGCCGGGGATCCGCCGCCGCGGGCGCGGATACCTGGGAGCGTTCCGAGGAACGGCGCCGCCGCAAGGAATCCCTGTACGGGGGAGCCTCCTACACGCTGCTGTTCTGCTGCGCCGCCGTCGCCGCCGCGCTCTCCTTCCACGGCCTGGTCGGCTTCGGGGTGCAGAACCTGAACCTCTCCGGCGGCTGGGAGTACCTGGTGCCGTTCGGACTCGACGGCGCGGCGATGTTCTGCTCGGTGCTCGCCGTCCGCGAGGCCAGCCACGGCGACGCCGCCCTCGGCTCGCGCCTGCTGGTGTGGCTGTTCGCCGGCGCCTCCGCCTGGTTCAACTGGGTCCACGCCCCGCGTGGCTTCGGCCACGCCGGCGCCCCGCAGTTCTTCTCCGGGATGTCGCTCTCGGCGGCCATCCTGTTCGACCGGGCCCTCAAGCAGACCCGCCGGGCCGCCCTGCGCGAGCAGGGGCTCGTCCCGAGGCCGCTGCCGCAGATCCGCATCGTGCGCTGGCTGCGCGCGCCGCGCGAGACCTACGCGGCCTGGTCGCTGATGCTCCTGGAGGGGGTGCGCAGCCTCGACGAGGCCGTCGACGAGGTCCGCGAGGAGAAGCGGGAGCGGGCGGCGGAGAGGGAGCGCCGCAAGCTCGCCGGGCGCCGGGAGCGCGCCGAGATCCGGGCGATCAGCCGCAGCAACGGCGCCTGGCGCAGCGGACGCGGCGGCGCGCGGCAGCTGGAGTCCGCCGGCTCGGAGCCCGCCATAGCCGGCGGCCCCGGGGCCGAGCGCTCCGCCGGCCCCCGCGAGGTCGGTGCCGCGGCCGGGGGCACCGTGGTGCAGCCCGGCCTCCCGGCCCGCCCCGAGCGGCGCACCATCGACCTCACGGCCGACGAGGACACCGTGGCGCTGCCCCGGCTGGACTCGCTGGAGCAGAAGCTCAAGGACCTGGAGCAGCAGTTCGGCTAGGACACGCTCCTACGCGGCCGCGGCGCCGCCGCTGAGTTCGAACCACATGCGCTTGCCGGAGCCGCGCGGCTCGACGCCCCAGGCGTCCGCGAGCGCCTCCACGAGCATCAGGCCGCGTCCGGAGGAGGCCTGTTCCCCCGGTGTCCGGCGGGTCGGCCACAGGTCCGACTCGTCCTCCACCTCGACCCGCAGCCGGGCCCGGCCGCCGTCGGAGACCGGCTCCCGGTAGAGGCGGGCGGTGAACATGGCGTCCCGGTCGGTGTGCCGGATGGCGTTGGTGACCAGCTCGGAGGAGAGCAGTTCGGCGGTGTCGATGAACTCGGCGACGCCCCAGCGGCGCAGCGCGTCGCGCAGTTCCGCCCGCACCTCGGCGATGCGGGCGAGGTCGGCCTGGCCGATCCGGCGGCGCAGCTGCTGGGCGGCCAGGCCGCCGGCCGGGCCGTCCCAGCGCAGGAGGAGCAGCGCTATGTCGTCCTCGCGCTCGCTGGAGTCGGCGGCCTGGGAGGCGATCCGGTCGGCCAGGCCCTCCAGCGGGTCGCGGGCGGCCTCCTCGGCGGGCGGGAGCGGCTCGGCGAGCGCCCTGGTGAGCCGGGCGACGCCCTCGTCCAGGTCCATGCCGCGGGACTCGACCAGGCCGTCGGTGCACAGCAGCACCGTCTCGCCCGGGTCGAGGCTGAACCGGGTGACCCGGTACTCCTGGTCGGGGTCGATGCCGAGCGGCAGGCCGCCGGCCACCGGCACCGCCGCCGCGGTGCCGTCCGAGCGGCGCACCACCGGGTCGAGGTGTCCGGCCCGCACCGCGTAGACGACGCCGTAGTCCACGTTGACCTCGGCGTAGGTGCAGGTCGCGAAGTGGTCGGTGTCCAGGTCGGCGAGGAAGCGGGAGGCGCGGGCCATCACGGCGGCCGGCGGGTGCCCCTCGGCGGCGTAGGCGCGCAGGGCGATGCGCAGCTGGCCCATGATCCCGGCGGCGTGCACGTCGTGGCCCTGGACGTCGCCGATCACCAGGCCCACGTGCCCGCCGGGCAGCGGCACCACGTCGTACCAGTCGCCGCCGATCTGCAGGCCGGAGCCGGCCGCCAGGTAGCGCACGGCCGTGGTGACACCCGGGACGGACGGCACGGTGCGCGGCAGCATCACCCGCTGGAGGCCGGCCGCCAGCTCGTGCTCGGCGTCGTGCAGCCGGGCCCGGGCCAGCGACTGGGCGACCAGGCCGCCCAGCGTCGTCAGCAGGGTCCGCTCGTCGGCGTCCAGCTCGCGCTCGTCGTCGAAGCTGACCACGCACACGCCGATCGCCCGGCCGCTGGCCACCAGCGGCAGGTAGGCCCAGGAGCCGCGGCCGTTGCGGCTGGTCGGCTCCCACACGTCGGGGTAGGAATCGCGGTACTCGTCCCGGGAGGAGACGAACACCGGCGCGCGGTGGCGCAGCGCCTCGGCGGCGGGGTGGCCGGCGGGCAGCAGCGTGCGGTCCCAGATGGAGAGCGCGCCGGGCCGGTAGCCGGAGGCGCCGAGGATCCGGGCCCGCCCGGCCTCGAAGGCGGCCAGCACCAGGCCGTCCGGCGGCAGCCCGGGCAGCGGCAGCTCGGTGAAGACCCGGGCGACGTCCCGGACGGTGACCGCCTCGGACAGCGCGCGGGCGGCCTCCTTGATGAAGCGGGAGCGCTCCTCGCGCAGCAGCGCGAGCCGGTCGGCGCGGTCGCGCTTGTGCAGTTCGACGGTGGCGTCCCAGACGAAGCCGACCATCCGGGAGGCGCGCCCGAAGGCGTCGGCGAGCACCCGGCCGCGGAAGCGCACGGCGCGCATGGTGCCGTTCGGCCCGACCGTGCGGTAGTAGGCGCCGCACTGGCCGAGCTCGGCGACCGCGCGCTCGACCCGGCGGCGCACCACGGGCGCGTCCTCGGGGTGCAGCAGGGCGAGGAAGGAGGCGGCGGTGCGGTCGAACGCGCCCTGGCCGACCTCGTCCAGGCCGATGATCGCGCAGGCCCGCGGGTCGCCCTCCAGCACGTCGCGGCGGATGTCCCAGTCGAAGGAGCCGATGCCGTTGGCGGCCATCGCGGGCTCCAGCCAGTCCGGCATGGAGTCGCCGGCGGCGGACGGCAGCCCGCCGGAGAGCACCGGCGCCAGGCGGCCGGCGGCCCCGGGGACGGTGCGCAGCGGGCGCCGGCGCACGGCCTGGGCGGGTGGCTTCGCCCGTCCGGTGCCCGTGGTCGTGGGACCGGGTGAGCCGACGGGCGGGTCGGCCGTGGACGCGCCGGGAGTAAGCGCCGGCCCCGGCGACTCGGGCTCAGTGGGCATGCTGCTCCTGCCGCTGCCGTGACGGACCCGCCGACCGTCCGGCCGGACCGCGTGGCGATGTGGTGGGTGGTGCTGGATCGGACGGTGCCGACCTGCGGCGGTCAGTCGAGGTACCGTCTCCCCGCTGCTCTCCGCACGTGGTCACACATTCCCACCATCCTGGCCAATGTTCGGCCCAGCGGCAATGGCAACGGGCCGGAAATCTTGTGTTCCGCCTTCTGTTCAGGGCGTCCTTCGACAACGAATGAACCGTATCCGAACCGTTCGGCGGGCGGATCGCGCGCTCCCGGCGTTTTCCGCGGCGCACCGGTGCGGGGCGCCGGTACGGCGCCGGCTGCGACCAGGCCGGTGGCATCGGCTGCGGCGTCGCCGGCGGCACCGAACGCGCGCCACCGGTGGCACCGGCTAGGACGTCGCGAGCTCGAACCAGGTGACCTTGCCGTCGCCGCGCAGCTGGACGCCCCACGCGTCCGCGAGCGCCTCGACCAGCATGAGCCCGCGGCCCGAGGTCGCGTACTCGGCGTCCGGGTCGCGCCGGCGGCCGGGCAGCCGGGTCGCGCCGTCCTGCACCTCGATCCGCAGCCGGTGGTCGGTGCCGAGCACCGCGTCGAACACCGCACCCTTGCCGGTGTGCAGCAGCGCGTTGGTGACCAGCTCGGAGGAGAGCAGTTCGGCGGTGTCGGAGAGCTCCGGCACCCCCCAGTGGCTCAGGGCGGTGCGCAGCCGGTGCCGGACCGAGCCGACGGCGACCAGGTCGGCCGGGTCGAGCGTCAGGTGGAGCCGGCGGTGCAGCGCGCAGCCGGGGGCGGTGGCGCCCGGCAGGGCGGTCCCCGTGCCGCCGACCGGAGCCTGGACCGGCCCGGACCGGTAGGCGTCGCCCGAACTCGTCCGCTGCCGCGGGAATCGCGACTGACCGTCCATCACCACTTGCCCCCGCCCTCGCATCCGGGCCCCCGGGCAGGATCCCCCGCCCGCCGGGTGGCCCTCCTCGTTCCGACCACCATCCTCATGCCCAGCTGACGGCGTTTGCAACAGTGTGCGTCCGATCACGTGGGGTGAAAGGGGCACGGGGAGGTTCGCGTGATCCAACTGCCCGCGCCGGACGGGTTTGCGAAGCGCAGAGCCCGCATTCGAGCCCTCCCCTCGCCGATCCCGCGCACACCCGGCGCGCGGAACCGCGCCCGCCCCGCGCCGTGCGCCGGCCCGTCCCGCCGTCGAGCCCCGTCCTCCGCGCTCCCCGCTCACCCCGCTCACCCCGCGCGCCGTCCCGGCGCGCCGAACCGGCGCGGAGCCGCAACGCTGGACAGGGCGGCCCGGGCCGGGTTCAATGGCCCAAGAAGTTTGAACGACGTTCTAAACATCCCTGAGCGCCCCGAACGTCCGAGCACCCCCGAGCCGCCCCCCACCTGCCCGAGGGGCCCGACGAGCCGCGAGCGAGGAACCGTGCGACTGACCCCCACCGAGCGGGACCGACTGCTGATCTTCACAGCAGCCGAGCTGGCCCGCGCCCGCCGTGCCCGGGGCGTGCGCCTCAACATCCCCGAGGCCACCGCCCTGATCGCGGACACCGTCTGCGAGGCCGCCCGCGACGGCCGACGCCTGGCCGAGGCCATCGAGGCCGGACGCAGCGTCCTGACCGCCGACGACGTCCTGCCCGGCGTCCCCGACGTCGTCACCGTCGTCCAGGTCGAAGCCGTGTTCGACGACGGCACCCGCCTGGCCGTCGTCAACGACCCCTTCAAGGGCGCCGGCTCGCTCGGCGACGAGGCCCCCGGCGGCGCGCTCGCCGGAGACGGCGCCGGCTACGACCCGGTCGAGGAGACGCTCCTGCTCCCCGTCCACAACACCTCCGAGGTGCCGATCTCGGTCACCTCCCACTTCCACTTCTTCGAGGCCAACCCGCGCCTGGCCTTCGACCGCGCCGCCGCCTACGGCACCCACCTCGCCGTCCCGGCCGGCTCCTCCGTGCGCTTCGACCCCGGCGCCACCGTCGAGGTCGGCCTGGTGCCGATCGGCGGCGAACGCGTCGCCATCGGCTTCGCGGGCCTCGTCGACGGCCCCCTGGACGCCCCCGGCGCCAAGGAGGCCGCCCTGGCCAAGGCCCGCGCCACCGGCTACCTGACCGCCTTCGACGACACGGAGGTGCCTTCGTGAGCGCCATCACCCCCCACGACTACATCTCCGTCCACGGCCCCCGCGCCGGGGACCGCATCCGGCTCGGCGACAGCGGCCTCATCGTCCGCGTCGAGTCCGACTCCCAGGCCCCCGGCGAGGAGTTCCTGGCCGGCTTCGGCAAGACCGCCCGCGACGGCCTGCACCTCAAGGCCGCCGCCGTCCGCGACACCTGCGACGTCGTCATCAGCAACGTCCTCGTCATCGACGCGATCCAGGGCGTGCGCAAGACGTCCATCGGCCTCATCGGCGGCCGGATCGCCGCCATCGGCCGCGCCGGCAACCCCGACACCCTCGACGGTGTGGACGTCGTCGTCGGCACCGGCACGACGATCGTCTCCGGCGAGGGCCTCATCGCCACCGCCGGCGCCATCGACACCCACGTCCACCTGCTCTCGCCGCGGATCATGGAGGCCTCGCTCGCCTCCGGCGTCACCACCATCATCGGCCAGGAGTTCGGCCCGGTCTGGGGCGTCGGCGTCAACTCCCCCTGGGCGCTGCGCCACGCCTTCAACGCCTTCGACGCCTGGCCGGTCAACATCGGCTTCCTCGGCCGCGGTTCGTCCTCCGACCCGGCCCCGCTGGTCGAGGCCCTCGCCGAGGGCGGCGCCTGCGGCTTCAAGGTGCACGAGGACATGGGCGCCCACACCCGCGCCCTGGACACCGCGCTGCGCGTCGCCGACGAGTACGACGTCCAAGTCGCTCTTCACACCGACGGGTTGAACGAGTGCCTGTCCGTCGATGACACCATCAAGGTGCTGGAGGGCCGCACCATCCACGCCTTCCACATCGAGGGCTGCGGCGGCGGACACGTCCCCAACGTCCTCAAGATGGCCGGCGTCCCCAACGTCATCGGCTCCTCCACCAACCCCACCCTGCCGTTCGGCCGCGACGCCCTCGGCGAGCACTTCGGCATGATCGTCTCCGCTCACGACCTCAAGGTCGACCTGCCCGGCGACGCCGCCATGGCCCGCGACCGCATCCGGGCCGGCACCATGGGCGCCGAGGACGTCCTGCACGACCTCGGCGTCATCGGGATCACCTCCTCCGACGCCCAGGGCATGGGCCGCGCCGGCGAGACCGTCCGGCGCACCTTCGCCATGGCCGGCAAGATGAAGGCCGAACTCGGCCCCCTCGACGGCGGGTACGGGACCACCGAGGGCGGCGACGACAACGAGCGCGTCCTGCGCTACATCGCCAAGCTCACCATCAACCCCGCCATCGCCCACGGGCTCTCCCACGAGGTGGGCTCGATCGAGGTCGGCAAACTCGCCGACATCGTCCTGTGGCGCCCCGACCACTTCGGCGCCAAACCGCAGCTCGTCCTCAAGGCCGGATTCCCCGCCTACGGCGTCGTCGGCGATCCCAACGCCTCCACCGACCGCTGCGAACCCCTGGTCCTCGGACCGCAGTTCGGTGCCCACGGCGCCACCGCCGCCGACATCTCCGTCGCCTTCGTCGCCCAGGCCGCCGCCGACGGCGCCTACCTCGACCGCCCCGCCGACGGCCTGCCCACCCGCCGCCGCCGCGTCGGCGTCCGCGGCACCCGCGGCATCGGGCCCCGCGACATGGTGCGCAACGCCCGCCTCGGCCACGTCGAGATCACCGAGACCGGCCTGGTCTCGCTCGACGGCTCGCCGCTGCGCTCCGAACCGGCCGACAGCGTCTCGCTCAGCCGCCTCTACTTCCTCTGACCTCCTCCCCCAAGGACCCCCTGATGACCACCCCCACGCCCGCCTCCCTCGGCTACCGGATGCCCGCCGAATGGCACCCGCACGACCGCACCTGGATGGCCTTCCCGACCACCAACCCCACCTTCGACAGCCCGGAGAACCTGCACGCCGGCCGCGAGGCCTGGGCAGCGGTCGCCAACACCATCGTCCGGTACGAGCCGGTGACGCTCGTCGTCAACACCGGGGAGAGCGCCGAGGCCCGCAAGTACGTCTCCGAGCAGGTCGAGATCGTCGAACGCCCCCTGGACGACGCCTGGATGCGCGACATCGGCCCGTCCTTCCTGATCGACGGCAAGGGCTCGCTCGCCGCCGCCGACTGGATCTTCAACGGCTGGGGCGCCCAGTCCTGGGCCCGCTGGGACAAGGACCAGCACATCGCCGAGCACATCGGCGAGCTGACCGGCGTCCGGCGCTTCGCCTCCCGCCTGATCAACGAGGGCGGCGGCATCCACGTCGACGGCGAGGGCACGGTGCTCGTCACCGAGACCGTCCAGCTCGGCGAGGGCCGCAACAGCGACTGGACCAAGGAGCAGGTCGAGGCCGAGCTGCACGCCTTCCTCGGCACCACCAAGGCCATCTGGCTTCCGCGCGGACTCACCCGCGACTACGACGAGTTCGGCACCCGCGGCCACATCGACATCGTCGCCTCCTTCGTGCGCCCCGGCGTCGTCGTCGCCCACGTCCAGCCGGACCCGGCCCACCCCGACCACGCCGTCTGCCAGGAGCTCGTCGCCGTCCTGCGCGCCTCCACCGACGCGCAGGGCCGCCAGTTGGAGGTCATCGAACTGCCCGCCCCCACCGTCCTGTTCGACGAGGACGGCGAGCCGGTCGACTACTCCTACATCAACCACTACGTGGCCAACGGGGCCGTCATCCTGTGCGGCTTCGACGACCCGCGCGACCAGGAGGCCGCCGACATCCTCGGCGAGGCCTACCCCGGCCGCACCGTCGAACTCGTCGACGCCCGCGGGATCTTCGCCAACGGCGGCGGCATCCACTGCATCACCCAGCAGCAGCCGAAGGCCTGACGGGACGCCACCGGAGCGGGGCACGCACGCCCCGCTCCGGTAGCGTTCGGTCCCGCTGCGAACCACGACCTCCGCTGCGCACCGAGGGAGAGCACCACACATGGCGGACGCCCGCCCGCGCCGGCCGGCGCGCCCCCGCGAGGAGGTCTTCGCCACCGCCCGCGCCGCGATCGCCGAACACGGGCTCGCCAAACTCACCATGGCCGGGCTCGGCAAGCAGCTCCAGATGAGCGCCGGGCACCTGCTCTACTACTTCGGCAGCAAGGACCAGCTGCTGCTGGAGACCCTCCGCTGGAGCGAGGACCAGCTCGGTGCCCGCCGCCGCGAGGCCCTCACCGACCACGCCCTCGACCCGTGGCAGCGCCTCGACGCCTACCTGCGGCTCTACCTCCCCGAGGGGCCCGGCGACCCGCGCTGGATCCTCTGGATCGAGGTGTGGGGGCGCTCCCCCGCCAGCGCCGAACTCCGCCAGGGCCAGCAGGACATCGAGGCCCCCTGGCAGTCCGACCTGGCCGGCCTCGTCGACGAGGGCACCGCCGCCGGCCACTTCACCCCCGGGCCCGCCGCCGACCGCGCCACCCAGATCCGCGCGCTCCTCGACGGGCTCGCCGTCCCCGTCGCCCTCGGCCTCCCCGGCAGCCGGCCCGACGAGGCCCTCGCCCACGCCACCGCGGTGGCGCGGATCCTGCTGCGGGCCTGAGGCGGGAGCCCCTTCCACTCCGTCCGGGCTCCCCAGCCCGTCCGGGCTCCCTACTCGGTCCAGACGGCGGCGGCCGTGCGGTCGTCCGCGTAGCCCTTCGCCCTGACCTGCACCTGGCGCAGGAAGTCGACCGTGCCCGGCGGGTGCGGGTGGACCCAGTGCGAGGACAGGAAGTGGGCCACGGCCGGCTCGTCGGCGATCGGGTCCGCCAGGCCCGGCGTGCAGAGCAGCAGGATGTCGCCCGGGGTCGCCGGGACCAGCCGGAAGCGGAACGGCCGCGGCTCCGGCACCGGACCGTCCGCCACCGCCGGCACGCCGTCCGGGTGGTGCAGCAGCCGGGCCGCGTAGGCGTCGATCCAGTGACCGGAACGCAGCAGGTACAGCCCGCCGGGGCCGACCCCGAACGCCGCCCGGTAGCCGGCCGCCGGGTCCAGCGACACCATCAGGCAGTGCAGCGACGCCGGGGACGGGCCGTCCTCCCCGCCCGGCGCCAGCGCCCGCAGCGGGGCCGCCGCACCGGTGACCAGCCGCTGGAGGCCGTAGCGCAGCCGGTCGCGGGCGCCGTCGCGCAGGTCGGCGGCGAGACCGGCGCGGCTGCGGCCGATCGCGGCGGCCAGCTGGCGGCAGGCCTCGCCGGTCGCGGTGCCGACCGCCTCGGGCGGCGGCAGGCCCTCGTCGGCCGTCGAGCCGCCGTCGTCGAACCCGTTGCGGTCGAAGCCGCCGAGCACGGCGAGCAGCAGCCCGTCCGGGCCGTCGCCGAACCGCGTCACCAGCAGCGCGTCGCGCCGCGGCTCGCCCCGGTAACGGGCGGAGTCGCCGCGCACGGACACGGCCCGCAGGACGGCCGGACCGTACTGGGCGCCCTCCAGGACGGTGTCCGGCACGACGGACCCCAGCGAGCCCGGGTCCGCCTCCGGCACGGCCGTCGGCTCCGGCCCGTACGTCGGCGGGCGCTCCCCCACGTGCGGCACGGCGTCGGCGGCCAGCGGCGAGCGGGCGACGGGGCGGGGGGAGGGAGCGGGGGCGGGTTCCGCGGCGTGGACGACTTCCGGTTCGGGGTCGGGGTCGGGGGCACGGACGGCTTCCGGTTCCGGCTCGGGCGTGCGGGCCGGTTCCGGCTCGGGCGGAGAGGCGTGCACGGCCTCGGGCTCGGGCTCTCGTTCCGGCTCGGGCTCGGGCTCGGGCTCGGGCTCGGGCTCCGATTCCGGTTCGGGCTCCGGTTCCGGCGCCGCGTCGACGGCGGGCTCGGATTCCGGCTCGGGCTCCACGGCGGCCTCCGGCCGCACGTCCTCCGGAACCGCTGCCACCGGCTCGGGCGCGTCCGGCTTGTCGAGCGTGACGGGGCCCGTCCGGAAGTCCGGTGCCGGGAACTTGTGCGTCTGCGCCGACGGCGACGGCGCGGGCCACTCGAGCGGCGCTGCCACCGGGGCCGGCACCGGCTGGCCGATCACGTCCAGCGCGGTGTCGAACCAGTCGTCGATGCTGTCCCGCACGCCCACGGGCGCCTGCGCCGCGGCCTCGGCCGCCGCCTGCGCCTGCTCGCCGGTGCGCTGCGGCGCGATCAGGCCCGCCGCGGTGTCGAACCAGTCGTCGACGCTGCCCCCGCCAGGGTCGGCCCCGGGGGTGTCCGGGAGGGTGCCCGCCGGGCCGTCGTAGACGGCGTCCCACCACCCGTCGTCGGGCCGGTGGGGCTGTGCGGGTGCACCCTGTTTGCTCATCTGGCGGCTCCTGGTCGGTCCGTGGTCGCGCCGCCCCCGGCGGGGCCGGACTCGACGTCATTGTCTCCGAGTGCAACGACGCTGTCCGGGTTTCGGCGACAACCGGACACCGTCCGGAACGTTCCCGGCCACCCCGTTCGCCCCCTCGTTCACCACCGTTCCGTCCGTGCTTGCCGGAAGTGCCCGGAGCGGGCGTTTCCGTGCCTTTCGGTGCCATTGGGGGCCGAAAATGGGGCCGGAGGAGGGGCATCGCATCACTCGTTCGGCTGATTAAATGTGCCCATGACCGTGTCGGCCCCCAGCTCGCCCCGACCGGGGAGGGCCGCACCGGCGGGCCACCCGGCTGGTGTGCTGTGGATCCTGCTGCTGGTCGGGCTGCTGACGGCACTGCCCTGCTCGGGCCGGGCGATGGCCGCCGACCAGGGTTCCCCGGCACCGTCCACGGTGCCGGCGGCCACGACGGTCACCACCGTCACCGTCACCTCCGGCGCCACGGCGGCCACCGCGGGCACGGCCACCGGCCGCGCCGCCGAGCCCGCCGACCGCCACCTGCACGTCGACGGACCGCGCCACTGGACGTGGTGCTCGGCCGACGGACGTCCGCCGCAGCGGGACAACGGCTGCTCCAGCCACCCGTACTGCGGCCAGGACGCCCAGCTGCCCAACCCGCCGCCGCACCCGCAGCCGGTGGTGTCACCGCACGCGCCGGCCCCCGAGGCGCTGCCCCGGGTCGCCCCCGCCGGACTGCTCGTCGGCCCGCACCCCGCACCCGATCTGCACGAACTCCAGGTGCACCGCTCCTGAGCGGAACCCGCCGTCCGCCACCGGACGGATCCGCCCCTCCCCACTTCATCCGACCGCCGCCCCAGCCGGGCGCGCGGGGACAAGGACAACCACCATGGGTTCCGCCTCCAAGCAGTCCAGCAAGAACAAGCAGCAGGGCGCCAACGACCGCCGCGCCCGGATCGCCGAGCTGCGCGCCGCCGAGCAGCGCCGCGACCGCCGCAACAAGATCATCGCGATCGTCGCCGCGTGCGTCCTGGTCGCCGGCACCGGCGGTGCCATCGCCTGGGTCCTCAAGGACCAGAGCGACAAGAAGCACGCCCAGGAGGTCGCCGCCAACGCGGACATCCCGGGCGTGAAGACCTTCGGCGACCTGAGCCGCAACCACGTCAAGGACAAGGTCAGCTACCCGATGACCCCGCCGGTCGGCGGCGACCACAACGCGGTCTGGCTGGACTGCATGGGCCACGTCTACGACCAGCCGGTCGAGAACGAGCGCGCCGTCCACTCGCTGGAGCACGGCGCGGTCTGGGTGACCTACAACGGCAAGGCCACCCCGGAGGACATCAAGACCCTCTCCGACAAGGTCAAGGCCACCCCGTACTCGCTCATGAGCCCCTACCCGGACGAGCAGGGCACCATCACCCTGAACGCCTGGAGCACCCAGCTCGTCGTCGACAGCGCCTCCGACCCCCGGGTCAACCAGTTCTTCACCAAGTACGTCCAGGGCAAGCAGACGCAGGAGCCCGGCGCCTCCTGCACCATGGGGCAGATGTGACCGCCGGGAAGCCCGTGACCCCCGGGGATCCGCAGGACGCCGACGAGCCGCAGGCCGTCGCCGCCAGGCCCCGGCGCCGGCTCTGGTGGCCGGCCGCGCTGGCCGCCGCCGTCGCGCTGGCGCTCGGCGTGCCGGCCCTGGTGGCGAGCGGGACGTCGGCCTCCGGCTCGTCCTCGCTGACCGTCCCGGCGGACGACTCGCCCGAGGCCGGGTTCGCCCGCGACATGGCGACCCACCACCAGCAGGCGGTGGACCTGTCGTTCATCGTCCGGGACCGCACCTCCGACGAGCCGACCCGCACCCTGGCGTTCGACATCATCAACACCCAGGCCAACCAGCGCGGCATGATGATGGGCTGGCTCGACCAGTGGGGGCTGTCGCAGCACTCGCCGGCCAAGCCGATGGCGTGGATGAACATGGGCCACGACTACCAGGCCCACGACGGCTCGCTGATGCCCGGCATGGCGACCAACGCCCAGCTGGCGAAGCTGCGCACGCTCAGCGGCAAGGACGCCGAGGTGTACTACCTGCAGCTGATGATCGAGCACCACAAGGGCGGCGTCGAGATGGCCCAGGGCTACGTGGACCTGGCGAAGAACGACAGCGAGAAGCGGCTGGCCCAGTCGATGGTGATCGCCCAGACCTCCGAGCTGGAGCTGATGACCGACATGCTCAAGGAGCGCGGCGCCGCCCCCGGCGTGCCCGCCTCCTGAGCCGCGTCCGCACGGCCCGACCGGCCAGGGGTGCGGTGGGGACGGAACGTTCCGTCCCCGC
>NZ_JBEZGX010000091.1:0-26545 GCF_040650235.1 Kitasatospora sp. NPDC048722
GGAGAGCCGGACGGCCACTCCAGGGCAGCCACCAAGGGCAAGCAGCCATTAGCCACATCCGGCCCTCCCGGGCCGCCTAACAACTTACGGAGCAGTCATGTCCCTGTCCGACAGCATCGCCAAGGCGGTCGCGAACCCCGCGACCGACGACGCCTTCGACATCCACACCGCGCTCGACGAGGTACTCGGCACCATCGGGCTGAACCGCGCCGACACCGGCGGGAGCTTCACCTTCCGCGGCGCCGACCCGATCGTGCCCAGCACGCTGCGCCTGGGTGCGGCCACGTCGCTCGCCCTCGCCACCAAGTCCGCCGCAGTGGCGGCCCTCTGGCGGCAGCGCGGCGGGCGCGGCCAGGACATCTCGATGGACCTGCGGGTCGCCCCGCACCGGCTGTGCCCCTTCTACGACCAGAAGTGGGAGCTGCTCAACGGCTACCCGGGCGGCGCGCCGTCCGTCCCCACCCTTGCCTTCGTCAACGGCTTCTACCGCACTGCGGACGACCGCTGGGTGATGCCGCTCAACCCGTATCCCAACCTGCGCATCGCCGCCGAGCGCCTGCTAGGCGTGCCCGAGGACCCCGATGCGGTCGCCGCGGCGATCGGCACATGGCGGGCCGCCGAGCTGGAGGAGGCGGCCGAGCGGGCCGGGGTGGTGCTGCCGATGATCCGTACACCCCAGGAGTTCCTGAAGGAGCGGCAGTTCACCGAGGTCCTCTCCGGCATGCCGCTGGTGGAGATCACCAGGATCGGCGACAGCGACCCCGAGCCGCTGCCCACCGTGGGCGCGGGCGCGACCGCCCCGCTGGCGGGCGTACGGGCGCTGGGCATGGGCCACATCATCGCGGGCGCGGGAGCCGGCCGGGCACTGGCCCTGCACGGCGCGGACGTACTGAACCTGTGGCGGCCGGGCGAGCTGGAACACCCGGTGACGTACAACACGACCCAGGTGGGGGTGCGCTCGGCCACCGTGGAGCCGCGTACCGCAGAAGGTGCGGCGGTGATACGTGCACTGCTGGCCGGGGCCGACGTGTTCTACGCCAACCGCCGCCCGGGCCTGCTCGCCTCGATGGGTCTGTCCGAGGACGAGGCCATCGACCTGCGCCCCGGCCTGGTCCACGCCACCGTCTCACTGCACGGCACCACAGGCCCCTGGGCGAACCGGATCGGGTTCGACCAGACGGCCGGTTCGGTCGCGGGCCTGCTCCACCTGGAGGGCGACGGCGACCGTCCCGCACTACCGCCGATCACCGTGGTCAACGACTATCTGGTGGCCTGGTTCCTGACCGCAGGCATCGTCGAGGCGATGCGGCGGCGCGCGGTGGACGGTGGCTCCTACCGCGTCCATGTCTCGCTCACACGCGTCGCGCTGTGGATCCTCTCGCTGGGCGTCTTCGACAAGGCGTACGCCACGGCCGTCGCCGGAACCGGCGACGAGCACGCCTACCTGGACCCGGAGACCTTCACCGCCCGCACCCCGCTCGGCGACTACCAGGGCGTCACCGACCAGATCCGGATGTCCGAGACCCCGGGCGCGTACCGCCACGTACTGCTGCCGCGAGGATCCTCCCGTCCCACGTGGGAATCCGCGGCCCGCGCCGGAGCACGGCGCCGCCCGGACTACATCGTGCCGAAGGGGCGGAAAGCATCCCGAGCCGAGGAGTCCCGTCCATGCGGATCCATCTGACCAGCGCCTTCATCGTCGAGCAGGCCAAGGCCCTGCACTTCCACACGGAGGTCCTTGGCTTCGCGAAGAAGCACGACGTTCCCGTGGGCGAGACCGGCCAGTGCCTGACCGTCGTCTCACCCGAGCAGCCCGGCAAGCACCGAGCTCCTTGTGGAGCCCGCTCGCCACCCGGCCAGGAGACGGGCCGCCGACTCGCACTTCGTGGTACTGGCTCGACGCTTCTCGCCGCAGCTCATTCTCAAGGCCACAGCATGTGCACTGGTTGTGAAATGATCTTCCACGAGGCCCCTGTTTTCGCAGGCCAGAGGCATGTTCGATCAGAACTACGACCTGTAGAGGGCCCTCCGACCTGCGGAAACGCAGTTCGATCTCGGCATGAGTTCTGAGTAGTGCCTGTCGTGGATTCCAGGCCACTACCGCGTTCCCGCCGTCGGCGGCCAGGACCCCACAGGCACAGGACGCCGAGGCGAAGGCCCCCGGGTCGACGTCTCGGTGGCCGTCCGATACCGCGGTCGCCCACCGTCCGGAGCGAATCTCACCGAGCCCGGCGGTGCCGCCGGTACGGCCGAAGGATCTGGACCACTACCGGGAATCAGGCCGCGACGAGCTCCTTCTCACGGGCCGGTGTCTTGACCCTGGGCTTCTTGTTCGGCAGCGAGAGCCGGAAGACCTTGCGCCACGCGGAGAACACCTGCTTGGGCAGCGGCCCGGTGACGTACTCCAGCTCGTACTTCTCGAACAGCGCGCGCACCTTCACCGCGACGTCGGCGTACCGGTTGCTCGGCAGGTCCGGGAACAGGTGGTGCTCGATCTGGTGGGACAGGTTGCCCGTCATGAAGTGCATGGCCCTGCTGCCGCTGATGTTCGCCGAGCCCATCATCTGGCGCAGGTACCACTGGCCGCGCGTCTCGCCCTTGACGGACTGGCGCTCGAAGACCTGTACGCCCTCGGGGAAGTGCCCGCACATGATCACCGAGTGGGACCAGATGTTGCGGACCAGGTTCGCGGTGAACGTGGCGGCGAGCGTGGTGAGGAACGACGGGCCCGACAGCAGCGGGTGGATCACGTAGTCCTTGAGCACCTGCTTGCGGATCTTGCGGCCCACGGCCTTGGCTCGCGCGCGGAACTCCGGGTTCCTGCGGCGGCGCTTCTGCAGGTTCTTGCCGAGTTCGAGGTCGTACGCCGCGATGCCGTACTCGAAGAAGCAGGCGTTGACGAAGTTCCACAGCGGCTGGCCGAGGTGGAGCGGATGCCACTTCTGGTCCTCGTCGACGCGCATGATGCCGTAGCCGAGGTCGTTGTCCTTGCCGATCACGTTGGTGTACGTGTGGTGCAGCTCGTTGTGCGAGTGCTTCCACTGCTCGGCCGGCGAGACGTGGTCCCACTCCCAGGTGGTGGAGTGGATCTTCGGGTCCCGCATCCAGTCCCACTGGCCGTGCAGGACGTTGTGGCCGATCTCCATGTTGTCCATGATCTTCGCCACGGAAAGGCCGGCGGTGCCGAGCAGCCACGCGGGCGGGAAGATCGAGAACAGCAGCACGCCCCTGCTGGCCAGTTCGAGCTTGCGCTGCGCCGAGATGACCTTGCGGATGTAGGCGGCGTCCTTCTCGCCGCGGTCGGCGATCACCTCGTCGCGGATCACGTCCAGCTCGCGGCCGAGCTCCTCGATCTGCTCAGCGGTCAGGTGGGCGGTGGGGTCGATGGCGGTCAAGGCGCTTCTACCGTTCGATGTCGCAGGGGCCCGCCGCGGCGGACACGCAGGTCTGGATGAGGACGCCCGGCTCGGCCTCGGTGATCTCGCCGGTGCGCAGGTCGCGGACGGCGCCCGCCTTGAGCGGCGTGACGCAGCCGAAGCAGATGCCCATGCGGCACCCGGAGGGCATCAGCACGCCGGCTTCCTCGCCGATGTCCAGCAACGGCGTGGCGCCGTCCGCATCGACGGTCCTGCCGGTGGCGCTGAACGTGACCTCGCCGCCGTCGCCGTCTTCGCCGGCGACGACGCTGCGGGGGCGGAACCGTTCGGTGTGCAGGCGCTCTCGGACCCCGTGCTCGGTCCAGTGCTCCTCTGCGGCGTCGAGCAGGCCCGCGGGCCCGCAGGCCCAGGTCTCACGCTCGGCCCAGTCGGGCACGAGTTCGCCGAGACGGGCGATGTCGAGCCTGCCGTCCGTGGCAGTGTGCACCTCGGTGAGGCGCAGCCTCTGGTCCGCGACCAGGCCGTGCAGCTCGTTGCGGAAGATCACGTCTTGCGGCTGTGGCGCGCAGTGGACCATGACGGCGTCGTCGAACTCGCTGTCGCGCAGCATGCCCATCACGGGTGTGATGCCGCTGCCGGCCGTCAGGTAGAGCACCTTGGCGGGCTTGACCTGCGGCAGCACGAAGTCACCGGCCGACTGGTCGAGCTGGATCAGCGTGCCCGGTGTCGCCCTGTGGACGAGGTGGTTGCTGACCTTGCCGTCCGGGACCGCCTTCACGGTGATCGTGATGCGGCCGTCCGGGCGGCCTGTCGGCGAGGTGATGGAGTAGGCACGCCACAGGCGCCTCCCGTCGACGTCGACCCCGATCCGCAGGTACTGACCGGCCGTGTGGCCGCGCCAGCCCCGTCCCGGCCTGATCACGACGGTCGCGGCGTCACCCGTCTCGGGGTGCACGGCCTCGATGCGCCCACGCAGGTCGGCGCCCGCACGCAGCGGGCTGACCAGGTCGAGGTAGTCCGACGGCAGCAGCGGCGTCGTGACCATCTCCAGCAGTTTCCACGCCCTGCTGCGCAGGGCTGCACTCGTCATGACTCCAGCTTGCTGCGCCTCAAGGCGTAAAGTCCTGACCGTAGGACGTGAATCTGGTCGGATGAATTGTCCGCAAGGAACAAGAACGTGAGCCATGCAATCCGGAGGGCCAGCGAGCTGGTCCTGGACGAGACGACGGTCACCGCACTTCGGGCCGCGCTGCCGGCCACCGCCGACGAGGTCGTCGAGGCGATCATCGACGAGGTCCCTCCCTACGCCAACGCCCTCTCGGGCCGCATGGGCGGCACCATCCGCCGAGCCGTCCGCACCGCCCTGGGGCACTACCTGGACCTCGCGAGCGGGACAGCCACGGGTGGCGACGGCGGTGACGCGGCCTACGAGCTGGGCCGCGGCGAGGTGCGCGACGGCCGTTCGATGGACGCCCTGCTCAGCGCCTACCGCGTCGGCGCCCGCGTGGCCTGGCGATGCCTGGCAGCGGGCGCCGTACCCGCAGGTCTGCCCGCCGCCGAGGTCGCCAAGTTCGCCGAGCTGACCTTCGCCTACATCGACGAGCTCTCCGCCGCGAGCGCCGCGGGCCACGCCGACGAACTGGCCGCACGCGGCAGGGCCCACGAGCGCCACCTGGAACACCTGGCCCGCGACCTCCTCGCCGACGCGAGCCCGGACGTGCTGCTGGCCTCTGCGCAACGAGCCGGGTGGCAGCCCCCGGCTTCACTGACCGCCGTCCTGCTGCCCGCCGCCCAGACCCGGCCCGCCTACCGCACGATCGACCCGAACACCCTCGTCCTCGACGATCTGCCGGACGCCACCGGTGTGCTGCTCGTCCCCGACGCCGACCGACCACACCTCTTGCGGCAGCTGACCGACCGCACCGCCGTGGTCGGCCCGGCCCGGCCCTGGACCCGTGCGTCCGCCTCGTACGCACGAGCCGCACGCGCGCGCGCCCTCTCCCCTGAGATTCGCGACACCGAGGACCACCTGCCCGAGCTCGTGCTCAGCGCCGACATGGACGCGTTCGCAGACCTGCGCGCCCGAGCCCTCGCACCGTTGCGGCCCCTGCCTGCCGCGACCGCACGGCGGCTGGAGGAGACCTTGCGGGCATGGCTGCTGCACCAGGGCAGGCGGGACGAGGTGGCGGCAGAGTTGTTCGTCCACCCTCAGACGGTCCGGTACCGGATGTCGCAGCTGCGGGAGCTGTTTCCGGATCTCGCATCGCCGCACCGGGTCCTCGAACTGACACTGGCGGTGGGTCTCCAGGTCAGCTGACGCGCACGTCGACCGTCCACGACCGCGTCCGCGTGGAGGCCGGCAAGCCGGCAGGCCGGCAGGCCGGCACCGCACCCACGGCCGAGCCCTCGACCACGGCACACCGTGCTCCTGGTGCGGCCGGCCCGGTCCCCTCAGCTCTGCTCGGCCGCCGCTGCCACTCGGTCGCGGTACGCCGCCCACCACTGCTCGTCCGCCGCGGGCAGCCGCTCGACCCCTGGGCGGTATCCTGCCGTGCCGTCGATCAGCTCGCGGACGATGTCGGCGTGCCCGGTGTGCCGCTCGGTCTCGGCGATCAGGTGGACCAGCACCCGGTGCAGGCTGGCGGCACCGGCCTGCACCGGCCACCACGGAACGTGGCCGACGGCGTCCAGGGGCAGGGCCTCGATGGTGGCGTCGGCGTGCAGCCAGGCCTTGCGGTAGGTGTCCACGACGTAGTCACGGGATTCCTCAGCGGTGGCCCACTGGTCGGTGTTGGGCGCGAGCCCCGCCGGGCCGAGGTCCGGGCGGAACCAGGGGACGGGTTCGGCGTAGTGCCGGTCGAACACCCAGCCCAGGTAGAGCAGCTCGACGCCGGCCAGGTGCTTGACCAGGCCGAGCAGGTTGGTCCCGGTCGGGGTGAGCGGGCGGCGGACATCCCGCTCCGTCAGGCCGTCCAGCTTCCACAGCACGGTCTCGCGGGCGTCCTGCAGGGAGCGGCGCAGATCGGTCTTGGGGTCGGTGGTCGTCATTCGAGGGTCTCCGATCTCAGGCGCCGAGCAGGCCGACGGGGTTGCCGTCGGGGTCGGTGAACAGGGCCATCCGGTCCGTTCCGGGCAGGTTCCGCGGCTCCAGCAGGCGGCTGCCGCCCAGTTCCTCGGCCTCGGCGAGCGCCACGTCCACGTCCGCGACGCGGAAGTAGACGACGATCCCGGTGTACGGGCTGCCCGGACCGGCCTGGCCGATCCCTCCGGTCGGGCGTCCGTCGTCCGCACCCACCAGCGCGTAGGTCTCGTCGAGCTCGGCGACGGGCCAGCCGAACAGCTTCTGGTAGAAGCGGCGGGCGCGCGGCGCGTCGGGGGTGGAGATGTCGAACCAGGCAACGGTATGCGGGTACCCGGAGTTCGCCGGATTCGTCGTGGGGCTCGTCATGAAGTCCTCCTCGGGGCGTCGGAAAGCCTGTCGAAGAGGTGACTCCGGCAATGGGGCAGAATCGTCGCCCGTGAGCGAGGAAATTTCCGGAACCTCCGCAGCCGCCGACCTGGCGCTGGCACGCGATGGCGACGACGCCGCCTTCACCCGTCTGGTGACGCCACTGCGCCGGGAACTGCACGCCCACTGCTACCGCATGCTCGGCTCCACCCACGACGCCGACGACGCGTTGCAGGAGGCCCTGCTCCGCGCCTGGCGCGGTCTGGACCGATTCGAGGGCCGAAGCTCGCTGCGTGCCTGGCTCTACACGGTGGCCACCCGCACCTGCCTGGACGCCGTCGACCACCGCGGCAGGCGTGCCCTGCCGGTGGACCTCGGCCCGGCCGCGGACCACACAGTGCTCGACGGCACGCCGTTGACGGAGGTCGCCTGGCTGGGCCCGTACGCCGATGCGGGCCTGCCCGCCGGCCCGGCCGGCCCCGCCGCCAGGTACGAGCAACGCGAGGCCGTGGAACTCGCCTTCGTCGCGGCCGTGCAGCACCTGCCTGGTAACCAACGGGCCGCGCTGCTCCTGTTCGACGTCCTCGGCTTCTCCGCCGCCGAGATCGCCACGATGATGGACACCTCCGTCACCTCGGTGAACTCCACCCTGGCCCGCGCCCGGCGACAGCTCGCGGCCAAGGTGCCGGACGTGTCCCAGCAGCAGACCCTGCGGATGGTCGGCGACGCACGGGTACGGGAGGTCGCGGCCTCGTTCGCCACCGCCCTGCAGTGCGGCGACGCCGACGCCCTGGTCGCGCTGCTCACCAAGGACGTCACCTGGTCGATGCCGCCGATGGCGCAGTGGTACGCCGGAGTGGACGCGGTGATGGACTTCGCGGTGGCCGTCCCGCTGACCCGGTGCCCGAGCTGGCTCTACCGGCTCACCACGGCCAACGGACAGCCGGCGGTGGCCTTCTACGTGGGTGCGGCACCGGACGCAGTGCACGAGGCCTGGTCGATCACCGTCCTGACCCTACGCCAGGAGCGAGTGTCGGGGATCGTCTCGTTCCTGGGGGCGGAGCACGTCGTGGACTTCGGACTGCCCGCGATGCTCTGACGTTCGGCCCGTCGTCGGGGGCAACGGACGGGCTCTCAGGTGGAGAGTTCTGCCGGACGCCGGAGCAGAATGCCCGGTGCCCGCCGCGGGATCAGCCGCGCCGGCCGGGCCGGTATGTGCACCACCATCCCGTCTGGGCCGTGCCGCCGCGCCGTTTCCGCCGCAGGCGTGCGCCCCGAGCCGTCATCGACGGGCGGTGCCGGTGCGGAGACCGTGTGCTGACCGAGCGCCTCCGAGCTGCGAGTCACCCGAGAGGAGTCATCCGGATGAGCGCTGATGCACCACTGCGGGCCGACCGGAGAAGGGTGACCCTTCCCCGGTCGGCCCGCCGGCGCCGAGGGCGGGTGCCCCCTGGCTCCGACACGCCGCCGCGATCCGCTCCCGGAACGGGCGTCGACGTACCGCTTCCGCCACCTCCGCCAGCAGGTCCGCCAGCGGCATCGAGAGCTCCGCGTCCAGTTCCGCCATCGCCGCCACCGTCGCCTCCCACTCCGCCTCGATCTGCGGCAGCAGGGCACGGGCCTTCGGGGTGAGCTCGACCAGTCGGCGGCGGGCGTCTCGCGGGTCAGGGGTGTGGGTGACCAGGCCCGCCCGGGCCATCTGGGCCGCCGTCTGACTTGCGGCCGAGTGCGTGACGCCCACTGCTGCGGCCAGGTCGCGAACCGAGAGCGGACCCTCGGCCAGAAGAGCCCGTACAGCCGGCGAGAAGCGTGGCCGGTATTCGGCGAGGCCCTGCTCCTCGTAGACCTTGGCCACGTCACCGTCGAGCAACTCGAGGACGTGGCGGAGCAGACTGCCAACGGCCACCGGGTCCGGATGGTTCTTCACCCTGTTAGCCTAACAGCGCTGTTAGATTTCAGGAGGGGACATCCCGCATGGCCGAGCTCCATCCCCCCATCGAGCCGTACGAGCACGGCATGCTCGACGTCGGCGACGGCAACCGCGTGTACTGGGAGACCTGCGGGAATCCCGCGGGAAAGCCCGCCCTGGTCCTGCACGGCGGACCCGGGTCCGGCGCGGGGCCGTTCTGGCGGAGGCTGTTCGACCCGGCGGCGTACCGCATCGTGCTCCTCGATCAGCGAGGGTGCGGGCGGAGCACACCCGACGCCGGTGATCCTCGGACCTCACTCACCGTCAACACCACCGCGCACCTGATGGCCGACATCGAACTGCTGCGCCGGCACCTCGACATCGGGAAATGGCTGGTCATCGGCGGCTCGTGGGGAGCAACCCTGGCACTGGCGTACGCCGAGCAGAACCCCGCACGCGTAACCGAGCTGGTGCTGTTCAGCGTCACCAACACCACCCGGCGCGAGGTGGAGTGGATCACCCGGGACATGGGGCGACTCTTCCCCGAGGAATGGGCCCGGTTCCGCGACGCCGTACCGGAGCGGGAGCGCGACGGGAGCCTGGTGGATGCGTACGCCCGGATGCTCTCCGATCCCGATCCGCTCACACGGGAGCGTGCGGCGCTGGAGTGGTGCCGATGGGAGGACGTGCACGTGTCCGTCCAGCGGGGGTACACGCCCAGCCCCCGTTACGAGGACCCGCACTTTCGACTGCGCTTCGCCCGCCTCGTCACGCACTACTGGCGGCACTCCGGCTTCCTCGAGGACGGGGCACTGCTGCGCGGTGCCGGTAAGCTCGCCGGCATTCCCGGCGTGATGATCCATGGACGGATGGACATCAGCGGGCCCCCGGACATCGCATGGCGGCTGGCGCAGGTGTGGCCGGACGCGGACCTCGTTCTGATCGGTGACGAGGGGCACGGACTCTCAGGGGATGCCACGACGAGCGCCGTACTGGCGGCCACGGACCGGTTCCGGCCGGCCTAGCCGCCCGGTCCAGGGTGGTGTCGCGGCAGCGGCGGACGGTCTTGCGGCCGCGGCCGGGGCGGCGCCCGATGTCGCCCGAGGAGGTGGTGCTACCGGGCCCGTGGCGGCCGGTCGGCGCCGATCCACTGGGCGGCCGCGCCCAGCATGGCCCGTACGCCGCGGTCGATGGTCGGGCCGGGTACCGGCGCGTAGTACGGGGAGTGGTTGAACGGCAGGCCGGCGGGCAGTTCGCCGGACATCAGCGCCGTGATCCCGTCCTCGCCGAACGCCGCCGGGTCGCTACCGCCGAAGTGCCAGAACACCGACGGCACCCCGAACGCGGTACCGAAGTTGCCGAAGTCCTCGCTGCCCGCGAGCGGCCACGGCAACGGGAACACCGCCCCGTCACCCAGTGCCGAGCGGAGACCGGCGACCGCCCGGTCGGTGGCCCGGGCGTCGTTGACGGTCAGCGGCAGCGCGGTGAGGGGTGTGATCTCCGGTTCCTCCGGCGCGCCGGAGGCGGCCGCCTCGGCGCGGACGATCCGCTCGACGGCGGCCAGCACCCGCTCGCGTACGCGGGTGTCGGTGGTCCGGACGTTGACCTTCAGCTCGGCCTCGTCCGGGATGATGTTCTGCCTGGTGCCGGCGTGGATCGAACCGACCGTCACCACGGCCGACTGGTTGGCGCCGATCTCGCGGGACACGACGGTCTGCAGCCGCATGACGACCGCGGCGGCCAGCACCACCGGGTCCACCGTGTGCTCCGGCGAGGAACCGTGGCCGCCCCGGCCGAACAGCCGCACCCGGAAGCTGTCCGACGCCGACATCACCGGCCCCGGCCTGGTCACGGCGACGCCCACCGGCAGCGGCCCGACGTGCTGGCCCAGGCAGATGTCCGGGCGCGGGAAGCGGTCGAGGAAGCCGTCGGCGGCCATCGCCGTCGCGCCTTCGCCGTTCTCCTCCGCCGGCTGGAACACCGCCACCACCGTGCCCCGCCAGGCGTGCCGGTGCGCGGCCAGCTGGCCGGTGGCGCCGAGCAGGCAGGTCACGTGCATGTCGTGCCCGCAGGCGTGCATCACCGGCACCTCCTCCCCGTCCCCGTCCACACCGGTGTCGGTCGAGGCGTACGGCAGCCCGGTCGCCTCCAGGACCGGCAGGCCGTCCATGTCGGCACGGAGCAGCACCACCGGGCCGTCCCCCGAGCGGAGCACGCCCACCACGCCGGTCCCGCCGACGTGCTCCGTGGTCTCCCAGCCCTGTGCCCGCAGCTCCGCGGCGACCACGGCGGCCGTGCGCCGCTCCTGGAAGGCCAGCTCCGGGTGGCGGTGCAGGTCCCGGTACAGCTCCTCCAGGGCGGGCAGGCGCTCGGCCAGGCCTTCGGCGAGCGGGAGTCGTTCGGTGTCGGTCATGCGAGTTCCTTGTCGATCTCCGCGCCGGCGGCGGGCCGGCGACGGTGGAGGGCGGCCAGAAAGGCCTCGGTGTGCTGGGGGGTGGTCAACGAGAGGACGGCGGCCAGGGTCGCGCCGACCACCAGGAAGGCGAAGGCGGCGCGGAAGGAGACGGCGTCGGCGAGCGCACCCATCACCACCGGGGCCACCACGCCGGCGAGCTGGCCGCCGAAGATGATCATCCCGGAGCCGGCCCCGGCCAGTTCGGCCGGCAAGCTGCGCATCGGCACCGCGAAGATCGGCATGAAGCTCAGCCCCGCGCCCGCCGCGGCCAGCGTCAGCCAGCCGACGAACGCCGCCGGTGAGTGCACCGAGGTCATCAGCAGCACGCCGACCGAGGTCACCGCCATCGCGGGTGCCACCACCAGGCCGTGCCGCCCGCCGAGGCGGTCCGCGAGCCGTCCACCCGCGACGGCGGCCAGCGCCGACACCACCGCGGGCACCAGCGCCGCCGCACCAGCCCCGGTCAGCGAGAGCCCGCGCTCGTCGTTGAGGTACGTGGGTACCCAGGTGTTCAGGCCCCAGACGATCAGGTCGTAGCCGAAGAACATCGCGGCGAACCGCCACATCACCCCGGAACCGAGCAGGGTCCGCACGCCACCCGTGCCGGGCCGGGTGTGCGGCGCGGCCTGAGTGGGGCCGGGAAGCCAAAGCCGCAGCGCCGCGTACACCAGCACACCGACCGCGGCGATGGAGAAGAACGTCGACCGCCAGCCGAACGCGACGATCAGCGGTGCACCCAGCGCCGGGGCGACCACCGCCGCCAGGGCGTTCGAGCTGGACACCAGGCCGTTGGCGCTCATCCGCTGACCCGGCGTGGTGCGCTCGCTGACGGCCTTCATCGCCGCCGCGGGGAAGATCCCCTCGGCCGCGCCGAACAGGAACCTCACCACCAGCAGCAGCACGAACGAGGCCGCCAGCCCGGTCAGCGCCGTGAACACCGACCAGACCAGCAGCGCCCATCCCGCCGTCCGCTTGGCGCCGAACCGGTCGGCCAGCAGCCCGCCCGGGATCTGGCACAGCGCGTACGCCAGGAAGAACACCGACACCGCCAGGCCCTGCTCGGCGCGGTCCAGGGCGAACTCCCGGCCGATCGAGGGCAGGGCGAGGTTGATCACCAGCCGGTCCACGTAGTCGACCAGCCAGGCGCCGAACAGCAGCGCCACCGTGATCCGGGCGGTCCGGTCGAGTCTCTCCCGTCTCTCCCGGCGGGGTGGGGCCTGCGTGGCGGTAGTGGGGGGTGTGGCCACGGGCGTTCCTCTCTAGAGTGGGCCGCCGCGGCACGCGGAGGGTGGGCCCAGGATCCGGCCCGTCGACGGAGAGGAGCCCGAAATGCAGGAAACCGGCACCTGGCCCGGCGCTGCACCGGAATCCGGCAACGCCTTCTCCGAGCTCGACCTCGCCCTGGTCGACGCGCTCCAGGCGGACCCGCGCGCCCCTTGGACCCGGATCGGCCCCGCCCTCGGCGTGGACGCCACCACCGCTGCCCGGCGCTGGGAACGGCTGACCTCCCTCGGTCTGGCCTGGGTCACCGCGTACGCCGCCCCCGGCACCGCACCGGTCGCCTACGTCGAGGTCGAGTGCCGGGCCGGGACGGTGCGACAGCTCGCCGAAGCCCTCGCCGAACTGCCCTGGGTGTTCAGCATCGACCACGTGGCGGGCGACTTCGACCTGTTCCTGTCCGTCTGCGCCGACGACCTGCCGGGGCTCGGGCAGCTGGTCCAGGAGATCGGCACCCGTCCGGAGGTCCGCGTCACCCGTGCCCGGCTCGCCCTGCGCACCTACCTGGAGGGCAGCGCCTGGCAGGTCCGGGCCCTGGCACCGGGTCGGCGCGCCGGGCTGACGGGCCCGGTCCAGACGGACCCCGGCGCGCAGCCATTCGGAATGCCGTCCTACAACCGGACCGATCTCGCGCTGCTGATGGCCCTCGGCGAGGACGGCCGCGCCAGCTACACCGAACTCGCCGCCCGCACGGGCATCAGCGAATCCACCGTCCGCCGTCATCTCGGCCAACGACTTCGCCAGCGCGGGCTGCTGCTGCGCTGCGACCTCGCCCAACGGCAGGCTGGTTGGCCGGTGATCGTCAGCTACCGCGCGGCTGTTCCGCACGCGGCACTCGACCGGGTCGGCTCGATGCTGGCCCGCCTGCCGCAGACCCGGCTGTGCGCCTCCGTCACCGGGTCGTGCAACCTGTTGCTCGCACTCTGGCTGCGCACGACCGAGGAGATCGCCGCAGTCGAGGCGATGTTGGCGGAACGGGCCCCCGAAGCGCAGCTCCGCGAGCGCACCGTCACTCTGCACACGGTCAAGCGGATGGGCCGCCGGCTCGACCGGCACGGCCGCGCGCTGCGCCACATTCCGATGATCACCCCGCCTGCCATCACCGGGGAGACCCGCACGGACCTGGCGTGACCCGCCAACCGGCGCACCCCTCAGGCCCTCCGGCGTCCCTCCGGCTCGCCCCCGGAAATGGGGCCGGCCAGGGACGGCTCCCTCGTCGTTGCGCCTCGAAATCGGCAGCGGAGGTGTCGCCCCCACGTGCCGGCGAATGCCGGCGTACCGCTCGCTGCCCACTCGGGCGAGGCGGCCAGCCGGTCCTCGAATCCACGTCCCTGCCCAGTCGCTCATCGTCCGTTCATTCACCGGCACCAGTGACACGCCGCATACGCCAGGACCAGCCCACCGGACCGGGAGCGGATCGCCGCCGTCGCCCAGTGGGACGCACTGGAGCTGGAGGGATCTGCTCCCCGGGTGGCGCCGCGATCGCGGTCCGCACCCGGGAGGAGTGGCAGCGGCATCCGCAGGGACGGCTGTTGCAGGACGGGCCCCTGATCCAGTTCGGATGTCCGCCCCTGCCGGAGAGAGGACGCGGAGTGGTGGGTGTCGGAGACGATCACGTACACCGTTCCCAGGGACGGCGCCCCCGGCTGCGAGGCCTGAAGCGCGGTCGGATCCGTGACGACGGCATGGTGCAGCAAGGACGGCACGACGAGGACTCCCGCATCGTGTGAAACCCGGCCCGGGTCAGGCGGGCTCGGGGGCGAGGGCCAGGAGGGCGAGGTCGTCGGCCAGGAGGCCCGCGTACTCGTGGACGTCCTGGGCGAGGAAGGTGACCACGCGGTCGGGGGACGTCGTGCCGAGGGCGGCGAGGCGTGGGGCCAGGGGGTAGAACGTGCCGGTGGCGTCGCGGGCCTCGCTGACGCCGTCGGTGTAGAGCAGGACGGTGCTGCCCTGCGGGAGGGCCACGGCGGTGGGTTTGCCGTGGTCGTCGGCGGGGGCCAGGTGGCCGAGGCCGAGCGGGAGTTCGTCGGGGCAGGCGATCGGCGTGATGGTGCGGCCGGCGAGCATCAGCGGGGTGGTGTGGCCGCGGTTGACGATCTCCACGCAGTCGGAACCCGGGCGGTACTGCAGCAGGACGGCGGTGGCGAACAGTTCGTCGTCGCCGCGGTCGGCGGCGTCGCGGAGCACCGCGCGGTCCAGCTGGTCGGCGATCTCGACCAGGTCGGGGGTGTCGTGCGCGGTGGCCCGGAAGGCGCCCAGCACGTCCGCGACCGTCCGCACCGCGCCGAGGCCCTTGCCGCGGACGTCGCCGAGGAGCACCCGCACGCCGAACCGGGTGTCGCACACCTCGTACAGGTCGCCGCCGACCAGCACCTCGGCCTGGGCAGGCCGGTAGAGGCCGGCCACCCGCAGCCCGCCGGCGCGCTCCGGGACCGGGCGCAGCACGGTGCGCTGGAGCGTCTCGGCGACGGTGCGGGCGTGCAGCAGGTTGCGGTTCTGCCGGATCCGCTGCCAGGACAGGGCCGTGCCCATCACTCCGGAGAGCAGCGTCGCGATGTACACCCAGACGTGGTGCTGTTCGTCGATGTGGCCGGCCCGCAGGGCGAGGACGAGCTGGAGCGCGATCGAGCCGACGGTGGTCGCGGCGGTCAGCACCGGACCGTAGCTGAACGCCGCGACGACCGGCAGCGCGGTGAGCAGGAACCCGGCCGCGACGGCGTCCGGGACGATCGCCTCGGTGAGGAGGTCCAGGACGAGCAGCAGAACGGGAAGCCAGGGCACCCAGCGCGGCACCCTGGGTTCCACGGCCGCCCGGAACGGCGGGCGGGGCGCTGCGGGCACGGGGGGAACCTCCTGGACCACCGGGCGGAATGACCGTTTCGTCCCTCCATGCTCCACCACGGTGGACCCCGCCACGAACGGCCGAACGTCCCGGATGCGTGCGGTCAGGGCCGGTCGGCGGAGGGTGACGGGCGAGGGCCGGTCGGCGGGCAGGGGTGACCGGCTCCGGCGGGGTCAGCGGACGGTGACCGGGAGCGTCTCGTAGCCGCGCAGGACCAGGCGGTCGCGGCGGGTGGGCACGCCGCCCGGGGCGAGCCGGGGGAAGCGGTCGAGCAGGGCCGCGACCGCGACCTCGGACTCCAGGCGGGCCAGCTGGGAGCCCAGGCAGAAGTGCGGCCCGGCGCCGAAGCTGAGCGGCTGGCTGCCGGTGCGGGTCGGGTCGAAGACCTCCGGGCGGTCGTAGCGGGCCGGGTCGTGGTTGGCGGCGCCGATCATGACGAGCACCGTGCTGCCGCGCGGCGCGGGCAGGTCGTCGACGGTGAGGCCCTCGGCGAGCGCGATCCGCGAGGTCAGCTGGACCGGCGCGTCGTAGCGCAGCACCTCCTCGGTGAAGGCGGCCGGGGTGAGCGCTCCGGCCCGCAGGGCGGCGGCCGCGTCCGGGTGGCGGAAGAGCAGGGCGAGGCCGTTGCCGAGCAGGTTGGTGGTGGTCTCGAAGCCGGCCACCAGGAGGAGCACCAGGTTGGCCAGCAGCTCGCGGCCGGACAGGCGCGCGGGGTCGTCCGCGGCGATCCGGGCCAGGTCGGTGACGAGGTCGTCCTGCGGGTGGCGCAGGCGCTCGGCGGCCAGCCCGGTGAAGTACCCGGCCAGCTCGTCGGCGGCCTCGTCGGCGACGTCGAGTTCGGCCGCGTCCTGGACGAACTCCAGGGCGACGGTGAGGTCCGCGGCGAGAGCGCGGAAGAGGTGGCGGTCGCCCTCGGGGACGCCGAGCAGTTCGCAGATCACGCCGACCGGGAGCCGGTGGGCGAAGGCGTCCATGAAGTCGACCGGCGAGCCGTCCGCACCGGCCCCGGCCATCTCGTCGAGCAGCCCGGCGACCGCCGCCTCGACGGCCGGCCGCAGCGCGGCGACCCGGCGGGCGGTGAACACCGAGGCGATCAGCGAGCGGACCCGCGCGTGGTCGGGCGCCTCGCGCTCCAGGATCGAGCGGCCGAACAGGTCCAGCGAGGAGTGTTCGGCGAACTCGGGGGCCAGGCCGGCCTGCATCTCGGGGGTGGCGACGCCGAAGCCGGGGGTGCGCAGCACCCGGTCGGCGGTGCCGTGGCCGAGGGCCAGCAGGAAGCCGGGCCCGGCCGGGGCTGCACTGCCCAGCTCGTGCGCCCGCGCGTACAGCGGGTACGGATCGGCCCTGCCCTCGCTGGTCAGAAGGTGCTCGACGATCGCCGCGCCGTCCATCCGCTGCTCCCCTCCCCGGCCGGTGTCCCCGGCCCGGACCGCTGCTTCCGGTTCGTGAAACCACCGGCGGGCGCCCGGGAGTTCCCGGAGCACGGCCGGTTCGGGTGCGCGGTCCGGGCCGGAGACGGTCCGTCGGGCGCGGCGGCGCTCGGTAGGCTGGGCGGCATGGAGATCTGGATCAACCCCCGCTGCGGCAAGTGCCGGTCGGCGCTGACCGAGCTGGAGGCCGCCGGGGCCGAGTACACCGTGCGGCGCTACCTGGAGGACCCGCCGACCGCGGCCGAGCTGGAGGCGGTGCTGGAGCGGCTCGGCCTGGAGCCGTGGGACATCACGCGCATCGACGAGCAGGTCGCCAAGGACCTCGGGATGAAGCAGTGGGCCAAGGAGCCCGGCGACCGGACGCGCTGGATCGCGGCGATGGCCGAGCACCCGATCCTCATCCAGCGCCCGATCATCACCGCCGACGACGGCCACGCCGTCGTGGCCCGGACCCCCGAGGCGGTCAAGTCCGTCCTGCCGTAGCGCGCCCGGCCCCGGGACCGGTCAGTGGAGCATGATGCGCTCCACCGGCCGGCCGGGGTGCCAGTTGAAGACCCACAGGTGACCGTCGGCCACGCCGGTGTGCACCACCTGGTCCAGGTCGAGCCGGAACGCGTGGAACGGGCCGGGCGGCGGCTCGGGCAGATCGGCGACGTAGGCGGTGAGCTCGGCCTCGTCGGTCAGCTCCACGGCGCGGCCGGACAGCTTGGAGTCGCCGCCCGCCATGGTCTCGTCGCCCGGGTGCGAGTGCAGGGCGAAGCGGCCGTCGCGCTGGAGGTCGCGGGCCTTCACCGAGCCGTACATCGACCCGAGCATCGCGTCGGCGCCGATGAAGTCGACCTCGGTGCCGCTCACCCGGGGTGATCCGTCCTTGCGCAGCGTCGCCAGGACGTGGTGCCGGTTGGCCTCGAACCGGGCCCGTACCAGGGGCGCGACGTCGGGGGCCTCCTGCTCGAAATCCTGCCAGGTAGCCATGGCGCCAGTCTCGCACCGGGCACCGACAACGGCCCTGCCCCGCCCCGCCCCGCCCCGCCGCCGGGATCCCGCCACAGCCGCCCGCCGCAGCCTTGTCGGTGGGCGGTGCCACACTGGCCGGGTGACCACCACGACCACGTACATCGCGTTCCTGCGGGCCATCAACGTCGGCGGCCGCACCGTGAAGATGGAGCGGCTGCGGGCGCTCTTCACCGAGCTGGGCCTGGGCGGCGTCCGCTCGTACATCCAGACCGGCAACGTGTTCTTCACGACGGACGAGCCGGACCGCGCCGCCCTCACCCTGCGCATCGAGCGGCACCTGGAGGAGTCGCTCGGCTACCCCGTCCCGGTGATGCTGCGCACGGTCGACGAGGTGGCCGCCGTGCTGGCCGCCGAGCCGTTCCGGGGCGTCGAGGTGACGCCCGACGTCCGGTTGGTGATCGCCTTCCTCTCCGAGCCGCTGCCCGCGGACCTCGCCGCGCCGCACACCTCCCCGAAGGGCGACTACGACGTGCTCGGGGCGGACGACGGCGCCGTGTACATCGTGGTGCACCTGAAGGACGGCAAGTGGGTCACCAACGACATGTTCGGCAAGCGCTACGGGGGCTCGGTGACCTCCCGCTTCCTGCACACCACGGAGAAGATCCTGGCCGCCGCCAGGAAATCCTGACCGGACCGCGGAACCGCCGGCCGGCCGGCGGTGTCCTGCTTCCCGGGGGGAGGCGGGATCACCGGGCGGCCGGCTGCCGGAATCTGGACAGCCGGGCACGGCGCCGCCGACAATCGGGACATGACGCAGCCTGAGATCCGGACGCACGCCGTCCGGCCGTCCGAGGACGAACGGGACCGGGCCCTCGGGGTGCTGCGCGACGGCGCGAGCAGCGGCCGACTCTCGCACGACACCTTCCTCGGCCGGATGGAGGTCGTCCTCCAGGCCACCAGCCGCGCCGAGTTGGACGCGGTGATGGCCGACCTGCCCACCGGGGGGCCGGTGGAGCGGTTCGTGCTGCGGACGGTGGGCCGGATCTCCGCGTTCGGCGAGCGGATCGGCCGGGCCTGGCGCGTCGAGAGGCTGCCCGGACTGAACCTCCCGCAGGCCGGCGCGACGCAGTTGACGATCGGTCGGATCCCCGGCTCCGGGCTGCGGCTGCACGACGCCTCGGTCTCCCGCCACCACGCCGAACTGCGGCACGAGGGCGGTGGCTGGGTGCTGTACGACCTCGGCTCGACCAACGGCACCCACGTGAACGGGCACCGCATCGCGGGCGGCGTCCGGGTGCGCCCGGGCGACCAGGTCCGGTTCGGCAACCTGGAGTTCCGCCTCGCGAACGGCTAGCCGCGAAGCGCCGGCAGCGGCGATCCAGCGGCACGGCCGCCGCCGGTAGCGGCGAAGCGCCGGTAGCCGTGAAGCACCGGTAGCCGTGAAGCACCGGCCGCGCGGCCGCGGTCAGTGCGGGAACTGCCGGGGTGGGCGCAGCTTCGGCAGCTCGTCCTGGAACTCGCCGACGACGGTGCTGATCTGCCGCATCAGCACGGTGCGTTCGAGCCGGTCCAGGTAGCGGTGCTCGGCGGCCAGGGCCTCGACCGTGACCCCGAAGTAGATCGCCATCAGCGGGTTCACGAAGAGCTCGCCGTCCTTGGTGCGGTCGGTGAAGCGCACGTCGCCGAACTCGCCGCGCAGCGCCGCCGCCACCGAGCCGTTGACGATGCTGGGGTGCTCGGGGAAGGCGGCCCTGGCGTGCTCGACGGCGTCCAGGTAGAGCGCGCCCTCGCGGCTGTCGCGGGGGACGGAGAAGGCGCCGAGGTAGCCGCCGGCCCGGTCGAGGGCGGCGAGGTTCTCCAGCACCAGTGAGTGGTTGACGCCGTGGTAGGCGTCGACGCCGAAGCCCAGGCAGGCGACCAGGCGCTCCGGCACCTCGGTGAGGCCGGCCACCGCGCCGAGGCTGGCCATGTCCTCCTCGGGGGTGCCGAGCCCGGCCTCGTCGCCGCGCATCAGGATGTCGGTGCCGCCGTCGACGAGGAGGACCGCGTCGACGCCCAGGTGTCCGGTGAGCAGCCGGTAGGCGTCGCGCAGCGGTTGGACGCCGACCGAGGGGAACGCCCAGACGGTGTCGGGCATGCCGTGCAGGTGCAGCCAGCGGGCCAGGGTGCGCTCCGGGAAGTAGCCCTCGGGGGCGGCGGTGTCCGGGCCGATCCGGGCGACGTCGGGCCCGAACCACGCGTCGCCGGGCAGGCCGTAGAGGTGGGTGAAGGAGAGGTTGGCCAGGTGCACCTCCTTGCCGGCGGCGCGCAGGGCGAGCGCGATGGGGAGGCCGGCGTAGACGTCGAAGCCGCCGCCGGCGCCGGCGACCAGGATGCGGTCGGCGGCCAGCAGACGGGTGATCAGCGGAGGTTGAAGCAGCGAGGTCACCGGCGGGACGGTAGCAGGCCCGTGTGACCCGGGCGCTGTCGGTGGCGGCTGCGAGGATGCGGGCATGACCCAGGAGGTGCCGATGTCCGAGCTCGACCCCGAGGTGCTCGGCGAAGCCCGCGACCGGGCGCGCGAGTTGATCCGGTGCGGCTTCCAGGAGCCGGACGAGATAGCCGAGTCCCTGGCCGAACTCCTCGACGACCAGGGACTGACGGAGGAGGCGGCGGAGCTGATCGTCGCTCCGCTCTGGGAGGAGCGGCTGGCCGAGCAGGCCGGCTGGCCCGAGGTCACCGACGTGGACCGGCTGGGCGCTGCCTTCGACGCACTGGAGGAGGAGGGCGTCGTCGCGGCGATGGACTTCACCTGCTGTGCGAGCTGCGGCTACGCCGAGATCGGCGACGAGGCCGACGAGGAATCGCGCGGTTTCGTGTTCTTCCACCAGCAGGACACCGAACGCGCCGCCGCCGGGCGGGGTCTGATGCTGCGCTACGGCGGTTTCCGGGCGGCCGGCGGGCAGGAGCGGGAGGGCTCGGCGGACGCGGCGGCGCTCCGGACGGTGGAGATCGGGCGGGAGGTGGTGGCCGCACTGAGGGCGGAGGGCCTGTCGGTGGAGTGGGACGGCTCGCCGGACAAGGCGATCCTGGTCTCCCCACTGGAGTGGCTGAACCGCCTGCCGGAGTAGCCGCCGCCCGCGCCGCCCGCCGGGGCCGTACGCAGGCAGGACGCGCCGGCCCGTCGCCGCATATGCCCATGGCACTGCCACGCGCGTAGATCGACGGCCCGCGAAAAGGCCCCGGGCTCAGTCGGGGAGGATCCCCCAGTCGCCCGCCGGCCCCCACAGCGGCGAGGTGCAGCGCTCGTAGGTCGCCCGCCAGTGCGGCCAGGAGCGGGCCACGTCGTCGTCGCACTCGGCCAGCAGCCGGTCGACGACGGACGGCTCCACGCCTTCCAGCAGCCAGGCCAGCGCGTCGGCCGAGCCCGGGCCGTCGGCCGAGCGCAGCAGGTCCAGCAGCTCGGGCAGGCTGCCCACCCGGGAGTTGTCGGCGAACACGCCCGCCATCCGCGGGAGCAGCTGACGCTCCTCGATCCGCAGGTGCGTCTCCAGCCGGGCCGCCAGGTCCTCGATCGCGTACGCCACCGGCCAGACGCTGCCGGTGTCCCGGCTGGCGATCCGGACCAGCGTGGTGACCCGGGTGAACGAGTGGTCGAGGTTGTGGTGGTCCGCCTCCAGCCAGTTGAGCAGCAGCCGCAGCTCGGGCGCGAAGCGGCGCACGATCGGCCAGATCCGGCTGTCCTGCTGCTCGTGGTGACAGGTCAGCATCGCCGTCACGAAGTCCCAGTGCCGCAGCAGCGCCTCGCCCTTGGCGTCCTCGCCGGGCTGCAGCAGCCGCAGCGCGTTGGGCAGCCGGGCGAGGTCGCGGCGCAGCGCGGCGTGCACCAGCCGCAGCCCGGCGAAGCGGACCGCCTGTGGCTCCTCGTCCTCGGTCCGCTCGGGCACGGTGGCGGACGGCGGCGGCAGCAGGTGGATCGGCATGGCACTCTCTTCACGAATCGGCGGGTCGTGCGGATCACGGCCCCCGGAAGGCGGCCCCGTTCACTGTGCGTACAGTCGATCAGAGGCGAATCAATGTCCGATTGACGCGCAGGTCACAGCCTTTTCCGCAGCCCGGCCGACGGCGGTGGCGCGGGGCCGCGGAGAGTGCCGGATGAAAAGAACCGCCGGTGCCGGGGGACGAATCCCCGGCACCGGCGGTGGGCGTGCAGGCGTGCAGCGGACGGCGTCAGTCGGCCGCCGGGCCCGCCAGGTTCTTGGTGAGCCACTGCAGCGTGTCCGGGATCATCTTCTTGAAGTCCGAGGTCAGGTGCTTGCCGCCGGGCTGCTCGTAGTACTCGATGGCGACCGGCGGGGCGGCCTTGGCCACCCAGCTCTTGACCACGCCCTTCTCGTAGGCGTTGGCGCCGCCGGCGGTGACCAGCATCTTCACGTCGGCCTTGCCCTGGGTGACCAGCACGTCGGGGTTGTTGGCCATCCGCTCGGCGTCGTGGCCCTTCCACAGGTGGGAGTCCGGGATGAAGTAGCCGTCGATCGGGACGGCGGCCTTGTACACGTCGGGGTACTGGAGCGAGAGCTTGGCGCTGCAGAACCCGCCGGTGGAGGCGCCCATGATGCCCCAGCTGTCGCGGCCCTTCAGGGTGCGGAAGTTGGCGCGGACCCAGTCCGGGATGTCCTGGGCCATCCAGGTCGCCATCTTGGGCTGGCCCGGGATGTCGGAGCAGTCCAGCGCGTTGCTCTCGTCGCTGTTGAAGTTCTGCACCGGCATGATCATGATGAACGGATGGGCCTTGCCGGCCTTGGCCAGCTGCTCGTCCTCCTCCTGGATCGGCAGCTGGTTGTCGGTCCAGGTGTTGTAGCCGTTGCTCTGGCCGCCCGCGTAGAGGGTGAGCACCGGGAAACCGGTCTTGGCGTACTTGGGGTCGTTGTACTCGGGCGGCAGCCAGACCCACACCTGGCCGGTGACGCCGGACTTCGCGCCGGCCAGCTTGGTCATCATGATCGGACCGGCGGCGGTGTCGCGGACCTTGGTCAGCGAGGGCTGGCCGGTCGGCATCTGGACCTTGCCGCCCGAAGCCGCGGCCGCGCCGGTCTGCGCGGGGGCGCCGGTGGCAGCGGCCGGGTCGCCCGGGACCGCGCTCGTGCCGGCCGTGCTCGGGGTGCCGGCCGCCTTGGCGCTGTCCCCCTTCCCGCCACCGGAACTCCCGCAGGCGGCGAGCGAGGCAGCCAGGGTGAGCACGGCGGCACCGGTCAGAACGGCGCGGGAACGGGACGACTGCCTAAGCACGGTGAGGACTCTCCGACCGATGACGCGCCCGGGCCGGCTGGCCGGGCGGCGGCCCCCGGGTGGGGCCGGACAGGCCCGGGGGCGCCTCGGCGCGGCCCCCGGAAGTGCGGCTCGCCGCAGCGCGCCGTCCTGCGATCTTATGACGTGGGCCGGGGCGGCCCGGTTGCGCGTCGGCCACCGGAAATCCAATGTTTGTTCGCGATCAGGTAAAACCCCTCACATGTCCCGTGCGGCCCCCGCCGGACGGCGGGGTACACAGCGGACGGTGCGCCGGGCGACGCGATCTTTGGGTCCTTCCACCAGTGACGGCGGCCCCGCCGATCGACGACGATCGGCTCAGAACCGAGCCGGCTCGGACCCGAGAACCAGGAGCGCCGCCATGTCCCAGCAGACCGCCGCCGTCACCGGAACCGCCGTCGTCACCGGAGCCGGCAGCGGGGTCGGCCGGGCCGTCGCGGTCGAGCTGGCCGCCGCCGGCTGGCAGCTGGTCCTGGCCGGGCGCCGGGCCGAGCCGCTGCGCGAGACCGCCCGGCTGGCCGGCGGCGCGGCCGCCGTCGTGCCGACGGACGTCACCGACCCGGCGGCGGTGGACGCGCTGTTCGCAGCCGCCGCCGAACGCTTCGGCCGGGTGGACCTGCTGTTCAACAACGCGGGCGGCTTCGGCCCCGCCGTCCCGGTGGACGAGCTGGAGGTGGACGCCTGGCGCTCGGTCGTCGACCTCAACCTGACCGGTGCCTTCCTCTGCGCCCGGGCCGCCTTCCGGCACATGAAGGCGCAGGACCCGCAGGGCGGCCGGATCGTCAACAACGGATCGATCTCCGCGCACGTCCCGCGCCCGCACTCGATCGCGTACACCGCGACCAAGCACGCCGTCACCGGGCTGACCAAGTCGCTCTCACTGGACGGCCGTCCGTACCGGATCGCCTGCGGGCAGATCGACATCGGCAACGCGGCCACCGACATGACGGCGGCGATGAGCGCCGGCGTGCGGCAGGCGGACGGACGGATCGCGCCGGAGCCGACGATGGACGTGGCCGATGTCGCGCGCACGGTGCGGCACATGGCGTCGCTGCCGCTGGAGGCGAACGTGCAGTTCGCGACGGTGATGGCGACCACGATGCCGTACATCGGACGCGGCTGACCCACCGCGCCCACGTGATCCGTCATCCGTCATTCGTCGTGCGAGTGGCGGTAGCGCAGTTCCCCGCCCTCCCCGCCCAGCCGGTAGACGCTGGTGGTGGGCCAGTACTCGCCGCTCTCGGCACTGGGCAGCTGGGCCCGCAGCAGCATGCGCAGCGAGGGCGGCGGGGCGGCGGCGTTGACGCGTTTGCGGTGACCGTCCCAACGCCCGCCGCAGAGTTCGACGTCGAGGACGACGGGGGCGGTGCTCATCTCGCGATGGTGCCAGCGCGGTCGCCCGAAACGGGGGTTTGAAACGGTCGGGCCACCCGTAGGAGGGATCCCCGTCACACCGCGCTGACGCAGTCGACGGGGATCCCGGCACCCGCTACGACCGCCAGGTGTCGTTCAGCGCGACCGTCCCCGAGGAGGGCACCGTCGCCGTCCGGTTGGCGCCGGACTCCCAGGTCACCGCCCCGCCCGCGCCCTTGATGACGTACTTGTACTGGAAGGACGTGCCGGCCGGCAGGGAGAGCGCAAGCGACCAGACCGGGTAGCCGGAGGACGAGAGCGGCAACGCCTTGGCCGGGTCCCAGGCGCCCAGCGCCGGGTTGTCGCCGACGACGTAGACGTTCTGGCCGTACGAGGTCGTCGCGTTGACGTTGAACGAGGCGCCGGAGACGTTCGTCCCGGGCTGGACGTACAGCGCGACCGCGTCGCCCGCGCCGACCGTCGCGGTGAACTGCCCGTTCGCGCCGACCTGGTAGGTCGGGCCGGTGCAGCCGCCGCCCGGCTGCGGGTCGCCGTGCTGGACGTCGCAGTAGGTACCGGCGGGCAGGCCGGTCTGGAAGGTCTGCGTGATCGCGCCGGTCTCGTGGTTGATCGCGACGTAGCCCCGGTTGCCGCGGCCGAAGGCGATCGCGTTGTTGCCGTTGGACCACCAGTCGGTGACGCCGGTGCCGGCGACGGCGTTGCGGAAGCCGACCATGTTGGCGATCTGCCGCCAGGCGTGGGTGCAGTTCCAGCCGTCCTGGTAACAGGCGTTCACGGTGCCGCCGTTGGGCGGGCCGTCGTCGTTGCTGGTGAACGCGTAGCCGGAGTAGACGTTGGGCGAGCCGTAGGTCGAGGCGAGCAGGAACACGTTGGCCAGCGTGTAGGTGTTCCCGTAGGTGTAGTTGAGGGTCGAACCGTTGCGCTCGGTGTCCCAGTTGTCGATGAAGCTGCGCGCCTGGCCGCTCGGCAGGTAGCCCCAGGAGGCGCCCCAGCCGTTGAGGTTGGCGAGCTTGTCCCCGGTGAAGATGCGCTTGAGGTCGGTGCCGACGCGGAACTCGTCGACGTCGCCGTTGCCGGTGTACTCGGACGGCTGGATCGGCTCACCGGCGCCGTAGATGACCTCCTGGACCCAGAAGGCGTTGGGGTTGGCCATCTTCGCCTTGATCGCGGCCAGGTCGGTGGCGGCGATGTGCTTGGCGGCGTCGATCCGGTAGCCGTCGACGCCGAGCGAGGCCAGGTCGTCCATGTAGTGCGCGATGGTCTGCTGGACGTACGCGCTGCCGGTGTCCAGGTCCGCGAGGTTGACCAGCTCGCAGGTCTGCACGTTGGTGCGGTCCTGGTAGTTGCTGACCGGCTGGCGGCAGGTGTGGAAGTCCTGGTCCTGGTAGACGCCGGGGTAGTTGTACTTGGTGTAGGCGGTGCCGCCGGTGCCGGTGCCCGAGCCGGCCGTCATGTGGTTGATCACCGTGTCGGCGACGACCTTGACGCCGGCCGCGTGGCAGGTGTCGACCATGTTCTTGAACGAGGTCCGGTCGCCGAGCCGGCCGGCGATCCGGTAGCTGACCGGCTGGTAGGAGGTCCACCACTGCGGGCCCTGGATGTGCTCCTGGGGCGGCGAGACCTCGACGAATCCGTAGCCCTTCGGGCCGAGGGTGCTGGTGCAGGCCTGGGCTACGGAGTCGAAGCGCCACTCGAAGAGGGTCGCGGTGACGTCCTTGCCGTTGTTGGCGGGCGGGGCGGCCTGGGCGGTGGGGGCGCCGAGGCCCGCGGTGAACGAGAGCGCGAGCGCCGCCGAGGCGGCGAGCGCTCCGGCCACGCGGGCGGGCCGGCGGGTGGGGGCGGTGGTGACCACGTCGTCTCCAAGGGGGGCGGCTGGGGTGGGGCAGCCAGGGTGCAGGAAGTTTCTGTAACTTGCCGGAAACTTGCAGCGAACTTAGATCCGCTGGGAGACACCGTCAAGGCAAGGAACGAAACGTTTCCGCATCAGTAGCCGCCGGCCGCCGGGCGGTGCCGTGGGACGCGAACACGACGAGGGCCCGACAGCCGGATGGCTGCCGGGCCCCGCCTACCGACCGAAGGTCAGCCGGTCTGGATGGAGGTGTCGTCGATCACGAAGCTCGTCTGCAGCGAGGCGTCCTCGGTGCCGGTGAACTTCAGCGTGACGCTCTTGCCCGCGTACGCCGACAGGT
>NZ_JBEZGX010000092.1:0-25202 GCF_040650235.1 Kitasatospora sp. NPDC048722
GGACCGTTGGCAGTCTGAAAATCACCCGTCACGCCCCTCTCCGCGGCCACCCCCTCCGCCACCCCCTCCCGCAGCGCACCCTCTCGCTGGGGTGGAGGGGGTGGAGAGGGAGAGGGGGGAGGGGGTGGTCGGGGATGGGTGCGCGGGGGTGACGGGGGGAGAGGAGGGGGATGGCCAGGGAGTGGGGGCGGCCTTCTCGTGTGCCGGTTTCGTGACTGGTCGGTCCTGGGTCCGTTCCGGTTGGTGGACGGGGGTGTCCCGGGGATGTGGGACGGTGCGATCGTGGGCCGGAGGCCGGTGGTCGGCGAGGACGGGGGAAGCGGGGCCGTGGGTAGACGCTTGGTGAGTGCGGCGGTGGCCGGGGTGGTCGCGTTCGGGGGTGCCGTGGCGGTGGCCGGACCCGCGGAGGCGGCGCCGGTGGTGCGGACGGCGGTTGTGGTGTCCGGGGGGCGGACGCCCGTTCCCGCGCGCGCCTCCGTCGGGGGGCACCACGTCACCGACGTGGCGGTCACCCGTCACAAGTCCAAGCGCAGGAACCGGGGCTTCGTCTCCCGGACGGTCGGCCGGAGCTTCGGCTTCGTCTGGGTGCTGCTGTTCGTCGTCCTGCTGGTCGTGATCCTGGTCCTGGTCAGTCGCCGCAGTCGGCGCTGAGCGCCCGCAGCACGGCTTCGACCAGCTGGTCGGCGTGGTCGTGGGTGAGCGGGCCGAGGCGGAACATCCAGCGGTAGTGGAGCGGGCCGTAGAAGAGCTCCACGGCGAGGTCGAGGTCCGCGTCGGGGGCGATCCGGCCGGCCTCGCGGGCGCTGCGGAAGCGTCGGCGGGTGACCTCCAGGAGGGGGTCCAGCAGGCGGGTGCGGTACTCGCCGTGCAGCGCCGGGTCGGCGACGATCTCGGCGATCAGGACGCGGGCGGTCGGATCGAAGGCCGGGTCCGTGAGCTGGTCCGAGGACGGGCGCAGGACCGCCCGCAGGTCGGCGCGCAGGTCGCCGGTGTCGGGGATCTCGATGCCGCCCTCGTGCTCGCTGGCGGCGAGGAAGGCGTCGAAGACGACCGCGCCCTTCGACGGCCACCAGCGGTAGATGGTCTGCTTCCCGACGCCGGCCCGGGCGGCGATCGCCTCGATGGTCAGCTTGCCGTAACCGACCTCGGCGACGAGTTCGGAGGCGGCGGCGAGCACGGCGGCGCGGGAGCGCTCGCTGCGGCGCGCGGGGTCGGGGGCGGGTCTGGCGGTCATGCCGGAAATTCTAGGCGGAACGGCAAGACGAGACGTATCGTCTTGCCGAGCAGGCGAGACGATACGTCTCGTCTCTGTCGATGGATTCCGAAGGTGTGTTCCTTATGACCCGAATTCGCCCTGCGCACATGCTGATGGTGTCGGTGCCGGCCCACGGGCACGTCAATCCCAGCCTGGCCGTGATCTCCGAGCTGGTCGCCCGGGGACACCGGGTCAGCTACGTCAACGATCCGTCGTTCCGCCAGGTCGTCGAGTCGACGGGTGCGCGGTTCGTCCCGTACCCGACGAAGCTGCCGCTCGGCGACGATCCGGACGGCTGGGCGCTGGACCCGGTGGGGATCCAGGAGCTCTTCCTGGACGACGCCCTCGCGATGCACCCCGTCCTGCTGGAGGCCTTCGCGGACGACCGGCCCGACCTGGTGCTCTGCGACATCGCGGGCTTCGCCGGGCGGGCGTTCGGCGAGCGGCTGGGCGTGCCGGTGGTGCAGCTGTCGCCCTCGATGGTCGCCTGGGAGGGCTTCGAGGAGGATCTGGCCGAGGCGTTGGCCGCCGTTCGTGAGGGTTCCGGCGGCGCCGAGCACTACCGGCGGTTCGCCGGCTGGCTGGCCGAGGCCGGTGCGGTGGAGCGCGACGTGGACGCCTTCAAGAGCCGCCCGTCGCGGGCCGTCGCGCTCATCCCCCGTGCGATGCAGCCCAACGCGGACCGGGTCGACGAGCGGCGGGTCTCGTTCGTGGGGCCCTGTTCCGGCGACCGCGCCCATCAGGGCGAGTGGCACCGGCCGCAGGGGGCGGAGAAGGTGCTGCTGGTCTCGCTCGGCTCGGCGTTCACGAACCAGCCGGCGTTCTACCGGGCCTGCGTCGAGGCCTTCGGTGACCTGCCGGGCTGGCACACGGTGCTCCAGGTCGGCGCCCACACCGACCTGGCCGAGCTTGGAGAGGTGCCCGCCACCGTCGAGGTGCACCGGTGGGTGCCGCAGCTGTCGGTGCTCTCCCAGGCCGACGCCTTCGTGACCCACGCGGGCATGGGCGGCTCCAGCGAGGGGCTGTTCCACGGGGTGCCGATGATCGCCGTGCCGCAGGCGGCCGACCAGTTCGGCAACGCGGACGCGCTGGTGGGGCTCGGTGTCGCCCGCCGGATCGATACCGAGGGGGCCACTCCGGAGGTGCTGCGCGGTGCGTTGCTGGAACTCGTCGGTGATCCGGCGGTGGCCGAGCGGCTGGCGGCGCTGGCCGCCGCCGGACGGGCCGAGGGCGGCACCGTCCGGGCGGCCGACCTGATCGAGGCCGAGCTCAGGAGGTGACGGCGGGGGAGGGCACGGCGATCCGGTCGGGTCGGGTGTAGACGTTCGCGCCCTCCCCGCGCAGGAAGCCCACCAGGGTCAGGCCGAGTTCCTCGGCGAGGTCCACCGCGAGCGAGGATGGCGCCGAGACGGCCGCCAGCAGCGGGATGCCCGCCAGCGCGGCCTTCTGGGTCAGCTCGAACGAGGCCCGTCCGCTGACCAGCAGGACGTGCCCGGTCAGCGGCAGCCGGCCCTCGCGCAGGGCCCAGCCGACCACCTTGTCCACGGCGTTGTGCCGCCCGACGTCCTCGCGGGCGCACAGCAGCTCGCCGGTCGCGGCGTCGAACAGGCCGGCGGCGTGCAGGCCGCCGGTGGAGTCGAACGTGCGCTGGGCGGCGCGCAGGCGCTTCGGGAGGCCGTACAGGAGGGACGGTTCGACGCTGAGCGGGTCCTCGGCGACGGGGTGCCGCACGTGGGTGCGGACGGCGTCGACGGTGTCCCGGCCGCACAGGCCGCAGGCGCTGGTGGTGAGCAGGTTGCGGTGCGCGGAGAGCGGCAGGGCGCGGGTGCCGCGCAGGGTGGCGTCGACGACGTTGTACGTGTTGGCGCCCTCGTCGTCGGTGCCCGCGCAGTACCGCAGGGCGGCGAGGTCCTCGGTGGCGTGCACCAGGCCCTCGCCGACCAGGAAGCCCGCCACCAGGTCGAAGTCCTGCCCGGGCGTGCGCATGGTGACGGTCAGCGGCTCGCCGCCGACCCGGATCTCCAGCGGCTCCTCCGCCGCCAGTGCGTCCGGCCGCACCCCGCGCTCGTCCCCCCGCAGCCGCACCACTCGCCGCCGCGCCGTCGCCCGCGTCATCGCCACCTCCGTACGTGTTCCTGCCCCACCAGCGTGCGGCATGGGGGAGGCGGACATCCACGGGGGGAGGGGGTCGGCGTGCGGTCGCGGGCGGTAGGACGGAAAATCCGAATGGCGAGCACCTGTTGTCATATCTTCATTCGCCTGATGTGATGGTGAATATGGATATGCACAGTGCTGCGGCCTCCGACTCGCCGCTCGTCCAGGTCGGCAAGGCCGACGTCAGCGCCGAGGACGTCCTGGCCGTCGCCCGGGGCAACGCCCGGGTCGAGATCGGTCCGGACGCGCTCGCCGAGATGGCGGCCGCCCGGGCCCGCATCGATGCTCTCGCGGCCGAGCCGCGTCCCGTCTACGGCGTGTCCACCGGCTTCGGTGCGCTCGCCGTCCGGCACATCAGCCCCGAGCTGCGCGCCCAGCTGCAGCGCTCGCTGGTGCGCTCGCACGCGGCCGGGATGGGCCCGGCCGTCGAGCGCGAGGTGGTCCGGGCGCTGATGTTCCTGCGGATGAAGACGCTGGCCTCCGGCCGCACCGGCGTCCGTCCGCTGGTCGCCCAGACCATGGCCGCGCTGCTGAACGCGGGCATCACCCCCGTGGTGCGGGAGTTCGGCTCGCTCGGCTGCTCCGGCGACCTCGCACCGCTCTCGCACTGCGCGCTGGTGCTGATGGGCGAGGGCGTGGCCACCGGCCCGGACGGCGTGGAGAAGCCCGCCGCCGAGCTGCTGGCCGCGGCCGGCATCGAGCCGGTGGAGCTGCTGGAGAAGGAGGGCCTCGCCCTCATCAACGGCACCGACGGCATGCTCGGCATGCTCGTCATGGCCATCTCGGACCTGAGCCGCCTGTTCACCACCGCCGACATCACCGCCGCCATGAGCCTGGAGGCGCTGCTCGGCACCGACAAGGTGCTCGCCCCCGAGCTGCACGCCCCGATCCGCCCGCACCCGGGCCAGGCGCTGAGCGCGGCCAACATGCTCGCCGTCCTCAAGGGCTCGGGCCTCACCGGCCACCACCAGGACGACGCGCCGCGCGTCCAGGACGCCTACTCGATCCGCTGCGCCCCGCAGGTGGCCGGCGCGGGCCGCGACACCGTCGCGCACGCCCAGCTGGTCGCCTCGCGCGAGCTCGCCGCCTCGGTGGACAACCCGGTCGTGCTGCCCGACGGCCGGGTGGAGTCGAACGGCAACTTCCACGGCGCGCCGGTCGCGTACGTGCTGGACTTCCTCGCCATCGCGACCGCCGACCTCGGCTCGATCTCCGAGCGGCGCACCGACCGGCTGCTGGACAAGGCGCGCTCGCACGGCCTGCCGGCCTTCCTGGCCGACGACCCGGGCGTGGACTCCGGTCTGATGATCGCCCAGTACACCCAGGCGGCGCTGGTCAGCGAGAACAAGCGGCTCGCCGTCCCGGCCTCGGTCGACTCGATCCCGTCCTCCGCGATGCAGGAGGACCACGTGTCGATGGGCTGGTCCGCGGCCCGCAAGCTGCGCCAGGCGGTCGAGAACCTGGGACGCATCCTCGCCGTCGAGCTCACCGCCGCCGCCCGCGCGCTGGAGATCCGCCAGCAGGCCGACTCGGCCGGCCGGCTCGCCCCGGCCACCGCGGCGGCGGTGGCCGCCGCCCGCGAGGCGGGGGTCGGCGGCGCCGGCCGCGACCGCTTCCTCTCGCCGGACCTGGAGGCCGCCGCCGAACTGGTCGCCTCCGGTGCGCTGGTGCGGGCGGTCGAGCAGGTCACCGGCCCGCTGGCCTGATCCGCCGCCCGCGCGGAGCGACCGGGGCGTCAGTCCCAGTCGCTCCGCGGGCGGCGGTCCTCGCGGTCCCGGCGGTCGGCGCGCGCGGCGGCGAAGTTGACGCCGACGATGCCGGCCCAGCAGGTGATCAGGCCGAGCAGCCCGCCGTTCTGGGCGTCGCTGGCGATCGCGGTGAGCGGGATGCCGAGCACCAGCGAGAGAACGGCGAGCCGGGAGCCGGGACGGCCGGCCGACCAGCCGGAGCGGCGCGGACGGTGGCGGTAGCCGGGCTCGTAGCCCTCGAACTGCTGGGGCGCGGGGCGGTCGGCCCGGGCGTCCATGCGGGCGTCCAGCCGCTTCAGGAACGAGTCGACCAGCTCCGACTCGTACTCCTTGCCGAGTTCCTTGCGGGCCTGCAGGGTGGCGTCGAGGTCGCGCCGCAGTTCGTCCTGGCGAGTGTCCATGGCCACCAGCGTGGGCCCCCGCCAGGGCCCGGTCCATCCGTTCGCGGGGGGAATCCGGGCGGGCTCAGGGACAAATCAGGGTTACCCCGAGCCCCGTCCCGGGCTCCCGGGGCGCAGGGTCCGCCGGTCGTGCGCCAGACTGTCCGCCCATCGGGACGTCTCAGCGGCCGTCCCGTCGTGCGAGACGTCTTTGCCAGGCGCCGCGCGCTGCTGCACAGTCGTCGTCCGAACCGCTCGCACCCGGAGGTACCGCCGATGACCGCCACCGACGAGACCGGCACGGTCGGTCCCTCCGCGCGGCTGCTCCAGCTCTTCGAGGGGCGCCGGCTGACGCCGACCCAGCGGCGGATCGCGCACTCGCTGGTCCGGCACGCCACCGAGGCGCCGTTCCTGTCCAGCGTCGAGGTCGCCGAGCTCGCCGGGGTGAGCCAGCCGTCCGTCACCCGCTTCGCGGTGGCCCTCGGCTACGACGGCTACCCGGCGCTGCGCCGGCAGCTGCGCGAGCTCGGCGCGGGCGAGACGGCCGCACCCGAGGGCCCGCACGAGGCGGTGCGCAACGAGCACCAGCAGGCCGTGCTCGCCGAGATCGAGCACCTGCGCCACCTCGCCGACCTGCTCGCCGACCCCGAGCCGATCATCCGCGCCGCCCGGCTGCTCGCCGCCTCCCGCCCGCTGCCGGTGCTGGGCCTGCGGGCCGCGTCCGCGCAGGCGCGCGGCTTCGCGTACTTCGCGGCCAAGGTGCACCCGGACATCCGGCTGCTCGACGAGGGCGGCAGCATGCTCGCCGACCGGCTGGAGCAGGTCACCGCGGCCGGCGCGACGGCGCTGCTCTGCTTCGCGCTGCCGCGCTACCCACGGGAGCTGATGGACGCTCTGGCGGTGGCCAGGGAGTGCGGTCTGACGGTGCTGACGGTGGCCGACAGCGCGTTCGCGCCCGTCGCCAAGCTGTCCGACCTGATGCTGCCGGCGGCCGTCGGCACCGGTCTGGTCTTCGACACCGCGTGTGCGCCGATGATGCTGGGCCGGGTGCTCCTGCAGAGCATGTGCGACGAAATCCCGGGCGCGGAGGCCAGGCTGGAGGCCATCGAGCAGTCGGCCGCGGCACGTGGCCTGTTTTTGGAGTAGACAGAGCCGCGGCGTTGTGGGCGTGGCCGGCCACGAACCGGGGCATCCCCTAGTGCAGGGGGTGCCGCCCATGCGCGTGATCCACGAGATGAAGTTCGTCGCCCGGCTGGCATCGGGTGCCGACGAATGGTCCTGCCCCACCTGCGGGCGCCGGGTCACCCTGCGGCGCCTGCCCGAACCCGAACTGACCGTCCTCGACCCGGGCGACGAGTCCGCCGTGCACGTCGGCGTCATCGAACCGGAGGCACGGGCCGCCGCCGAGGCCGTCGAGAAGTACGGCCTCGGCCCCGTCCAGAGCGTCCCCCGCCCGCCGGCCCCGGCCGCGCCCGACGCCGCCGACCGCCGCTGGCTGGCCGAGATCGGCATCGACTGGGACGGCGACGCGGCGGCCTGAGGGCTCGGCGCTTCGGTGCGTGGAGCGGCAGGTCGGCGATGCCCGGCTCGGCCGGCAGCGGCGCGGGCGCGCCGTACTCGCCCTGTCGCGCGCCCTGGTACCCGCCGTCGCCGGGGGTGGGTGCGGAGCGTCCGGGCACCCTCGCCGGTTCTGCGCTCGATCTCCCCCGCCGCGTCCCGGATTCGCCGGGCCGCACGGCCGTCGTCGCGGCCTCCGCTCCCTGGTGCTGGGCCGAGTGGCTGGTGTTCGCCGGGTTCGGGCTGGCGCGCCAAGTCGGGCGGTGCCGCAGCTGATCGGATTGTTCAGGGGTCTGGTCGAACGTCGACTGTTTAGTTATATTCAACTGAACCAAGCCTGAATGAATCCATCCGCAGGAGGCCGGGACATGGTGCAGCAGCAGACGAGCGGGCCGCGCGAGGTACGTGCGGCGCGTGGCACGGGGCTCACGACGCAGGGCTGGCAGCAGGAGGCCGCCCTGCGGATGCTCATGAACAACCTCGACCCGGAGGTCGCCGAGCACCCGTCGAAGCTGGTGGTCTACGGCGGCACCGGCAAGGCCGCGCGCGACTGGCGCTCCTTCGACGCCATGGTGAAGACCCTCCAGGGCCTGAAGCAGGACGAGACCATGCTGGTCCAGTCCGGCCGCCCGGTCGGCGTCATGCAGACCCACGAGTGGGCGCCGCGCGTGCTGATCGCCAACTCCAACCTGGTCGGCGACTGGGCCAACTGGGAGGAGTTCCGCCGCCTGGAGAGCCTCGGGCTCACCATGTACGGCCAGATGACCGCCGGCTCGTGGATCTACATCGGCACCCAGGGCATCCTCCAGGGCACCTACGAGACCTTCGCGGCCGTCGCCAACAAGCGGTACAACGGCACGCTGGAGGGCACCATCACCCTCACCGCCGGCCTCGGCGGGATGGGCGGCGCCCAGCCGCTGGCCGTCACCATGAACGGCGGCGTCGCGATCTGCATCGACTGCGACCCGTCCCGCATCTCCCGGCGCATCGAGCACCGCTACCTGGACGTCGAGGCCAAGGACCTCGCCCACGCGCTGGAGCTCGCCACCGCCGCCCGCGACAAGAAGCAGCCGCTGTCCATCGGCGTGCTGGGCAACGCCGCCGAGCTCGTCCCGCAGCTGCTCGCGATGGACGCGCCGATCGACATCGTCACCGACCAGACCAGCGCCCACGACCCGCTGAGCTACCTGCCGATCGGCGTCGACTTCGACGACATGGCCACCTACGCGGCCGAGAAGCCCGCCGAGTTCACCCAGCGGGCCCGCGAGTCGATGGCCCGGCACGTCGAGGCCATGGTCGGCTTCCAGGACCGCGGCGCCGAGGTCTTCGACTACGGCAACTCGATCCGCGGCGAGGCCCAGCTGGCCGGCTACGACCGGGCGTTCGCCTTCCCCGGCTTCGTCCCCGCGTACATCCGCCCGCTGTTCTGCGAGGGCAAGGGCCCGTTCCGCTGGGCGGCGCTGTCCGGCGACCCGCAGGACATCCACAAGACCGACAAGGCCGTCCTCGACCTCTTCCCGGAGAACGAGTCGCTGGCCCGCTGGATCAAGATGGCCCAGGAGAAGGTGCACTTCCAGGGCCTCCCGGCGCGCATCTGCTGGCTCGGCTACGGCGAGCGCGACAAGGCCGGCGAGCGCTTCAACGACATGGTCGCCTCCGGCGAGCTGTCCGCGCCGATCGTCATCGGCCGCGACCACCTGGACTGCGGCTCGGTCGCCTCCCCGTACCGCGAGACCGAGGCGATGCTCGACGGCTCGGACGCGATCGCCGACTGGCCGCTGCTCAACGCCATGGTCAACGTCGCCTCCGGCGCGTCCTGGGTGTCCATCCACCACGGCGGCGGCGTCGGCATCGGCCGCTCGATCCACGCCGGTCAGGTCACCGTCGCCGACGGCACCCCGCTGGCCGGGGAGAAGATCCGCCGGGTGCTCACCAACGACCCGGGCATGGGCGTCATCCGGCACGTGGACGCTGGGTACGACCGCGCCGACGAGGTCGCCGCCGAGCGTGGCGTCCGCGTTCCCATGGGTGAGCTGTGACGGGTTCGTTCGAAGCGATGTGGGCGGAGCTGCTCCCCGTGGGCCGCTCCGCCGCCTCCGGCGGCTACCGCCGATTCGCGTGGAACTCCGCCGACGCCGAGTGCCGGGCCTGGTTCGAGCAGCAGGCCCGCGACCGCGGCCTGACGTACGAGCTGGACCGCAACGGCAACCAGTGGGCCTGGCTGGGCGACCCGGCCGGGGACGGCGCCGTCGTCACCGGCTCGCACCTGGACTCCGTCCCCGACGGCGGCGCCTTCGACGGCCCGCTCGGCGTCGTCTCCTCCTTCGCCGCCCTGGACGAACTCCGCGCCCGGGGAGCCGAGTTCACGCGTCCGCTGGCGATCGTCAACTTCGGCGACGAGGAGGGCGCCCGGTTCGGCGTCGCCTGCATCGGCTCCCGGCTGACGGCGGGCCTGCTGGACCGCGAGGCCGCGTACGCGCTGCGCGACGCCGACGGCGTCCGGCTGCCCGACGCGATGGAGCGGGCCGGGTACGACCCCACCGCGATCGGCGCGGACGACGGCCGGCTCGCCCGGATCGCCGCCTTCGTCGAGCTCCACGTCGAGCAGGGCCGCTACCTCGCCGAGGACCAGCCGGTCGGCGTGGCCGGGGCGATCTGGCCGCACGGCCGCTGGCGCTTCGACTTCCACGGCGAGGCCAACCACGCCGGCACCACCCGCATCGAGGACCGCCGCGACCCGATGCTCACCTACGCCAACACCGTGCTCTCCGCCCGGAAGAAGGCGCGGGAGGCGGGCGCCCTCGCCACCTTCGGCAAGGTCGCGGTCGAGCCCAACGGCACCAACGCGATCGCCTCACTGGTCCGCGGCTGGCTCGACTCCCGGGCCGCCGACGAGCGCACCCTCACCGCGCTGGTCGCCGAGATCGAGCGGACCGCCGCCGAGCGCGGCGAGCGCGACGGCGTGAGGGTCGAGCTCACCAGGGAGTCCTACACCCCGGTGGTGGAGTTCGACGGCCCGCTGCGCGACCGCCTCGGCAAGCTGCTGAACGCCCCGGTGCTGCCGACCGGCGCGGGACACGACGCCGGGATCCTGGCGTCCGCGATCCCGACCGCCATGCTGTTCGTGCGGAACCCGACCGGCGTCTCGCACTCCCCGGCCGAGCATGCGCAGACGCCCGACTGCCTCGCCGGGGTCGCCGCCCTGGCCGACGTACTGGAGGACCTGGCATGTCGATGAGTCGTGCCGCAGGCGTGCGGGACACGGCCTTCTGGGCGCAGTACGCCTGGCTGCCGCACGTCAACGGGCCGGTGGTCGAGCGGGACGTCCTGATCGCCACCGGCCCCGGTGGCCGGATCACCGCCGTGACGCCGGACAGCGGCCCGTGCCCGGCCGGTGCCGTCCGGCTCGAAGGGCTGCTCGTGCCCGGCCAGGCCAACGCCCACTCGCACGCCTTCCACCGGGCGCTGCGCGGTCACGTCCAGGTCGGCTCCGGGACGTTCTGGACCTGGCGCGACACCATGTACAGGTTCGCCGGGGCGCTCGACCCGGACCGCTACCTGGAGCTCGCCACCGCGGTCTACGCCGAGATGGCGCTCGCCGGGATCACCGCCGTCGGCGAGTTCCACTACCTGCACCACGCGCCCGGTGGTGCCCGCTACGACGACCCCAACGCGATGGGCGAGGCGCTGATCGAGGCCGCCGCCCGGGCCGGCATCCGGATCACCCTGCTCGACACCTGCTACCTGTCCTCGGGCTTCGGCGCCGAGCCGACCGGGCCGCAGCAGCGGTTCAGCGACGGCGACGCCGAGGAGTGGGCGGTCCGGGCGGACGCGCTGAAGCCGCGCGAGCACGCCCGGATCGGCGCCGCCATCCACTCGGTGCGGGCCGTGCCCGCCGGGCAGCTGGGCACCGTCGCGCGGTGGTCCGAGCTGCGCGGGGCCCCGCTGCACGTCCACCTGTCCGAGCAGACCGCCGAGAACGACGCCTGCCTCGCCGCGCACGGCGTCACCCCGACCCGGCTGCTCGCCGACCACGGCGCGCTCGGGCCGCGCACCTCGGCCGTCCACGCGACCCACCTCACCGACGAGGACGTCCGCCTCCTCGCCGACAGCTCCACCACGATCTGCATGTGCCCCACCACCGAGCGGGACCTCGCGGACGGCATCGGCCCGGCCCGCCGGCTCGCCTCGGCCGGGTGCCCGGTCACCCTCGGCAGCGACAGCCACGCCGTCATCGACCCGTTCGAGGAGGCGCGCGCCCTGGAGCTCGACGAACGGCTGCGGACGCGGACCCGCGGGCACTGGACGGCCAACGCGCTCCTGCGGGCCGGGACGGAGGACGGGCACGCCTCGCTCGGCTGGCCGGAGGCCGGCCGGATCGAGGCCGGCGCGCTCGCGGACTTCACCGTGCTCGCCCTCGACTCGGTGCGCACCGCCGGGCCGCCGCCCGCACTGGGCGCCGAGATCGCCGTCTTCGCGGCCTCGGCGGCCGACGTCCGGCACGTCGTGGTCGGCGGCCGGCACGTCGTCGCGGACGGCGTGCACCGGCTCGTCCCGGACGTCCCGGGCGCGCTGCGGGCCTCGATCGGCGCGCTGAGCTGCTGATCCGTTCCTACAACTCCGTTCGGAAGGCGTCGTCTTGAGGAACCCGACCACCCTGATCACCGGTATCGGCAGTCTGGTCACCAACGACCCCGGCCAGGGCGCCGGGCCGCTCGGCCTGCTGACCGACGCGGCCGTGGTGCTGGACGGCGACACCGTCGCCTGGGTCGGCCCGGCCGCCGACGCGCCCGCCGCCGACGTGCGCTTCGACGCGGAGGGGCGGGCCCTGCTGCCCGGCTTCGTCGACTCGCACGCCCACCTGGTGTTCGCCGGTGACCGCACCGCCGAGTTCAACGCCCGGATGTCCGGCCAGTCCTACACCGCCGGCGGGATCCGGACCACGGTGGCGGCCACCAGGGCCGCGACCGACGCCGAACTCGACGCCAACCTGGCCCGGTTCGTCCGGGAGGCGCTGCGCCAGGGCACCACGACCATCGAGTGCAAGTCCGGGTACGGGCTGACGGTGGCCGACGAGGCGCGGGCGCTGCGGATCGCCGCCCAGTACACGCCGGAGACCACGTACCTGGGCGCGCACGTCGTCGCGCCCGAGTACGCGGACGACCCCGCGGCGTACGTCGACCTCGTCACCGGGGAGATGCTGGACGCCTGTGCCCCGCACGCCCGGTGGGTGGACGTGTTCTGCGAGAAGGGCGCGTTCGACGGGGACCAGGCGCGGGCGGTCCTCACCGCCGGCATCGAGCGCGGGCTGACGCCCCGGGTGCACGCCAACCAGCTGACGTACGGGCCGGGCGTGCAGCTCGCGGTCGAGCTGGGGGCGGCCTCGGCCGACCACTGCACCCACCTGACGGACGAGGACGTGGCCGCGCTGGCCGGCTCGGGGACGGTGGCGACGCTGCTGCCCGGGGCGGAGTTCTCGACCCGGGCGCAGTACCCGGACGCGCGGCGGCTGCTCGACGCGGGCGCGGTCGTGGCGCTGTCCACGGACTGCAACCCCGGCTCCAGCTTCACGAGTTCGATGGCGTTCTGCATCGCGGTCGCGGTACGGGAGATGGGGATGACGCCGGACGAGGCGGTCTGGGCGGCGACGGCGGGCGGGGCGCACGCGCTGCGCCGCGGCGACGTCGGCGTGGTCGGGGTCGGCGCGCGGGCGGATCTGCTGCTGCTGGACGCGCCGTCGCACGTGCACCTGGCCTACCGGCCGGGGGTGCCCCTGACGGCCGCGGTCTGGCGGTCGGGGGTCCGCGAGGTCTGAGCCTGCGAGAGCTGGAGGCCCCCACGCCCCCGGGGTGGCGGGCGCGGGGGCCTCCGTTTTCACTTGAGGCCCAACGAGCGCCTCAAGAAGTCGAGTTCGTGCTGCAGAAGGTTCGCCGCCACGGTCTCGTCGGTGGGGGAGTGCGTCGTGTTGCTCAGCGGGAGCACCTCGTGGGGGCGGCCCGCGGCGAGCAGCGCGGCGGACAGACGCAGGGCGTGGACGGGGAGGACGTTGTCGTCCGCGAGGCCCTGGATCAGCAGCAGGGGGCGGCGCAGCTCCGGGGCGTCGGCGATCAGCGAGCCCGCGTCGTAGTGCCCGGGGTGCTCGTCCGGGTGTCCGAGGAAGCGCTCCTGCCAGTGGGTGGTGTAGAGCCGCTGGTCGGTGGGGGCGGCCCCGGCCGACGCCGCGTGGAAGACGTCCGGGCGGCGCAGGACGGCGAGCGCGGCGAGGTAGCCGCCGTAGGACCAGCCGCGGATGGCGACCCGGTCGAGGTCGAGCAAGCCGGGCCGCAGCCGCGCGGCCTCGTGCAGCCCGTCGACCTGGTCCGCCAGGGCCGGTCCGGCCTTGTCGCCGTAGATCTCCTTGCTCCAGCGGGGCCCGCGGCCGGGTGTCCCGCGGCCGTCGACGGCGAGCACCGCGAAGCCCTGCTCGGCGAACCAGCGCGAGACGAGGTCCCACCACACGCCGCCGGTGCCGACCTTCCGGGTGGCCGGTCCGCCGTACGGGTCGACGAGGACGGGCAGCGGGCCGTCCTCGGGGCGGTACCCGGTGGGCAGGTAGAGCGCGGCGCGCATCTCGCGCGGGCCGAGGCGCAGCAGTTCGGGTGCGGCGGTGAGCACGGGCGGCTCGGCGTGCGAGACGAGCTCCACGGCCGCGCGCCCCTCGTGCAGGACGGTGGTGCGTCCGGCGGGGTGGCCCTCGCGGCGGGTGGTGACGACCAGCGTGCCGCCCCGGCGGACGCCGGTGTGCTGACCCGGGCCCTCGCTCAGCCTGCGGACGCCGGCGCCCGGCTCGTAGCTCCAGAGGTGGGTCTCGGTGGGCTCGTCGACGGCGGTGAACAGGACCCGCTCGCCCTCCGCCCCGAGCACCTCCCACAGCTGCAGCCCCGGCGGGGTGACGGGCTCGCCGTCCACCGTGAGGTGCTGGGTGTCGCCGTGGACGGCGGTGTGGACGAGGGCGCCGGAGGCGGTGCGCAGGGGCAGCCCGGGGACGAGCTCGACCCAGTGGTCGTCGCGCCGCTCGTCGAGCACCCGGACGGCGCCGCCGGGCTCGATCGCGAGCGTGCGGACGGTGCGCTGGTCGCGGCTCTGGACGCAGGCGTGCGGGCCGTGGTCGTCCCAGCCGGCGGCCGTGACGTACTCGAACGCGGCCCGGTCCCAGCGGACTTCGGCCCGTGAACCGTCCAGGCCGAGCAGCCACAGCGACACGTCGGCGTTCGCGGTGCCGGCGAGCGGGTAGCGGACGGCGCGCGGGGGCCGGGCCGGGTCGGCCGGGTCGGCGAGGTGCAGCCGGGTGACCTCGCGCTCGTCGACCCGGGCGACGAGCAGCCCGGTGCCGTCGGGGGACCACCAGTGGCCGCGGGAGCGGTACATCTCCTCCGTGGCGACGTGCTCGGCGACGCCGTACGTCACGTCCGCGGTCTCGGGCTCGGCGAGCGCGCGGTCGTCGGTGCCGTCGGTGGACACCACCCGCAGGGAGCCGCGGCCGACGTAGGCGATCCGGCGGCCGGCCGGATCGAGGCGCGGGTCGTACACCTCGGTGGTGGTGGGTACGGCGCGGACGGTGCCCGTGGCGGTGTCGGCGAGCCACAGGTGGCCGCCGAGCGCGAAGGCCGCGAGGCGGCCGGTGGCGTCGGTGGAGAAGGCGGTGATGCCGGAGGCGGCGACCCGGGCCCGTTCGCGCCGGATCCGCTCGGCCTCGGGGAGGTCGCCGTCGTCGCCGAGCGCGGCCGGGTCGGCGACCAGCCGCTCCTCGCCGGTGGCGGTGTCGAGTGCCCAGAGGCGGTTGACGGGGTCGGCGCCGCCACGGCTGCGGACGAACAGCACGGTGGCGCCGTCGGCGGTGATCACGGGGTGGGTGGGGGTGCCCAGCGCGAAGCGCCGGGTGCGGGCGAGTTGACGGGGGAGCGCGTCTGTCGGCATGACGGGCACCATAGGCAGACCCCGCACCGCCCGGTCGAGTGGTTTACGCGCTTGCGCAGGGGGCCGCAAAAGCGGCCGGGGCCGGTGCGGATTCCAGGAATCCACACCGGCCCCGGCCGGATCGGGCGCGTGTCAGTGCACGTCGCCCATGAGCGCGTTGACCTTCTTGCGGTACATCGCGAGGGCGACACCGGCGATGATCGCCATCACGCCCTGGACCGCGAAGTACCAGGTGCTGCCGACCACGCCGTCGCCCAGCACGAGCTGGAAGATCGCGGCGACGCAGTCACCGGCGGTGACGGCGAGGAACCAGACGCCCATCATCTGGCTGGCGTACTTGGTCGGCGCCAGCTTGGTGGTGACGGACAGACCGACGGGGGAGAGCGTGAGCTCGCCGACGGTCTGGACCAGGTAGACCATGGCCAGCCACAGCGGGGTGACCTTGGTGTCGCCGGAGGCGGCGGCCATCGCCAGCATCATGACGATGAAGGACGCGCCGATCATCAGCAGACCGATGGCGAACTTCATGGTGGTGCTGGGGTTCTTCGACCGGCGGGCCAGGGCGACCCAGATCCAGGCGAAGACCGGCGCCAGCGCCATGATGTACAGCGGGTTGAGCGACTGGAACCACGTCGACGGGAAGTTGAAGCCGAACAGCGTGGACGCGGTGTGCTTGTCCGCGAAGATGCTCAGCGTCGAACCGGACTGGTCGTAGATCATCCAGAACACGGCGGCGGCGACGAAGAACCAGATGTAGCCGCTCATCCGGGACTGCTCGGTGGTGTCGAGGTCCTTGTCGCGCTTCACCTTGGCGAAGACGAGCACCGGGATCAGGATGCCCGCGACGGACAGCGGCCAGAGCACCCAGTCGATGGTGAACGAGCCGCTCGCCGCCAGGGCGCCGTAGATGACCACGGCGGCGGCCAGCCAGGCGCCGGCCTTCTTGAAGATCGACGCCTTCTCGGCCGGGGTGATCGGCGAGGTGACGATGTCGCTCTTCGGGCTCAGGTGGCGGGTGCCCAGCAGGAACTGGCCGAGGCCGAGCGCCATGCCGACGCCGGCCAGCGCGAAGCCCAGGTGCCAGCTGACGCTCTGGCCGATGGTGCCGATGACCAGCGGGGCCGCGAAGGCGCCGAGGTTGATGCCCATGTAGAAGACGGTGAAGCCACCGTCGCGACGCGGGTCGTTCGGGCCGTCGTAGAGGTGGCCGACCATCGTCGAGATGTTGGCCTTGAGCAGACCGGAGCCGATCGCGATGAAGGCCAGACCGGCGAAGAACGCGCCGCTGAACGGCACGGCCAGCAGGAAGTGGCCGATCATGATGATCGTGCCGCCGACCGCGACGGTCTTGCGAGCGCCGAGGAATCGGTCGGCGATCCAGCCGCCCGGGAGGGCCAGCAGGTAGACCATCGCCGTGTACACGCTGTACACGGCGGCGGCGACCGCCGTCTTCATGCCGAGGCCGCCCTCCGAGATGGAGGCGGTCATGTAGAGGACCAGCAGGGCACGCATGCCGTAGTAGCTGAAGCGTTCCCACATCTCGCTCATGAAGAGAGTCGCGAGACCTCGGGGGTGGCCGAGGAAGGTCTTGCCGCTGGGGGAGGCCGACGTGACGCCGGCGTCCTGGAGCGTAGACGCCATGTGTAGTGGTTCCTTGCCTGACAGCGTCCGCCTAGGGGGGTGGCGGCGGACGTGGACAGAACCACTGTACGTGGCGATATTTGGCGGTATCAGATGACAAAACGCTCGAATCAGGTATGGCAATGGCAAAGTCTGCAGCCGATCATCCCGATTGATCCATGGTAGACGGCGGCGTCTTCCTTCGGATTCAAGATCCAAGGGCGAAATCTTCGCCGAACGGGCGGTCGGGAAGCGTCCGTTGAGCGGACGCGGGCCCTTGTATAACGATCACGCTCTGTGAACTACTTCACAGGTCCATCGGGCAGGGTGCGGCGGACTACCATCACCACATGACCTGTGTGCTGCTCGCCGAGGACGATCCGGCGATCTCCGAACCGCTGGCCCGGGCCCTGCGCCGCGAGGGCTACGAGGTGCTCGTCCGCGAGGACGGCCCCACCGCGCTCGCCGCCGGCCTCACCGAGGAGGTCGACCTGGTCGTCCTCGACCTCGGCCTGCCCGAGATGGACGGCCTTGAGGTCTGCCGCCGGCTGCGCGCCGACGGCAAGAGCTGCCCCGTCCTGGTGCTCACCGCCCGCGCGGACGAGGTGGACACCGTCGTCGGCCTCGACGCCGGCGCCGACGACTACGTCACCAAGCCCTTCCGGCTGGCCGAGCTGCTCGCCCGCGTCCGGGCCCTGCTCCGGCGCGGCAACGTCGACCAGCTCACCACCGGCGCGCACGGCGTGAAGATCGACATCGAGTCGCACCGTGCCTGGCTCGGCGAGGAGGAGCTGACGCTCTCCGCCAAGGAGTTCGAGCTGCTGCGCGTCCTCGTCCGGGACGCCGGCCGGGTCGTGACCCGCGAGGAGATCATGCGCCAGGTCTGGGACACCACCTGGTGGACCTCGACCAAGACCCTGGACATGCACATCTCCTGGCTGCGCAAGAAGCTCGGGGACGACGCCGCCAACCCGCGCTACATCGCCACCGTGCGCGGAGTGGGCTTCCGGTTCGAGAAGAATTAGCCCCCGCACGGAGAGCATGGCCGGAGCACGGCCGATGAAGCGCAACACCTCGGGGAGCGGCAGCGTGAAACGCCGGATGATCAACTCGCTGCTGGGCGTCGTCCTGGTGGTCGTCGTGGTGTTCTGCGTGCCGCTCGCCCTGGTCGAGAAGCGGACCATCGTCAACTCGGCCCAGGAACGGACGGACGCCGCCGCCGTCCGGGTGCTCGGGCTGGTGGAGAACCGCCTCGCGAACCACGAGCTGGTCAACGCGCGCTCCTTCGACAGCCAGGTCGCCGAAGGCAGCTACGTCGAGGTGCAGCTGCCCGGCCAGGCGGTGGTCTCGGTCGGCGTGCGCCCGCCCGGGGACCACCTGCTGAAGGCCACCGAGTACGGCATCAACGGCGAGAGCGTCACCGTCGAGCAGTCCCGCGAGGACGTCGACCACGAGATCGCCAACATGCTTCTGCTGCTCGGCGTCGTCGCGCTGCTCGCCGTCCAGGCCGCCGTCGCGCTCGCCGTCTGGCAGGCCAAGCGGCTCGCCCGGCCGCTCACCGACCTCGCCGAGACCGCCGAGCGGCTCGGCTCCGGCGACCCCCGCCCGCGCGACCGCCGCTACGGCGTGCCGGAGCTCGACCGGGTCGCCGAGGTGCTGGACGTCAGCGCCGAGCGGATCGCCCGCATGCTCACCGCCGAGCGACGGCTCGCCGCCGACGCCTCGCACCAGCTGCGCACCCCGCTCACCGCGCTGTCCATGCGGCTGGAGGAGATCACCGCCCTCGCCGAGGACCCGGAGACCGTCAAGGAGGAGGCGACCATCGCCCTCCAGCAGGTCGAGCGGCTCACCGACGTCGTCCAGCGGCTGCTCACCACCCAGCGCGACCCGCGCAGCCCCACCGCCGTCGCCTTCGAGCTCGACGAGGTGATCAAGCAGCAGGTCGAGGAGTGGGGCCCGACCCTGCGCGAGAAGGGCCGGGTGCTCTCCCTGGAGGGCCTGCACGGCGTCATCGCCGTCGGCACCCCGGGCACGGTCGCCCAGGTGCTCGCCACCCTGATCGAGAACTCGCTGATGCACGGCGCCGGGACGATCACCCTGCGGGTCCGCCCGTCCGGCACCTCGGTCGTGGTCGAGGTGCAGGACCAGGGCGCCGGGGTGCCGCCGGAGCTGGGCAACCGGGTCTTCGAGCGCGCGGTCAGCGGCCGCAACTCCACCGGGATCGGCCTGGCCGTGGCCCGCGACCTCGCGGAGGCGGACGGCGGCCGGCTCGAACTGCTGTCGCTGCGGCCGCCGGTGTTCGCGCTCTTCCTCGGCCGCAGTCACGAGGACTGAGCGGCTCCGGGGTCTCGGGCTCCCGGCAGGACGCCGAGCCGGTGCATCGGGCCCGTCACGTCCCACGGCCACCAGCCCTCGGCGATCCCCCGGTGGATCCGGCCCAGCCGTCCATCAGCCGGTCGAGGTCGTCGAGCCCGTCGGTCTGGCCGTCGACGATCCGGACGAACGCCATGGCGAGCCTCCTGGCCCCCGGCAGCCCCGATCGTCCGCGCCGGCCGTGCTCGCCCTCGGCGACCACGGTCCTCTCGGGCCGGCGGGACCGGCACGCGCAGGACGCGCGTCGGGCCCGCGAGCGGGGTGCTCGCGGGCCCGACGGCTGGGACGTGCGGGGGATCACTCCGCCTTGGCGTACCGGATCTCCTCGGCGGCCAGCATCAGCTCGGCCTGCGCGGCCAGCTCGCTGCCGGTGGCGTGCGGGGCCTGCGGCTCGGCCTCGGGCATGGCCTTGAACACCCAGGTGCGGTACGAGACGAAGCGGAACACGGTGCCCAGCGCGAGGCCGACCAGCTTGGCGCCCAGCTGCTCGAAGTGCGAGTCCAGGCCGAGCAGGTACACCGAGGTGCCGAGCACGCCGGTCTCGATCAGCATGCCGATGCCGCTGAACACCAGGAACAGCGTGATCTCGCGCTTGCGCGAGGCGGCGTCGCGGTCCCGGTACAGCCAGTAGCGGTAGCCGAGGTAGTTGGTGGCGATCGCGATCAGCGTCGCGGCGATGTTCGAGCGCAGCGAGGCCAGGTGCAGGCCGTTGATGCAGACCCAGAAGACCAGGAAGTTGACCACCACGCCGCTCAGGCCGACGATGCCGAACTTCACGGCTTCTCCCGTGAGTCCGCGCATCTTCTGCACGAGTGTGGGACTCGGAGCTGCGGTCGTGGCCATACCGGGCTGCCTCCATGAGCGTGCGGTCGAAAGGGCGGTGCGTCAGGACGGTGCCCGCCCCTTGTGCCCTGCGTGCACGCACATGATCGGACTGCGTAGACCAGGACCTGGCCGTCCAGGCTACCCGGTTCCGCCGAACGGCTCAGCCCCTCGTGTCCCGGGTTGACATCTACGCGCGTCCACTCCGGGGGCCCCTCCGGCCTTGCCACCAGCGGCTCCATCGCCCCCGATCGGCCCGGATATCCTGGCGAGGTGACTTCCCCGGGCAATGTGAATTTTCCAGTGGTGGGCATGATCGGCGGCGGGCAGTTGGCCCGCATGGCACACCAGGCGGGTATCCCGCTCGGGGTCAGGTTCAAGCTCCTCGCCGACACCCCCCAGGACTCCGCCGCACAGGTCGTCTCCGACGTTGTGCTCGGCGACTACCGCGACCTCGACACCCTGCGCCGCTTCGCGGCCGGCTGCGACGTGATCACCTTCGACCACGAGCACGTCCCGACCGAGCACCTGCGGGCGCTGGAGGCCGACGGCATCGCCGTCCGCCCCGGCCCGGAGGCGCTGGTCAACGCCCAGGACAAGGGCGTCATGCGGGCGAAGCTCGACGCCATCGGGGTGCCCTGCCCCCGGCACCGGATCGTCGCCGACCCGGCCGACGTGACCGCCTTCGCGAACGAGGGCGAGGGCTACCCCGTCGTCCTGAAGACCGTCCGCGGCGGCTACGACGGCAAGGGCGTGTGGGTCGTCGACGACGAGCAGGAGGCCCAGGCGCCGTTCCTGGCGGGCGTGCCGGTGCTGGCCGAGGAGAAGGTCGACTTCGTCCGCGAGCTGGCCGCCAACGTCGTCCGCTCGCCCAGCGGCCAGGCCGTCGCCTACCCGGTCGTCGAGAGCGTCCAGGAGAACGGCGTCTGCGCCGAGGTCACCGCCCCGGCGCCGGACCTCGACCCGGCCCTGTCCGACGAGGCCCAGCAGCTCGCCCTGCGCATCGCCGGCGACCTCGGCATCGCCGGCCACCTCGCCGTCGAGCTGTTCCAGACCCGGGGCGGCCGGATCCTGGTCAACGAGCTGGCCATGCGCCCGCACAACTCCGGCCACTGGACCCAGGACGGCGCGGTCACCTCCCAGTTCGAGAACCACCTGCGGGCCGTCCTCGACCTCCCGCTCGGCGACCCCCGGCCGCGCGCCAAGTGGACCGTCATGGTCAACGTCCTCGGCGGCGACTACCCGGACATGTACCACGCCTTCCTGCACTGCATGGCCCGCGACCCGGGCCTGCGCATCCACATGTACGGGAAGGACGTGAAGCCCGGCCGCAAGGTCGGCCACGTCAACGTCTTCGGGGACGACCTCGACGACGTCCGCGAGCGCGCCCGCCACGCGGCCGCCTACCTGCGAGGAACGATCACCGAATGACTGACCCCACGGCTCCCGTTGTCGGCATCGTCATGGGCTCGGACTCCGACTGGCCCGTCATGGAGGCCGCCGCCCAGGCCCTCGACGAGTTCGAGATCCCCTACGAGGTCGACGTCGTCTCCGCCCACCGGATGCCGCGCGAGATGGTCGCCTACGGCGAGAACGCGCACAAGCGCGGGCTCAAGGCGATCATCGCGGGCGCCGGCGGCGCCGCCCACCTGCCGGGCATGCTCGCCTCCGTCACGCCGCTGCCCGTCATCGGCGTCCCGGTGCCGCTGCGCTACCTGGACGGCATGGACAGCCTGCTGTCGATCGTCCAGATGCCGGCCGGCGTGCCGGTCGCGACCGTCTCGGTGGCCGGCGCGCGCAACGCGGGCCTGCTCGCGGTGCGCATGCTCGCCGCGTTCGACCCCGAACTGACCGAGCGGATGACCGACTTCCAGGCCGAGCTCAACACCCAGGCCACCGAGAAGGGCCAGAAGCTCCGCGCCAAGGTGGCCGGTTCGGGCTCCTTCGGCTTCGCCAAGTAGACGGTGCGGCGGGGTGGGGTAGAACAGGTCGCATGACCTCTGAGCTGGACTCCCCCACCCCGCTGGACCGCGCGCGGGCCCTCCTGCGCACCGCCCCGGTCGTGGACGGCCACAACGACCTGCCCTGGGCGATGCGCGAGCAGGCCGGGTACGACCTCGGCGCGCTCGACCTCGCCGCCGACCAGAGCGCCCGCCTGCACACCGACCTCGCCCGCCTCGCGGAGGGCGGGGTCGGCGCGCAGTTCTGGTCCGTCTACGTGCCCACCCGGCTGGCCGGCGACCATGCCGTGAGCGCCACGCTGGAGCAGGTCGACTTCGTCCACGCCCTCGTCGCGCGCTACCCCGACCGGCTCCGGCTCGCCCGCACCGCCGACGACATCGAGGCGGCCCGCGCCGAGGGCCGCATCGCCTCCCTGATGGGCGCCGAGGGCGGCCACTCCATCGACTGCTCGCTCGCCACCCTGCGGGCCCTGTACGAGCTCGGCGTCCGCTACCTGACCCTCACCCACAACGACAACGTGCCGTGGGCCGACTCCGCGACCGACAAGCCGGTGGCCGGCGGGCTCACCCGCTTCGGCGAGGAGGTCGTCCGGGAGATGAACCGGCTCGGCATGCTGGTCGACCTCTCGCACGTCTCCGCCGACACGATGCGCGACGCCCTGCGGGTCACCGAGGCGCCCGTCGTCTTCTCGCACTCGTCGTCCCGCGCGGTCTGCGACCACCCGCGCAACGTCCCGGACGACGTCCTCGCGCAGCTGCCCGGCAACGGCGGCGTCGCGATGGCCACCTTCGTGCCGAAGTTCATCCACGCCGAGGCCGCCGCGTGGACCGTGCGGGCCGACGAGAACATGCGCGCCCACGGCCTCCACCCGCTGGACACCACCCCCGCGGGCATGGCCCGCCAGCGCGAGTTCGAGGCCGCCCACCCGCGGCCGGTCACCACCGCCGCCACCGTCGCCGACCACCTCGACCACATGCGCGAGGTCGCCGGGATCGACCACATCGGCATCGGCGGCGACTTCGACGGCACCGCGTTCCTGCCCGAGGGCCTCGGTTCGGTCGCCGGATACCCGAACCTCGTCGCCGAACTCCTGCGCCGCCGCTGGTCGGAGGCCGACCTGGCCAAGCTCACCTGGCACAACGCCGTCCGCGTCCTGCGCGACGCGGAGTCCGCCGCGGCCGGGTTGCGCGCCACCCGGGGCCCGTCCATCGCGACGATCGCCCAGCTGGACGGCACCGCCTGACGGCCCGGGCGCCGGACCGGCTAGCCGAGCCGGGGGAACTCGATGGCCGGGCACCTGTCCATGACCATCGAGACCCCGGCGGCCGTCGTCCGCTCGTACGCCGCCGCGTCGACGACGCCGAGCTGGAACCAGACCGCCTTGGCCCCGACGGCCACCGCCTGGTCGGCCACCTCACCGGCCAGCTCGGACCGGACGAACACGTCGACGACGTCGACCGGGAACGGGATCTGCGCCAGCGACGCGTAGCCGGGCTCGCCGAGGACCGTCTCGGCCTTCGGGTGCACGGGCACGATCCGCTTGCCGTGGCGCTGGAGCACGGCGGCCACGCCGTACGCGGCGCGCGCGGTGTTGTTCGACAGGCCGACCACCGCCCAGGTGTCGCCCGTGCCGGTGAGGATGTCGCGGACCGTCGCGTCGTCGCCGTAGCTCGTCATGACCGTCTCAACGGCGTGCCGGGGTGCGGGATTCCCTGGCGCCCCGGTACTAGCTCGGGCGGCCGAGGGCGCGGTACGTCCAGCCGGCGGCGCGCCAGGCGTCCGCGTCGAGGACGTTGCGGCCGTCGAGGAGGCGGCGCTCGGCGACGACGGCGCCCAGGACGGCCGGGTCGAGGGTGCGGAACTCCTGCCACTCGGTCAGGTGGAGCACCACGTGGGCGCCCTCGGCGGCCTCCAGCGGGGAGTCGGCGTAGGTCAGGCCCGGGAACATCTTGCGGGCGTTGTCCATGGCCTTCGGGTCGTAGACGGTGACCTGGGCGCCCTGGAGCTGGATCTGCGCGGCGACGTTGAGTGCGGGGGAGTCCCGGATGTCGTCCGAGTTGGGCTTGAAGGCGGCGCCGAGCACGGCGATCCGGCGGCCCAGGAAGCCGCCGCCGCACTGCTCGCGGGCCAGCTCCACCATCCGGGAGCGGCGGCGCATGTTGATCGAGTCGACCTCGCGCAGGAAGGTCAGCGCCTGGTCGGCGCCGAGCTCGCCGGCCCGGGCCATGAACGCCCGGATGTCCTTGGGCAGGCAGCCGCCGCCGAAGCCGAGGCCGGAGTTGAGGAACTTGCCGCCGATCCGCTCGTCGTAGGCGAGCGCGGTGGAGAGCTGGGTGACGTCGGCGCCGGCCGCCTCGCACACCTCGGCCATCGCGTTGATGAACGAGATCTTCGTGGCCAGGAAGGAGTTGGCGGCGGTCTTCACCAGCTCCGCGGTCGCGTAGTCGGTGACCACGAACGGCACCCCGGCCCCGACCGGCTCGGCGTACACCTCGCGCAGCAGCCGCTCGGCGCGCTCGCTGTGCGCGCCGATCACGATCCGGTCCGGGCGCAGGGTGTCCTGGACTGCGAAGCCCTCGCGCAGGAACTCCGGGTTCCAGGCGAGTTCGGCGTCGGCTCCGACCGGCGCCAGCGCGGCGAGCCGCTCGGCCAGCCGGCCCGCCGAGCCGACCGGCACGGTGGACTTGCCGACCACCAGGGCCGGGCGCTTCAGGTGCGGCGCGAGGCCGTCGATCGCGGCGTCCACGTAGGACATGTCGGCGGCGAACTCGCCCTTGCGCTGCGGGGTGTTGACGCACACGAAGTGGACGTCGGCGAACTCCGCGACCTCCTCGACGGAGGTGGTGAAGCGCAGCCGGCCGGTGGAGCCCTCGTGCCCGGCCACGTGCTTGAGCAGCAGCTCGGACAGGCCCGGCTCGTACATCGGGACGCGGCCGGCGGTCAGTGTGGCGATCTTCTCGGGGTCGATGTCCAGACCGAGCACCTCGAAGCCGAACTCGGCCATCGCGGCCGCGTGGGTGGCACCGAGGTAGCCGGTGCCGATCACGGAGATGCGGAGGGTCACGGGTTCCCCTTTGTGCGGACTCGACCATGAGTGGGTGCCCTGATGCTATCCGTCCCCCCGGACTCCGGCGGAGGCCGCCCGTCCGGGGCCCGCCCGGGGCCGGAAACGCTAGGCAGCCGCAGGTCGGAGCCCTAGGATCTCTACTCGACGGTAACCGACCGGATCCTTCGATCACTGTGGCGAGGCGGCATCATGGCGGGCAGCGCAGGCGCGGCTGACTTCGATCTCTTCCGTATCTCCGAGGAGCACGGGATGCTCCGTGAGGCGGTGCGCGGGCTGGCCGAGGCGAAGATCGCTCCGTTCGCGGCGGA
>NZ_JBEZGX010000093.1:0-24862 GCF_040650235.1 Kitasatospora sp. NPDC048722
AGTCGGCAGTCGGAAAATCACCCAGCCCCCGGAGCGGCCACCCCCGCAGCCACCCCCGGCGAACCCCACCCACCCGAAAGCCCACAACCACACCCAAACCCCGCACCCCGAGCCCCGCGCAGCGGCCCCGCACACGAAAGCGTCCCCTCCCCGACCCGAAGGTCGGAAAGGGGACGCTCACGGAAGGCCCTGCTAAGAGCCCGGCAACAACCTCAGTTGTCGCCGTCCTCGTCGATCAGGAAGCCCCGCATCGGCGCCGGAGCCTGCTGCATCGGCTGCGGCGGCTGCGGACGGACGGCCGCCATCGGCTGGGTCATCCCGGCCGGCTGCATCTGCGGCGCCCCGGTGCTGCCACCGCCCGACGGACCGCCGAAGCTCGGCGCCGGCGGGTTGCCGCCGAAGGAGCTCTGCCCGCCGAAGGACGGCGTGCTGCCACCGAAGGACGGCTGGTTCCCACCGAAGGACGTCCCACCGGAGCTCATCGCACCGGCACCGGCCGGAGCCATCGACGAGGGCGCCGGCGGCAGCGACGCGGTGGCGGGGATCCGCGGCGGGGCGAGCGAGTCGTCGGCCTGCGACTCCAGCTGACGGAGCTGGGTCTCCAGGTACGACTTCAGGCGGGTGCGGTACTCGCGCTCGAACGCCCGCAGGTCCTCGACCTTGCGCTCCAGCGTGGCCCGCGCGGACTCCAGCGACCCCATCGCGACGCGGTGCTTCTCCTGCGCGTCCCGCTCCAGGGCGTCGGCCTTGGCACGGGCGTCGCGCTCCAGGCCCTCGGCCCGGCTGCGTGCCTCACCGACGATCTTGTTGGCCTCGGAGCGGGCCTCGGAGATCGCCTGGTCGGCGGTCTGCTGAGCGAGTGCCAGGACGCGGGCGGCGCTGTCGCCACCGGGACCCTGCTGCTGCATCGGGCCGCCGAGCGGGCCGCCCATCTGCTGCTGCGGGCCGCCCATGGGACCGCCCATCGGCTGCATCTGCTGCTGGCCCATGCCCTGACCCATCGGGTTGCCCATGGGCTGCGGGCCGCCGGGGCCGCCCATCGGCTGGAGCATCTGACCGCCCATCGGCTGGACCAGCTGCTGCTGGCCGCCCATGGTCTGGTTCATCTGCTGCTGCGGGCCGCCCATCTGCTGCTGGCCGGGGCCGGCCGGGAGCTGCGGGGCGCCGGACGGCAGGCCGAGGGGCTGGTTGCCCATCTGCTGCTGCTGCGGACCGCCGGGGCCCATCTGCTGCGGGCCGCCCGGACCCATCTGCTGGGGACCGCCGGGGCCCATCTGCTGCGGGCCGCCCGGACCCTGCTGGCCGGGGACCGGCGGGCCGGATATGGCGGCCGGAACGGGCGCGCCGGGACGGGCGTCCTGCGGCGGTTCCTTCCGCATGTTGGCCTGGTTCTGCGCGGCGGCGCGAGTCGCGGCGGCCAGCTTGGCGCGCAGGTCCTCGTTCTCGCGGAGCAGGCGGGTCAGCTCCGCCTCGACCTCGTCGAGGAAGGCATCGACCTCGTCCTCGTCATAGCCTTCGCGCAGGCGGACGGTCGTGAACTGCTTGTTCCGAACGTCCTCGGGGGTCAATGGCATCTCTTCACCTCAACGTGATCGTCGGCACACCGGCATCCTGTCGCATCGGTCACCTACGACTAGGGCCGCACAAGCGAGATCAGGACATACACAATGATCATCAGTACGAAGAAGGACAGGTCGAGCGCCACGCCCCCGAGACGCAACGGCGGGATGAACCGCCGAAGAAGCTTGAGCGGCGGATCCGTGACAGTGTACGTGGCCTCCAGGACCAGGACCATGGCCTTGCCGGGCCGCCACGAACGCGCGAACTGGAAGACCCAGTCCATCACCAGCCGCACAAGCAGGAACACCAGGAAGACGGTCAGGGCGTAGTAGGCCACCGCCCACACGATCTCCATCGCGTTTCCCTCTCCCCGGTCCCGGGCCCTGGAGCCCGCTGCCTATCGCTTGTCGCCTGTCGCTAACCCACTGTTGATCAGATCCACACGTAAAGTCGTGGCCGGGTCAGCTCTGGTTGAAGAACCCACCCTCGGCGATCCGAGCCTTGTCCTCCGCCGTGACATCGACGTTAGCAGGAGACAGCAGGAACACCTTCTGCGTCACGCGCTCGATACTGCCGTGCAGACCGAAGACGAGTCCAGCGGCGAAGTCTACGAGTCGCTTCGCATCAGTGTCGTCCATCTCGGTGAGATTCATGATCACGGGGGTGCCGCCGCGGAACTGTTCCCCGATGGTACGGGCCTCGTTGTAGGTCCGCGGGTGCAGCGTGGTGATGCGGTAGGGCTCTCGTTCGTTCACTACCTTGGGCATGATCACCGGGGCGCTCTTCTCCAGATTGTGGCGGCGTTCGGGTGTGATGGACGACACTGGCGCCATCCTCGGGGCCTCCTGCCGGATCGGGACCGCGGCCGGCACCGGCTGCGGGGTGATCGAGGAGACCGGGGCGGGCGCCGCGGCCGGCCGGGGAATGTCCTCCGTCCGCGCCCCCGTTCGAATCGGCTCGGGGTCCGCGTCGTAGTCGTCGTCGGGGTCGTACCCCTGGCCGTCGTACGTCTCGTCCTCCACGAGGCCGAGGTAGACCGCCATCTTGCGCATCGCGCCGGCCATGCTCCTGTCTCCTCCGCTCGGTGGTTCGGCGGCCAGGGCCAGTCGCCCTGCCTGCGGATTCCGCGACGGTCCGCCCGCGACAGCCCGTCAGATTGACGGATGGTCAGATTTGGTGAATTAGTGGCGGGGGCCGCGGAGCTGCGATCCACGGTTCACTAGCGCGCTGAAAGTCGCTAGTTTCTGTCCTGTTTTGTCCTGCAGTCTGATCTACTTACTCGGTGACGTTACCTGAGGGGTGACCTCACTCCGAGTACCGCCGTTCCGACGCGCACGTGTGTCGCTCCGGCGGCAATCGCCTGCTCAAGGTCGCCGCTCATCCCTGCGGAAACCATGGTGGCAGCAGGATGGGCCGTCCGTACGGCGGTTGCGATTTCCGCCAGCCGATCGAAGGCCCGGGCCGGGTCCCCGGCGAGCGGGCCGGCGAGCGGAGCGACCGTCATCACACCGTCCAGCCGCAGTCCGGGCGCGTCGGCGATGGCATCGGCCAGTTCGGCGACGTCCGCCGGGGCGACCCCGGCCCGGTGCGCCCCCTCGTCGTCCTCCTTGTCCAGCGCCACCTGCACCAGGCAGCCGAGCTCCGGCCGCCCGGACTTGAGCACCGCCGCGGAGAGCGACTCCACCAGCCTCAGCCGGTCCACCGAGTGCACGTGGTTCGCGTACCGCACGACCGACCGGACCTTGTTCGTCTGCAGCTGTCCGACGAAGTGCCAGTCAAGAGGAAGGTTTCTGCACTGCTCCGCCTTGGGCGCGGCGTCCTGGTCACGGTTCTCCGCGACGTCCGTCACACCCAGCCCGGCCAGCAGCGCGGTGTCCTCCGCGGGGTAGGTCTTGGTGACGACGATCAGGGTGACCTCGTTCCGGTCCCGCCCGGCCGCGGCACACGCGTCGGCGATCCGGCGCTCGACCACCTCGAGGTTGGTGCCGAGTTCCTCGTAGCGGGCCCGCTGGCCCTCCGTCAGCGCCGACGCGAAATCCGCGCCGCCCGGGAACGGTCCGTAGATGTCGTTCGTCATCAGTGATCAGAGCCCAACCAGACGTAGCTCGCGAGCCGCCCCGTGCGCTGCTCGCGGCGATAGGAGTAGTGATCGGCGGATTCGAGGGTGCAGACCGGTGATCGCACCACCTCGGTGACCCCTGCGGCGGCCAGCTGGGCCGCCACTCCTTCCGGCACGTCCAGGGCCGGTGTCCCCCAGGACGTCTCGGCGAAGGCGGCGGGTACCACCGCGGCGACTTCGGCGCGCAGTTCGGCGGGCACCTCGTAGCAGCGGCCGCACACCGCGGGGCCGGTGGCGGCGACGATCCGGCCGGGCTCGGCGCCCAGCTCCGTCATCGCCCGGACGACCGCGAGCACCACCCCGGCCGCGAGGCCGGGGCGTCCGGCGTGGGCCGCGCCCACGACGCCCGCCACCGGGTCGGCCAGCAGCACCGGCGTGCAGTCGGCGGTCAGCACCGCGAGCGCGAGCGGCCGGTCGGTGACCACCGCGTCGACCGTCGGGGCCTCCCCCGCCGGCTGCCGCTCCGTCACCACCGCCACGTCTGCCCCGTGCACCTGGTTCATCCAGACCACGTCGGCCGGGTTCAGGCCCACCTCGCGGGCGGCGAGCACCCGGTTCTCCCGAACGGCCTCCGGGTCGTCCCCGACCGCGCCGCCGAGGTTCAGCTCCCCGTACGGCGAAGTGCTCACCCCGCCCCACCTGTCGGTGAAGGCGAAGTGAGCACCATCGCGTACGGCGTGATCGATCACTTAAGGAAGTCCGGCACGTCGAGCTCCTCGGCCGGGCTCTCCACGAACGGCTGGCGGGCCGGCTGCACCTGCGGCGGCACCGGGGCGGCGGTCGCGGTGGCCGGGGTCTCGGTCGAGCGGGCCGGCGCGGGCGAGTCGTCGGAGCGGGACGTCACCGAGCCGATGCCCCCGTACGACGGCCGGGAGGCCGGGCGCTCCGGGGCGGCCGGCGGCGTGGCCGGGGCGGCGGGGGTGGACTTGACGACCGGGTCGCGGACGATCGCCGGCGGCTGCCCGCCGTCGAAGCCGGCCGCGATGACGGTGACCCGCACCTCGTCGCCGAGCGCGTCATCGATGACCGCACCGAAGATGATGTTGGCCTCGGGGTGCGCGGCCTCGCTGACCAGCTGGGCCGACTCGTTGATCTCGAACAGGCCGAGGTCCGAACCGCCGGAGATGGAGAGCAGCACGCCGCGGGCGCCGTCGATCGAGGCCTCCAGCAGCGGCGAGGAGATCGCCATCACGGCCGCCGCCTTGGCGCGGTCCTCGCCGCGGGCCGAGCCGATGCCCATGAGCGCCGAACCGGCGTCCGACATGACGGACTTGACGTCGGCGAAGTCGAGGTTGATCAGGCCCGGGGTGGTGATCAGGTCGGTGATGCCCTGGACGCCGGAGAGCAGGACCTGGTCGGCCGAGCGGAACGCGTCCAGCACGCTGACCTGGCGGTCCGAGATGGACAGCAGCCGGTCGTTGGGGATGACGATGAGGGTGTCGACCTCTTCACGCAGGCTCGCGATGCCGTCCTCGGCCTGGTTCGCGCGCCGCCGGCCCTCGAAGGTGAAGGGGCGGGTGACCACGCCGATGGTGAGCGCGCCGAGCGAGCGGGCGATGTTGGCGACGACGGGCGCGCCGCCCGTGCCCGTGCCACCGCCCTCGCCAGCGGTCACGAAGACCATGTCGGCCCCCTTGAGGACCTCCTCGATCTCCTCGCGGTGGTCCTCGGCGGCCTTGCGGCCGACCTCGGGGTTGGCGCCGGCGCCGAGGCCCCGGGTGAGTTCACGGCCCACATCGAGCTTGACGTCGGCGTCGCTCATGAGGAGGGCCTGCGCATCGGTGTTGATCGCGATGAACTCGACGCCCTTGAGACCGACCTCGATCATCCGGTTGATGGCGTTGACACCACCGCCGCCGATACCGACGACCTTGATGACTGCGAGGTAGTTCTGCGGTGCTGCCACGTCGAAGGCCTCTCGCCTCGAATTTCCGGGTCGGCGAGGCCCGGTGAGAGCCGTACCGACGGATGTCGATGGGTAGGGAGCCTGGTTTCTGACGCAATGTCCGAAATGCCGACCGCCGACCCCAACCCTAAACTTGACCTTTAGGGTTAGTCCTGTGCCTCCGTCACATCACCAGGGGACACAGTCTGGTGACACAGGACACTAGGTGGCTCCGGGCACGCGTTTCAACGAACACGCCGAGCTTCCCTTTTTCTTTTGAGCCTATGTGATCATCGGCCGGCATATGAAACCGGGGTGACCACCAAGGGTCGGGCCGACACTCCGAAGCGTCAACCCCACCCCCAGGCACAGAACCTACCGGATCATCCGGACACCGCCGGCGCGTCCGGTGCACTCACGTCGTAGTTCGTGCCCTTCTGAGCCAGCAGGGCCACCAGGACCCGGGCCTTTCGGTCGTTCTGCTCCGGACTCCCCCAGCGCACCGTCGCACCCCCGCTGAGCTGCAACTCGATGTCGTCATACGAGTGCACGAGCAGCGCCCCGGCCCGCCGGGCGACGTCGGACGGCAGCCCGGCGGCCACGGCCACCGCCCCCTGCACCAACTGCGCACGGGAGATCACCCCGTCCGCGTCCTTCGCCTGCTGACTGAGCCGCAGTTCCACCACCGGCACCCCCGCGGGCGGGGTCGCCTCGGTGGCGAAGCTCACGCCACCGGCGTCCACCTGGGTGAACTGGCCGTCGTCGCCCTTGACGGCGGCCACCGCCTTGCGCTGGGTGACCTTCACCTGGAGCGTGTGCGGCCAGCCCCGCCAGACCTCCGCCCCGGCCACCCGTGGGATCGCCTCGACCCGCCGCTGGGCTGCGTCCAGGTCCACCCGGGCCAGCGGGCCGTCGCCGAGCCCGCCGATCGCCGTGCGGACCTGGTCCGCCGTCAGCTTGTCGTCGGTGGCGCCCTGCACGGCGACGTCCCGCACGTCCAGGAGCGAGGAGAAGAAGACCACCCAGGCCAGCACGCCGACCACCGCGGAACCGAGCACGCCCAGCACCACGAAGCCCCGCCGGGAGAGCCGGAGCCGGGGAGCGTACTCCTCGGCCTCCAGCTCCTCCTCCAGGGGGTCGGCGAGCCGGCCGTCAACCACGGCGGCGACCGCCGCGGGCGGCCTCGATGGCCTCGTAGACCATGCCGACCAGCAGTTCGTCGGCGTCGCGGCGGCCGAACTCGGCCGCGGCCCGGCTCATGTCCCACAGCTTCTGCGGGTCGGTCAGGACGGGCAGGACGTTCTGCAGCACCCAGTCCGGGGTCAGCTCGGCGTCGTCCACCAGCAGACCGCCGCCCGCCTTGACCATCGGCTGGGCGTTCAGCCGCTGCTCACCGTTGCCGATCGGCAGCGGGACGAACGCGGCGGGCAGCCCGACGGCCGCGAGTTCGGCCACCGTCATGGCGCCGGCCCGGCAGAGCATCAGGTCGGCCGCGGCGTAGGCGAGGTCCATCCGGTCGACGTACGGCACCGGGCGGTACGGCGGCATCCCCGGGATGTCGTTGACCTGCGGCAGCTCGTTCTTCGGCCCGACGGCGTGCAGGATCTGCACCCCGTACTGCTGGAGGCGCGGGGCGATCGCGGTGACCGTCTCGTTGAGCCGGCGCGCGCCCTGGGAGCCGCCGGAGACGAGCAGGGTGGGCAGCCGCTGGTCGAGGCCGAAGTACTGCCGGGCCTCCGGGCGGGCCGTGTTCCGGTCCAGGGTCGCGATCGTGCGGCGCAGCGGGATGCCGATGTACCGGGAGTCGCGCAGCTTGCTGTCCGGGGTGGAGACGGCGACGAAGTCGGTGTAGCGGGCACCGATCTTGTTGGCCAGGCCCGGGCGGGCGTTGGCCTCGTGCACCACGATCGGCACGCCGGCGCGCTTGGCGGCCAGGTAGGCCGGCATGGCGACGTAGCCGCCGAAGCCGACCACGGCGTCGGCGTTGACCCGCTCGATGATCTCCTGCGCGGCGCGGACGGTGCCGCGCAGCCGGCCCGGGACGGTGATCAGCTCGGGGGTGGGCTTGCGGGGCAGCGGGACGGCCGGGATGAGCTCCAGCTGGTAGCCGCGCTCGGGCACCAGCCGGGTCTCCAACCCCTTCTCGGTGCCCAGGGCGGTGATCCCGATGGACGGGTCGTGCCTGCGGAGGGCGTCCGCGAGGGCCATGGCCGGCTCGATGTGACCGGCGGTCCCCCCGCCGGCGAGTACGACATGCACCGAAATTCACCGCTCCCTGCGTGCCGGCCCGGGGGCCGGGCGCGCTGTGGTTCGTCGTCGTGGCAGCACCCGGGCCAGTCGTCTCCTGATCCGGGAGTTCTTGCTCCGGGCGGCCAGGGCCGCCTTCGCGCCGGAGGTGCTGCGTGCCAGGCACAGCAGCACTCCGATCGCGCACATGGCCGACAGCATGGCGGAACCGCCGTAGGAGAACAGCGGGAGCGGGACGCCCGCGATCGGCAGCAGTCCCAGTGCCGACCCCAGGTTGATCACGGCCTGGGCCATGATCCACGTGGTGGCGGCTCCCGCGGCGTACCTGACGAAGGGGTCCTTCGTACCGATGGCCACACGGATACCCGCGTAGCCTAGTGCCGCGAAGAGACCGATCACCGACAGCGTCCCCACCAGACCGAGTTCCTCGCCGGTCGCGGCGAAGATGAAGTCGGTGTGCGCCTCGGGCAGCTGGCCCCACTTCTCGACGCCGGCGCCGAGACCGGTGCCGAAGCCGCCGCCGAGGGCGAACGAGTAGACGCCGTGCAGGGCCTGGAAGCAGGCACCGTCCGGGTCGAGCTTGGTGATCCCGATGCAGCCGAGGCGTTCCGCCCGGTGCGGGACGGTGATCACGAGGGCGGTGCAGACGACGACGGCCACGCCGAGGGTGGCCACGAACATCCGCAGCGGTGCGCCGACCATCCAGAGCAGCGCGAACAGCATGGCCACCAGGATCATCGAGGTGCCCATGTCACCGCCGAGCATGATCAGCGCGAGCAGCAGCAGGGCGCCCGGCACGAGCGGCACGAGCAGGTGCTTCCAGGAGGTGAGGGTGCCGGCCTTCTGCTTGCGGGCGAGCAGGTCGGCGCCCCACAGGACGAGTGCGAACTTGGCGAACTCGGAGGGCTGGAACTGGAAGAAGCCGAAGTCCAGCCAGTTCTGGTTGCCGTTGATCCGCACCCCGATGCCGGGCACGGCGACCAGCGCGAGCGCGCCGATCACGCCGAACATCACCGGGTAGACGACCACCCGCAGGACCGCCACCGGGACCGCGGCGATGCCGACCAGCAGGACGAGGCCGAGGATGGCCGCGATCAGCTGTTTGAGGAAGTAGTACTGGGCGGTGTGGTGCTGGTTCAGGGCCAGGATCTGCGAGGCCGAGAAGACCATCATGAGGCCGAGCACGACCAGCAGCAGCGTGGTGCCGACGATCAGCAGGTAGGGCGTCAGCGGCCGGTCCAGCCAGTACCGCACCCGGGCGCGGAAGGCGCTCAGGCGGCCCAGTGGACCGGCCGACTTGTACTTCGTGGTGGTGGCGGAGATCACGCGCCACGGATCGGCCGCGGCCTGCTCCCGCACGCCCGAATCCGCCCTGCCCTGCCCCGCCAACTCCCCGCTCGCTCTCTTCGTACGGACGCCCTCGCCGGGCCCGGCTACCCGCCCGCCAGCTCCCGGACGGAGGCGGCGAAGAGGTCGCCGCGCTCGCCGTAGTTGGTGAACATGTCCATCGACGCGCAGGCCGGGGCCAGGAGCACCGTGTCACCCGGCTGGGCGAGCGACGAGGCCGTCCGGACCACCTCGGCCATCGCCACCGCGCCAGTCTGGCCCTCGGCCGCCTCGATCACCGGGACATCCGGCGCGTGTCGGGCGAGCGCCTCCCGGATCAGCGCGCGGTCCTCGCCGATGAGCACGGCGGCCCGCAGCCGCTCGGCCGCGCCCTGGACGAGGTCGTCGAAGGTCGCGCCCTTGGCGAGGCCGCCGGCGATCCAGACGATCGGCCGGTAGGCGGCCAGCGAGGCCGCGGCGGCGTGGGTGTTGGTGGCCTTGGAGTCGTCGATGTACGTGACCCCGTCGACCACGGCGACCTCGGCGATCCGGTGGGCGTCCGGACGGAAGGCCCGCAGGCCCTCACGGACGGCCTTCGGCTCGACCCCGTAGGCCCGCGCCAGCGCCGCCGCCGCCAGGGCGTTGGCGATGTTGTGCGGGGCCGGCGGGTTCACGTCCTCGACGGAGCCCAGCTCGGCGGCGTTCTTGGCCCGGTCGGGCACGAAGGCGCGGTCGACCAGCAGCCCGTCCACGACGCCGAAGTTCGACGGGCCGGGGGCGCCGAGGCCGAAGCCGATCGCCCGGCAGCCCTCCTCGACGTCGGCCTCGCGGACCAGGGCCTCGGTGGCCGGGTCGGCCAGGTTGTACACGCAGGCGACGACGTTGCCCTCGTAGATCCGGCCCTTGTCGGCGGCGTACGCCTCCATCGAGCCGTGCCAGTCGAGGTGGTCGGGCGCCAGGTTGAGCACGGCCGCCGAGTGCGGGCGCAGCGAGGGCGCCCAGTGCAGCTGGTAGCTGGAGAGCTCGACCGCGAGGACGTCGTACGGCTCCTCTGCGAGCACCGCGTCCAGCACCGAGACGCCGACGTTGCCGACGGCGGCGGTGCGCTTGCCGGCCGCGGTGAGGATCGAGGCGAGCATCTGGACGGTGGTGGTCTTGCCGTTGGTGCCGGTGACCGCCAGCCAGGGGGCGGGTTCGCCGGTGGCGGCCAGTGGCCTGCGCAGCCGCCAGGCGAGCTCGACGTCGCCCCAGACGTCGACGCCGGCCCGGTCCGCGGCGGCGAACAGCGGGCTGGTCGGCGGCCAGCCGGGCGAGGTGACGACCAGCCGGGTGCCCTCGGGCAGGCTCGCGCCGTCGCCGAGGCGCACGGTGATGCCCTGGGCCTCCAGTTCGGCGGCGCGGGCCTTCAGGCCCTCGCCGCTTCCGCCGTCGACCACGGTCACGTCGGCGCCGAGGCCGCGCAGGACGCGCGCGGCGCTGATGCCCGAGACGCCGAGCCCGGCGACGACGACGGGCAGGTCGTTCCAGTCGGGACCCGTCATCCGGTCACCCATCCCGCGTAGAAGAGGCCGAGGCCGACGGCGACGCAGAGGCCCTGGATGATCCAGAAGCGGACCACGATCAGGACTTCGGTCCAACCCTTGAGTTCGAAGTGGTGCTGCAGCGGTGCCATCTTGAAGACGCGCTTGCCGGTCATCCGGAAGGAGCCGACCTGGATGATCACCGACAGGGTGATGATCACGTAGAGGCCGCCGAGCAGCGCGAGCAGGAGCTCGGTGCGCGAGCAGATGGCCAGGCCCGCGAGGGCACCGCCGAGGGCGAGCGAGCCGGTGTCGCCCATGAAGATCTTGGCGGGCGAGGTGTTCCACCAGAGGAAGCCGAAGCAGGAGCCCATCAGGGCGGAGGCGACGACGGCGAGGTCCAGCGGGTCGCGGACGTCGTAGCAGTTGGCGGTCGCGGTGATCGCGTAGGCGCAGCTCTGGGTGTACTCCCAGATGCCGATGAAGGTGTAGGCGCCGAAGACCATGACCGACGCGCCGGTGGCGAGGCCGTCCAGACCGTCCGTCAGGTTCACGCCGTTGGACATCGCCGCGATCATGAAGTACGCGAAGATGACGAACAGGACCGGGCCGACCGCCCACTTGAAGTCCCGGACGAAGGACAGGCTCTGGGACGCCGGGGTGAGCCCGCGGTCGTCCTGGAACTGCATCGCCAGGACCGCGAAGCCGAGGCCGACGATCGACTGGCCGGCCAGCTTGGCCTTGGCCCGCAGGCCGAGCGAGCGGCGCTTGACGACCTTGATGTAGTCGTCCAGGAAGCCGACCAGGCCGAGGCCTGCGGTCAGGAAGAGCACCAGCAGCCCGGAGACGGTCGGGCTCTCGCCCGTTATCGCCTTGGTCGCGAAGTAGGCGATGAGCGTCGCCAGGATGAAGGCGATGCCGCCCATGGTGGGCGTGCCCTTCTTGCTGTGGTGCGCCTTCGGGCCGTCGTCGCGGATGTACTGGCCGTAGCCGTGCTTGGCGAGCAGCTTGATCAGCGCCGGGGTGCCGAGCAGGGACAGGACCAGGCCGATCATGCCGGAGAAGAGGATCTGCTTCATCACTCGGCCGCACCGTCCGCGAGGAGGGCCTCGGCCACCTTCTCCAGCCCCACCGAACGGGACGCCTTCACCAGGACCACATCCCCCGGCCGCAGCTGACTGCGCAGCAGTTCGACCGCCGCGTCCGCGTCGGACACCAGCACCGACTCCTCACCCCACGAACCTTCGTTCCTCGCGCCCAGTTCCATGCAGGCCGCCTCGCGCCCGCCGACCGCCACCAGCTTGGTGACGTCCAGCCGCACCGCGAGCCGCCCGATGGCGTCGTGCTCGGCCAGGCTGTCCTCGCCGAGCTCCCGCATCTCGCCGAGCACCGCCCAGGTACGGCGGCGCTCCGGGCCGCGGCCCCCCATCGAGACCAGCGCCCGCAGCGCGGCCCGCATCGAGTCGGGGTTCGCGTTGTAGGCGTCGTTGACGACGGTGACACCATCGGCCCGGTCGACGACCTCCATGCGCCAGCGGGACAGCGCACCCGCCTCGCCCAGGGCTTCCGCGGCGTCGTCGACGGACATCCCGAGCTCCACCGCCACCGCGGCGGCGGCGAGGGCGTTCGAGACGTGGTGCTCACCGTACAGGCGCAGCTGTACGGGCGCGGAACCGGCCGGGGTGGTGAGCGTGAACGATGGCCGTCCGGTGGCGTCCAGGCGAACGTCGGTCGCCCGGACGTGGGCGTCCGGGGACTCGCCGAACAGGACGACTCTGGCCTTGGTCCGGGCCGTCATCGCGCGGACCAGCCGGTCGTCGGCGTTGAGGATCGCGACGCCGTCCGCGGGCAGCGCCTCGACCAGCTCGCCCTTGGCCTCGGCGATCTTCTCCTGCGAGCCGAACTCGCCGACGTGCGCGGTGCCGACGTTCAGCACCAGGCCGATCCGGGGCGGGGTGATGGAGGTGAGGTACTCGATGTCGCCCTTGTGCCGGGCGCCCATCTCCATGACCAGGTGCCGGGTTCCGGGCTCGACCCGCAGCGCGGTCATCGGGTGCCCGATCTCGTTGTTGAGCGAGCCGGGCGGGTAGACGGTGCCGCCGAGGCGCTGGAGCAGCTGGGCGATCAGGTCCTTGGTGCTGGTCTTGCCGGCCGAGCCGGTCAGCGCGACCACGGTGGTGGCCTCGGCGCGGGCCACGACGGCGCGGGCCAGCTTGCCGAGGGCGTCCACGACGCTGTCGACCAGGACGGCGGGCACGCCGACCGGGCGGGAGGCCAGCACCGCGACGGCGCCGGCCGCGACCGCGGTGGCCGCGTAGTCGTGGCCGTCCACGTGGTCGCCGACGAAGGCCGCGAACAGGCCGCCGGGCAGCACCTTCCGGGAGTCGACCTCGACCGGGCCGGTCACCGGGGTGGCGGGGTCGGCGCCGTCCAGGGTGCCTCCGACGGCTGCGGCCACCTCGGCGAGGGTCAGTGCGATCACTGCTGCTCTACTCCTCGGTCGCCCCGGGCGGCCGTGGTCTGCGTGATGGATTCGCGCAGCACCTCCCGGTCGTCGAAGGGGCGGATCTCGTCTCGTACGTACTGGCCAAGTTCGTGGCCCTTGCCGGCCACCAGCACGGTGTCGCCGGCGTGTGCGCGGGCCACCGCGAGGCGGATCGCCTCGGCCCGGTCGGGGACGACCAGGACGTCGCCGCGCTCGGCCTCGGGAACGGCGGCGGCGCCGCCGAGCATGCTGGCGAGGATCGCCAGCGGGTCCTCGCTGCGCGGGTTGTCGCTGGTCAGCAGGGCGGTGTCGGCGAGCCGGGCGGCGATGTCGCCCATCGGTCCGCGCTTGTGCGGGTCGCGGTCGCCGCCGCAGCCGACGACGACGTGCAGCCGGCCCTTGGTGACCTCGCGCAGCGAGCCGAGGACGGCGCGCAGGGCGTCCGGCTTGTGGGCGTAGTCGACGACGGCGACGAACGGCTGTCCGGCGTCCACGCGCTCCAGCCGGCCCGGCACGCCGGGGACGGCGGCGACGCCCGCGACGGCCCGGTCCAGCGGCAGCCCGGCGGAGACCAGGACGGTGATCGCGGCGAGCGCGTTGGCCACGTTGAACGGGCCGGGCAGCGGCACGGAGGCGTCGGCCTCGGCGCCGTCCGGGCCGAGCACCCGGAAGGTGGAGCCGACCGGACCGAGCTGGACGTCGACCGCGCGCCAGTCGGCGCCGGGGTCGCCGGCGGCGGAGAAGGTGGCCACCGGGATCCCGGCCTCGGCGGCCAGCCGGCGGCCGTACTCGTCGTCGACGTTGACCACTCCGCGGCGGGACTTGCCGGGCTGGAAGAGCCTGGCCTTCGCCTGGAAGTAGTCCTCCATGTCCGGGTGGAAGTCGAGGTGCTCCGGCGTGAGGTTGTTGAACAGGGCGACGTCGTACGTCACCCCGTCGGTGCGGCCGAAGACGAGGGCGTGGCTGGAGACCTCCATGGTCACCGCGTCGGCGCCACGCTCGGCCATCACGCCGAGGATCGCGTGCAGGTCGGTGGCCTCGGGGGTGGTCCGCTCGCTCTTGATCCGCTCGGAGCCGACCCGCATCTCGACGGTGCCGATCACCCCGGGGCTGCGGCCGGCGCCGCGCAGGCCGCCCTCGACCAGGTAGGAGGTGGTGGTCTTGCCGTTGGTGCCGGTCAGGCCGAGCATCAGCAGCCGCTCGGACGGGTGCCCGTAGACGATCGCGGCCAGCTCGCCCATCCGGGCCCGCGGCCGGTCGACGACCAGCAGCGGCAGGCCGGTGGGGGCGGCCAGCTCGGCGCCCGCCGGGTCGGTGAGCACGGCCACCGCGCCGGCGTCCGCGGCCTTGGCCGCGAAGGCCGCGCCGTGGTGGTTGGCGCCGGGGAAGGCCACGTACACGTCGCCCGGGCGCACCGCGCGGGAGTCGTGGGTGACGCCGGTGACGGCGCCCCCTTCGACGGGCGGCAGGCCCAGCCGGCCGGCCAGCTCGGCGAGCGGCAGGGCGGCGGCCTCGGCCGGGCGGGGCGGACTCACGGTGGTTTGATCGGGTTTCGGCACGGCGCGAAGGCTATCCGCCGAAGGGTGCCCAGGGCCAAACCGGCCCTGCGCCGCGCCGCCGGCCGACCCGGCCAGCTCGTTGCTCATGCTCGTTCACGGCTTCCAGTCGACGGGCAGGTTGGGCGCCTCGCTGTTGCTCGGCGGGACCTGGAGGGTCTTGAGGGTGAACTCCATCACCTGCTTGAACACCGGGCCGCACAGCTGGCCGCCGAAGTGGCCGTTGACCGGGCCCTGGAGCGTGCAGGAGACGGTCACCCGGGGGGCTTCCGCCGGGGCGAAGCCGATGAAGGAGGCGGTGTAGCCGTCGTAGCCGACGCCGTTGGCCGCGCCGCGGTTGGCGGTGCCGGTCTTGCCGGCGACGCGGTACCCGGGGATGGCGGCCTTGCCGCCGGTGCCCTGCTCGTCGTCGACGACGGACTCCAGCATCTGGGTGAGGGTCTTGGCGGTCTGGTCGCTGACCACCCGGGTCTGCTCGCCCGGCGGGGTCGGGGTGTACTTGCCGTCCGGGCTGGTGATGCCCTGGACGATGCTGGGCGCCACCCGGACGCCGCCGTTGGCGATGGTCGAGTACACCGATGTGGCCTGCAGCGCGTTCATCTGCAGCGGGCCCTGGCCGAAGGAGATGTTGTACTTCTCCGAGGCGACCAGGTCCTCCGGCTTCTTGAGCTTGCCGGCCGTCTCGCCGGGGAAGTTCAGACCGGTCGGCTGGGCCACGCCGAACTTGCGCATGTAGCCGTCCAGCACCTGGTTGGCCTTCAGCTGGTCGCCGTCGCCGAGGGTCTCGATCGCCTCGATGGTGCCGATGTTGGAGGACTTGGCGAGCACCCCGGCGAGGGTCAGGTACCAGTTGTCGTGGTCGACGTCGTCCTTGAACTGCTGTCCGGCCCGGACGAGCCGGTTGGGGACGGTGACCTTGGTGTCCCAGGTGGCCTTGCCGGAGTCCAGGACGGCGGCCATGCTCATCAGCTTGGCGGTGCTGCCCGGCTCGTAGGCGTCGCCCAGGGCGGCGTTGCCCAGCTGGGACTGCTTGGCGGTGCTCAGGTCGTTCGGGTTGAAGCCAGGCGCGGTGGCCATCGCGAGGACCTGGCCGGTCTTCACGTCCTGGACGACGACGTAGCCCTTCTCCGCGCCGGAGTTGGCCACCTGGTCGGTGATCGCCCGCTGGGCGGCCCACTGGATGTCCCGGTTGATGGTCAGCTTGACGTCGTTGCCGGGCACGGCGCCCTCCAGCGAGCCCCCGGCGGTGGGCACCAGTCGGCCGCCCGCCTGGGCGTAGCTGTTGTGGCCGTCCTTGCCGGCCAGCAGCTTCTGGTACTGCAGCTCCAGGCCGCCCGCGCCCTGCCCGTCGCCGTTGACGAAGCCGACCAGGTTGGCCGCCAGGCCGTCGGAGGGGTAGACCCGCTTCTGGGTCTCCTGGTTGAACACGCCGGCCAACGGGTTGGCGCACTCGTTGTCGACCCGGGTGCGTCCGCCCTGGTCGGCGGGCTTGCCGAGCTGCCGCTTCTGGGCCTGGCAGGCGCGCGAACCGGCCTGCTTCTCCAGGTTGGCCTTGAGTTCGCTGATCTGGTTCTTGGCGCCCGGGGTCTGCTGGGCGGCGAGCCGCTTGTAGCGGGTCTTGGGGGTGTGCAGGTCGGCGGCGATCTTCTCCTTGGGCACGCCGATGATCGGCGACAGCAGCGCCGCCGCCTGCTCGGGGGCGTCCGGGACGCCGGTGGCCTCCGGGGTGAACATCGCCGGGTCGGCGGTGATGTCGTACGCGTCGACGGTGGCCGCCAGGGCCACGCCGTCGGAGGACGTTATCGAGCCGCGCTCCGCGGTGATCGGGATGTTGAGGTAGCGGTTGGTGTTGGCGTCGGCGGCCAGCGCGTCGGCGTCCAGCAGCTGCAGCTGGACGAGCCGGCCCGCGAAGACGGAGAACACCAGCGACAGCACGACGGTGATCACCCGCAGCCGGCGCTTGGGCTCAGCCAGCTTGAGCGCCTTGGGGCGCTGCGGCGGACGGGACTTGGGGCGCGGCCGGGCCGCCGCCTGGGACCTGGCCGGCGGCCGGCCCTCGGGTCGGCGCTGCTGCGGGGCCCTCGGCGTCCGGGCGGCGGCGGCCTTCGCGGGCTGGCCCTTGGCGGGCTGCTTCGGCCGCGCCGGCTGCGCCTTCGCCGGCTGCGGCTTGGCCGGCTGGGCCTTCTTCGCCGCCTGCCCGCGTCCGGCCGCACCCTTGGGCGCCGCCGGACGGCGCGGGTTGCCGGAGCCCCCGGCGGACGGCTGTCGCGGGGTGCTCATGCGCGCCTCCCGATGCCGAGCTCGCTGTTCCCCGCCGGGGCGTGCGCCCGTACGCGCGTTCTGACGTCCCGCATGCTCCACCCGCTCATCGGGCCGCACCCCCCGTCGGCGAGGGCGCCGGGGCGCCCGGGTTGATCTGGACGACGGAGTCGCCCGCGGTCGCCGTCGGCGCCGGGGCGCTCGGCTGGGAGCTCGGCGCCGGCTGCTGCTTGGTCGGCCACGGCTCGGCCGTCGACCGCTTCACCGGCGGGCTGTCCTGCGCCGGGCCGGGCTTGCCGAGCACCTTGCCACCGTTGCCCAGGTCCAGGAAGGCCATCCCGCCGGCCGGGATCATGCCCAGCTCGGCGGCCCGCCTGGCCAGCGCGTCAGGCGCGGAGTTCTGGTCGATCTGGTGCTGGAGGCTCTGCTGCTCGTCGGTCGCCGTGGTGGTCTGCCGCCGCAGCCGGGACAGCTCGAAGGATCCCTCGTTGAGCGCCGTGTTCAGCGCCAGCAGCCCGAGCAGCCCCGCCGCCAGCAGGACCACCACGAGGACGGCGAAGGGCGTGCGTCCCCGCACGGGGCGCCGCCCCGGCCGGACCGTGATCCGCGCCCTGCCCTGCCCCGGGAGTGCTCCGCTCCCCGCCCGGACCCCACCGGCCACCGGCCCCACTGCTCTCCTCCGCCCTTCGGACCGCCCCGGGACCCGCTCAGCCCCGCTTCTTCCGGTCCCTGATCCTCTCCGCCACCCGCAGCCGCACGGGCGCGGCGCGCCGGTTCTCCTCGATCTCCTCCTCGGTGGCCAGCTCGGCACCGCGGGTGATCAGCTTCAGCCAGGGCTGGTGCTCCTCGGGGACGAACGGCAGTCCCGGCGGCGCCGTGCTGGTCGCTCCGGCCGCGAAGTACTGCTTCACCAGGCGGTCCTCCAGCGACTGGTAGGACATCACGACGATCCGTCCGCCGATCGCGAGGGCGTCCAGCGCTCCCGGGATGGCCCGGTCCAGCACCTCCAGTTCGCCGTTCACCTCGATCCGCAGGGCCTGGAAGGTCCGCTTCGCGGGGTTCCCGCCGGTGCGCCGGGTCGCCGCCGGAATGGCGTTGCGCACCAACTCGACCAGACGCGCGCTGTTGGTGAACGGTTCCTTCTCGCGCTCCCGGACGATCACCGAGGCGATCTTCCCCGCGAACCGCTCCTCGCCGTAGAACTTCAGGATCCGGGCCAGCTCGCCGTGGCTGTAGGTGTTGAGCACCTCGGCCGCGCTGATCCCCCGGGTCTGGTCCATCCGCATGTCCAGCGGGGCGTCCTGGGCGTACGCGAAGCCGCGGTCCGCCTCGTCCAGCTGCATCGAGGAGACGCCGAGGTCGAACAGGACGCCGTCGATCCGGTCGATGCCCAGGCGCTCCAGCACCTCGGGGATCTCGTCGTAGACGGCGTGCACAAGGGTGGCCCGGTCGCCGAACGGGGCGAGGCGCTCGCCGGAGAGCTTGAGCGCGGCCGGGTCGCGGTCCACCGCGACCAGCCGGACCTCGGGGAACTGGGTCAGCAATGCCTCGCTGTGCCCGCCGAGGCCGAGGGTGGCGTCCACCACCACGGCGCCGGGCCGGGAGATCGCCGGGGCCAGCGCGTCCATGCACCGCTGCAGCATCACGGGGACGTGCTTGGGTCCCGGCTCGTTGGTGGTCATGCGCGGCGGCGCCCTTCCTCGGTGCGGAGCAGCCCGATGTCCGGGAGCTGCGACCATTCTCGCCCACCGCCGGGAGCGGGCACGACACGGCCCGTGGTCCCCGCCCGCTCGAGGGGAAGGACATGACCGCCGGGCGCCGGGGAAGGTGCGCCAGGAGGGCACGGAGCGGGTGGAGGCCACGGGCCGGGTCGGGCCGGAGCAGCGGCCGGAAAGGCCCCGTTGACGGGCCCCGGGGGGTGTGCTCCACTGCGCCGCAACTCTATCGCGCGGGTCCCGCCAGTCAATGGCCCGCTCCGGCGCACCACCCGGGCGGCGGTACGGATCACCGCAGGTCGCGGCCGTCCCGGCGGCCGGGCCGGGGCGAGCGGGGCGGCCGCGGCGCCCGGTCGCGCGCCCCGGGTCGCGCGCGCTTCGGGACCAGGCCGGACAAACCCGTCCGTTGTGGCTATGCGCTCGGTCACAGCTCCACGTTCTGTAGCTCTCCACCCCACCGCGGCCCCCCGAATCGCACTAACGTCGCCCCTATGACAGTGACCCCCGACCGGCCCACGCCGACCGCCGCTGCCGCCCCCGAGACCCCGGCCATCATCGACCGCTTCGTGGCGTCCAACCGCGAGTACGCGGTCACCTTCCACGACGGCGGCATGGACGCCCGCCCGGTGCAGAAGATCGCCGTCGTCGCCTGCATGGACGCCCGCCTCGACCTGTTCGCGGCGCTCGGGCTCGAACTGGGCGACGCCCACGTCATCCGCAACGCGGGCGGCGTCGTCACCGACGACACCATCCGCTCCCTCACGATCAGCCAGCGCGCCCTCGGCACCCGCTCGATCGCGCTGATCCACCACACCGGCTGCGGCCTGCTCGGGCTCACCGAGGACTTCCGCCGCGAGCTGGAACTGGAGGTCGGCCAGCGCCCGCAGTGGGCGGTCGAGGCCTTCGTCGACCTGGACGGCGACGTCCGCCAGTCCATGCAGCGCGTCCGCACCTCCCCGTTCCTGCTGCACACAGACGACGTCCGCGGCTTCGTCTTCGACGTCCACACGGGTCTCCTGCGCGAAATCCACTGACGGCCCGACGCCCTGTCCCCAGGCAACGGCGCTTGGGCGACAGGGTGACTTCCGCGCCCCCGGCAGGGGAGAATGCGCCTGCCGGTTGACCTCGAACCACCTGGGGCGGCCCGGCCGCAGGCCGCTGTCCCGGCGCCGGATCCCGCACGGAACCGCCCCTGGTACGGCCGCGTCAAGCATGGGGTGGGGGCCGGCCTCGGGGTGAGGCGGGCACGGTGTGCCAGGGAGCGTAACGGGTGACGAGCTACAGCGATCAGGCCGGTGTCGGCGGTTCTTCGGGGGGCGCCCAGGAGGCGGACGGGTACCACCGGGTCGGCCTGCCCGAGCTCGCCGCCGTCGTGGACCGGGTCCGCGCCAACATCGAGAGCGTGATCGAGGGCAAGCCGGAGGCCGTCCGGATCGCCCTGACCGTCCTGCTCGCCGAGGGCCACCTGCTGCTGGAGGACGTGCCCGGCGTCGGCAAGACCATGCTGGCCAAGGCGCTCGCCCGCTCGGTCGACTGCACCGTGCGGCGCATCCAGTTCACGCCCGACCTGCTGCCCTCGGACGTCACCGGCACCAACATCTACGACCAGCACCAGCGCGACTTCGAGTTCCGCCCGGGCGCGATCTTCGCCCAGATCGTGGTCGGCGACGAGATCAACCGTGCCTCGCCCAAGACCCAGTCCGCGCTGCTGGAGTCGATGGAGGAGCGCCAGGTCACCATCGACGGGACCAGCTACGAGCTGCCGTCTCCGTTCATGGTCGTCGCCACCCAGAACCCGGTCGAGATGGAGGGCACCTACCCCCTCCCCGAGGCCCAGCGGGACCGCTTCATGGCCCGCATCTCGATCGGCTACCCCAGCCCCGAGGCCGAGTTCGCGATGCTCGACGTGCACGCCGGCGCCAATCCGCTGGCCGACCTCCAGCCGGTCGCGCACGCCGCCGACATCCTCAAGCTGATCGACCTGGTGCGCACCGTGCACATCGCCGACCCGGTCCGCCGCTACGCCGTCGACCTGGTCGGCGCCACCCGCACCAGCCACGAGCTGCGCCTGGGCGCCTCGCCGCGCGCCACCCTGCACCTGGTCCGGGCCGCCCGCGCGGCCGCCGCACTGGACGGGCGCGACTACGTCACCCCGGACGACATCCAGCGCCTCGCCGTCCCGGTCCTCGCGCACCGCCTGATGCCGACCGCCGAGACCCAGCTCAGCCGCCGCACCTCCGAGCAGATCGTGGCCGACCTCGTCGCCCGGCTCCCGCTGCCGCGCCCGCAGGGCGGCCCGGCCGGCCGGAGGGGCTGAGGTGTCGCCGTCCGACTCACCGTCGGGCCTGCGGGCCGGCCTGCGCGGCCTCACCACCCGGGGCCGCTCCTTCCTCGCCGCCGGACTCACCGCCATGGTCTGCGCCTACCTGCTCGACCAGGACGCGCTGCTGCGGGTCGGCGTCCTGCTCGCCGCGCTGCCGCTGGCCGCCGCCGTGGTGCTGGCCAACACCCGCTACCGGGTGGCCAGCGGGCGCCGGCTCACCCCGCACCGGGCGATCGCCGGTCAGGAGGCCCGGGTCCACCTGCGGGTCGACAACATCTCCCGGGTGCCCACCGGGCTGCTGCTCCTGGAGGACAAGGTCCCGTACGTGCTCGGTCCGCGCCCGCGCTTCGTGCTGGACCGGGTCGAGCCGCGCGGCAACCGCGAGGTCTCCTACCGGGTCCGCTCCGACCTGCGCGGCCGCTACGAGCTCGGACCGCTCCAGCTGCGGCTGTCCGACCCGTTCGGGATGTGCGAGGTGAACCGCTCGTTCACCGCGTCCGACGTGCTCACCGTCGTCCCCCAGGTCCAGGCGCTGGCGCACGTGCGGCTGAGCGGCGAGTGGCTCGGGCAGGGCGAGAGCCACTCCCGCACCCTCGCGCTGGCCGGCGACGACGACGTGATCCTGCGCGAGTACCGGCCCGGCGACGACCTGCGCCGCGTGCACTGGAAGTCCACCGCCCGCTACGGCGAACTGATGGTCCGCCGCGAGGAGCAGCCCCAGCGCGCCCGCGCCACCGTGCTGCTGGACACCCGCGAGATCGCCCACCGGGGCAGCGGCCCCGCCTCCTCCTTCGAGTGGGCGGTCAGCTGCGCCGCGTCCGTCTCCGTCCACCTGCTGGAGCGCGGGTACCAGACCCGGCTGCTCACCGACACCGGCCGCTGGGTCCCCGGCCCCGGCACCGGCGGCACCAACGCGGCGGCCGAGTCCTCCGGGCTGATCCTGGACGCGCTCGCGATCGCCGACCTGTCCGACGGCGGCGGGCTCTCCCGCGCCGAGGAGCCGCTGCGCGCCGGCGGCGAGGGCCTGCTGGTCGCCGTCCTCGGCGAGCTGGACGAGTCCCAGGCCGCACGGCTGGCCCGGCTGCGCGGGCGCACCGGCGGCGCCATCGCCTTCCTCCTCGACACCGGCACGTGGACCGGCCTGCGGATGCTCGCCCCCGAGACCGGCGGCGACGAGTTCCGCGCCCGGGTCCGCCAGCTGCGCGAGGCCGGCTGGACGGTCCTGCCGGTGCGCGCCGGGGACTCGCTTCCCGACCTGTGGCGGGCCGCCGACGGCGCGAAGACCACCGCCCCCTACCGAGAAGAGGCCGGCGCGTGACCACCCGGGCCAAACTGACCGTCTACTCGGCGCTGGCCACCGCCCTCGCCTCGCTCTGCCTGACCCCGCTGCTCACCACCAAGAGCTGGATCACCCACGCCTTCCTGGTGATCGCGGTGATCGCCGCGGTCGGCGCGGGCCTGCGCCGCACCCCGGTGTTCCGCTGGACGGTGCCGCTCGGGCAGCTGGTCGCGCTGGTCCTCCTGCTGCTGATCGGCTTCGCCGACTCCGGCTCCGTGTGGGGCGGCCTGATTCCGGGGCCGGACTCGCCGAGCTCCCTCGACCGGGTGTTCGACTCCGGTCTGGACGACATCCAGCAGTACGCCATCCCCGCACCGCCCAACGCGGGCCTGCGGCTGATCCTGGTCGGCTCGGTCGGCCTGATCGCGCTGATCGTCGACACCGTCGCGGTGACGTACCGGCGCTCGGCGCTGGCCGGGCTGCCCCTGCTCGCGCTGTACTCGGTCGGCAACGGCCTGGCCGGCGACCGCGGCAGCTGGATCTGGTTCGGCCTCGCCGCGGCCGGCTACCTGGTGCTCCTCTTCGCCGAGGGCCAGGACCGCGTCTCCCGCTGGGGCCGGATCTTCCGCGGCACCTCGCGCGGCACCGAGAGCTCCGGCGCGGTCGGCCTCGGCGGTCAGCAGGTCGGCATCCTGGCCCTGGCCGTCGCCATGCTGCTGCCCGTCTTCCTGCCGCACTGGAACTCCGGCCTGCTGCACGCCGGCTCCGGCGGCAGCGGCGGCGGGGGTTCGGCCGGCGCGGTCACCAGCCTCGACCCGCTGGTCAGCCTGCAGGCCGAGATCACCCGGCCCACCAACACCGAGCTGCTGCGCTACACCCTGGACAGCGACATCGCCGACCAGACCTACCTGCGCACCGGCTCACTGGACGTGTTCGACGGCACCAACTGGAAGCTCGGCTCCACCACCGTCGCCGACGTGGGCGCGGCCCTTCCCCCGCCGGAAGGCCTCCAGGACCCCAACCTCCCGCAGGTGAAGGGCGACTTCCAGGTCAGCAACGCGCTGGAGAAGAGCTGGCTGCCGATGCCGTACCCGGCGCTGTCGGTCCAGCTGCCCAACCGCGGCGAGTGGAAGCTCGACCAGCTGACCCGCACCGTGATGCCCACCAACGACAAGTCGATCAAGGGCCTGCACTACCAGGTCACCTCGCTGGACGTCCGGCCCACCGCCAACGACCTGCGCGACGCGCCGAGCGCGCCCCAGGACATCCGGGAGCACTACACGGCGCTGCCGGCGAACCTGCCCGCGGAGGTGGCGCAGCAGGCCCGGCAGGTCACCGCCAAGGAGACGACCAACTACGACAAGGCCGTCGCCCTCGCCGCCTGGTTCACCGGGCCGGAGTTCCGCTACGACACCAGCGTCAGCAGCGGCACCGGCACGGACGCCATCGTCACCTTCCTGCGCGACAAGCGCGGCTTCTGCGTCCACTTCGCCTCCACCATGGCGGCGATGGCCCGCACCCTGAAGATCCCCGCCCGGGTCGCCGTCGGCTTCACCCCCGGCGACGCCCAGAGCGCCACCACCTACTCGGTGACGGGCCGGATGTACCACGCTTGGCCCGAGCTGTACTTCGCCGGCTACGGCTGGATGCGCTTCGAGCCCACCCCCAGCCGCGGTGTGCAGCCGCGCTACAACGAGCAGGCCGCCACCCCGACCACCGCCCCCACCCAGCGGCCGACCGCCGCCGCCACCAGCGACGCGCCCGCGCCGGCGCCGTCCAGCAGCAAGGACTGCGACGCCAAGCTGCGCCAGCTGGGCGAGTGCGGCAAGAAGAACACCGCCGCCGGCGACACCGGCCAGGACTCCTGGCTGCTCTCCGCGCAGGTGCTCGGCACCCTCGCCGCGGTGGTCGCGCTGATCGCGCTGCTGCTCGTCCCGATGCTCTGGCGTGCCGCGGTGCGCCGGCGCCGGATCGGCGGCGGACGCCGCCGCCCCGGCGGGGACGGCCCGGCCGAGCTCACCGACGAGCAGGTCCTGGCCGCCTGGGACGAGCTGGTCGACTCCGCCTGGGACCTCGGCATCCCGCCGGACGAGTCGTGCACCCCGCGCGCCGCCGCCCGGCGGATCGCCGAGCGGGCCGAACTGGACGAGGACGCGGCTGCCGCCGCCGGGCGGCTGGCGCTGGCCACCGAGCGGGTGCTCTACGCCCGCTCCGCCCACGTCACCGCGCCGCTCGCGGCCGACGTCCGCACCGCCCGGGAGGGCCTGCTGGCCACCGCGGGCCGGCGCGAGCGGACGCGGGCGGCGCTGCTGCCGCCGTCGTCGGCGCAGCTGTGGTGGCGGATCGCCGACGCCGTCCTGTCAGCCCGGATGACGATCGGCGCCCGGGTCAGCCGGGTGTCCGGCGCCGTCACCCGGCCGGGGCGGCGGGTGTTCACCCGCAAGGGGCGGGACCAGGAGTCCTGAGGGACGCAGGGAACGCAGAGAGCCGCCGGGGGCGGGGGGGGGGGGGGGGCGGCGCGGGGGGGGGGGGCGGCCCCGCAGGGGAGCCGAGACAGCCCGCCACCGAACGAGGGGGGGGGGGGTCGT
>NZ_JBEZGX010000094.1:0-24517 GCF_040650235.1 Kitasatospora sp. NPDC048722
CTCACAGCTTCTCCACCCCCCGCGCGATCAGGGCGATGACGGCGAACACGGCGACCGTGACACCGACGTAGATGAGGTCGGACATGGGCTCCACCAGCGTGGTTCGGGAGACTGCCGCGACCGGCCGGGGGGCTTCGCGCGGCACCGGCGGAAGACCGGCTGAAGCAGCAAACCAGCCATCAGAGGTGCGTTACGGGTTCCTGACGCCCTCCATACGGGTGAACGAGGGACGTTGACGCGACCTTGACGCGGACGGGTGACCGGAACGCGGAACGGTCCCGGCCGGCGTTCGCCGTCCGGGACCGTTCGCATCCGAATGTGCAGGTCAGGTGCGCACCGGGTGTGGTGGGGGCGCCGATCACATCCGCATGCGGAGGCGGCACACGACCGCGTCGGTGCTCCGGCGCAGGGCGCGGTCGATCACCGCGCCGCGCCGGTTCTGCAGCGCCCGCTGGTACCAGTGGGCCGGCTCCACCTCGGGGATCAGCACGGTCAGCCGGTCGTACGCGTGCTCCTCCCCCAGCCTGTTGACGAACTCCGCGATCGGCTGGCCCAGCCGGCGGTGGCCGTCCGGGATCTCCACCAGGGGCACGCCCGGGTCCCACAGCTCCCAGTCCCGCCGCAGGGCCTCGGCCTCGGCCGGCTCGTGCACGACGGTCACCGCCAGCACCTCGTCGCCGAGCGACAGCGCCGCCGACAGGCCGTCCCGGGTGAGCCGGGTGATCGCCGTCACCGGGACGACGACCAGGCTGCGCCGGCGGACCACCGCACCGGGCACGCGGCCCAGCTCCAGGCGTTCGCCGATCCGCTCGTAGCCGCGGTGGATCAGCTCGAAGAGCACCACCAGGAGCGGGAGCGCCACCGCGATGCCCCAGGCGCCCTCGGTGAACTTGGTGCCGGTCACGACGAGCGTCGCGACACCGGTGAGCACGGCGCCGAAGCCGTTCAGCGCGGCCTTCCACCGCCACTTGGCCGGCCGGTGCAGGTACCAGTGCTTGACCATGCCGACCTGGCAGATCGTGAAGCCGACGAACACGCCGATGGAGAACAGCGGCACCAGGCTGTTGACGTCGCCGCCGGAGCCGACCAGCAGCGCCGCCGAGACGACCGCGAGGAAGAGGACGCCGTGCCGGTGCACCTGCCGGTCGGCGCGCAGCGCGAACACGTGCGGGAGGTGGTTGTCCCGGGCGAGCAGGTGGAGCAGGACCGGCAGGCCGCCGAAGGAGGTGTTGGCGGCCAGGCCGAGCAGGACCACGGTGGAGAACTGGACGACGTAGAACGCGGCGCCGTGCCCGAGCGAGGCGTCGGCCAGCTGGGCGAGCACGGTGACGCCCTCGACCGGCTGGAGGTGGAAGCGGCCGATCAGCACGGCCAGTCCGATCAGCATCACGCCGAGCAGCGCGCCCAGCGCGACCTCGGTGTTCTGGGCGCGCCTGGCGCGCGGCGTGCGGAAGGAGGGGACGGCGTTGGCGACCGCCTCGACGCCGGTCAGCGCCGAGCAGCCGGCGGCGAAGGCCTTCAGCAGGAGCAGCGCGCCGACGGTGGTCGCGTTCTCCGCCAGCACGGACGCGTGGCCGGCGGCGGCCGCGGTACTGGCGGGGGCGTCCCGGAACAGGCCCACCACGATGATCGCCATGATCGAGACGACGAAGACGGCGGTCGGCGCCATGAACCAGCGGGCCGACTCGGCGATACCGCGGAGGTTCACGGCCGTCACCAGGGCCAGCACGCCGAGGCAGAGCCAGACCCGGTCGTCGTACAGACCCGGCACGGCGGAGGTGAGGGCGGCCACGCCGGCCGTCACCGAGACCGCGACGTTCAGGATGTAGTCGATGACCAGCGAGGCCGCGGCCGTGAGCGCGGTCCGGCGGCCCAGGTGCTCCTTGGCGACCGCGTACGACCCTCCGCCGTCCGGGAAGGCCGCGATCACCTGCCGGTAGGAGGCCACCAGCACGGCCAGCAGGACGGCGATCGCCACCGTGACGGGGAGCGTGAAGCCCAGCCCGTACGCCCCGGCCGCGGCGAGCACCAGGACGACCGACTCCGGCCCGTAGGCCACCGAGGCCATGGCGTCCAGCGAGAGGGCGGCCAGGCCGCCGAGCGCCGTGAGGCGGTGCCGTTCGTCGCCCGCGCCGGCGTCCGGGGGCCGGGGGTCGGCCTCGACGGCCGGGGTGGAGATGGCGCTGGACATCGACGGGACCTCCGCAGTCGGTAGTTGCTCCGATCCTGCGGGTCACGGCCCCGGCGGCATCCGGCCCGTACGCGATCCTGACGCGGCCGGGAACGCCTCTTACGCGTCGTTGACGCCGCGCCCGGAGGCACGGCGGGAGCGCGGCGGGCGCACGGGGGGAGGTCTGGACGGGGGTGGGTGGGCCACGTCACGGCGGTCGCCGCTTGGGAAGACGGGAAGGACTCCCACCCCCGTGGCCCCCACTCTGCTGCCTGCTATCTGTAATTGCAAGCAATATGCAATAACTCGCCACCCGGCCGAGGGCACAACGCGGGGCGCGGCCGGAGCGCAGAGAAACGAGAACAGCCCCTGATCTGCATTTCCGCAGATCAGGGGCTGTTCTCCATCCGGTGGCTGGTGCAGGGTTCGAACCTGCGTAGCTTGCGCGACAGATTTACAGGCCGCTGACCAGGCAACTCCCGATCCTAGGCCGGATCTGGTCCGCGCCTGGTCCGGATCATGGTCTCGACGCCCCCTGCCAACCCACCTCCGTAAGCACCCGAAGGGCCGTATCGGGCAGCGATCTCCGCTGCCCGATACGGCCTTCTGTGTTTCAGCTCACGCCCCGCCGGCCGGACCGCCGACGCCGAGGTCCAGCCGGGCCAGCGCGTCGTTCGGCGGAGAGGCTGCTCAGTTTGGCGAGCGCAGCATCCATACTCACTTCAAGGCCCGTGGCCGACGGGGCTCACCCTTCAAGAAGGGGAGAGGCCGAGGTCGGTGAAGGTGGTGTGGCACCAGGACAGCGCCAGGTCGAGGCTCTGCCAGTGGGGTTCGCCCGGGCGGAGGACCGGGAAGATGTAGGGGTCGCGGATCTCCGAGGGGAGGTTGCCGGGCACCTTGTCCGTGGGGATACCGTAGCCGACTGGGGGGAACAGCCTGGCGATGTCGGGGGGTTGGGCGTCCCAGATGCTGAACCAGAGTCTGCGCAGCATCGCCGGATGGGCCACGGCGAAGATCAGCCTTCCGACGTTGAGGGGTTCTCCGGCCGAGACGATTCGGGCTACCGAGCTGTACGAGCGGATGGGGGCGCCTCGGAGTTCGCCCGACTTGCTCGACCAGATCTCCACGCTGTGTCCGGCCCCGATGATGCCCGCGCACAGGGCTGCGAGGGCCAGCCCCCGGTTGCGCACTTCGTGGTGCGGTGTGGTGCTCAAGTAGCTTCCAGGGATGAGGAAGGAGATGACCCTGCCGCGTCCGGAGACCTGCTGCACCGTCGCATTGACCATGCACTCGGGCGCGCCGGACAGATATGCGGCGATGTCGACCTCACCGCCGGTCACGTCCAAGGAGGGTTCCAAGGTCGGACCGCGGCCGGACAGACCGGCCAGTCGGCGCAGGGCGCCAATGGACAGCCCCACCTCCTCCAGCGGTTCGTGCCAGCCGTCGCGTGCCAGCTCCAGTGCCTCCTCCCAGGTGGCTCCGGCCCACGCGGTGCCCGCGGTGCTGCTGTCCCGGCTGGCGCCGTTCCTGATGGACGAGGGCAGTTGGGCTGCGTCGAGGAACTCCTGCCAGGAGTAGAACGGCGGCAGGATCAGGCCGTTCACTGCGCAGCGTCGTTCGTGAAGCCGAGCCCGAGGGCCGACCGGTGGGCGTTCGACAGCCCGCGAGTGACCCGCCAGCTCAGTGCCTGCTCCCAGGTCGCCCCGGCTTCGAGCAGCTTGGCTCCGTCGATCGAGGCGCGCGGGGAGAAGACGAGCGGGAGGCGCTTGCGCTTCGCGGTGGCGCGCAGCTTGCGCACCTCGGCCAGCAGCCGGAGGGCCTCGGCGAGCTGCGAGGGGGCGTGCGCGGCCACCAGCCGTTCCTCCAGGCCGGGGTCGACCGGTACGTCGATGACGGTGAAGCGGTCCAGGGTGGCGGCGTCCAGGGCCTGCCGCCCCACGTACTGGTGATCTCCGCCGTGTCCGTACGTGTTAGCGGTGGCGACCAGTCGAAATTCGGGATGGGCGTCCACCATGCCGTCCGCAAAGGCGCAGCAGCCGATTGCGAGGGCCTGGTTCAATTCGGCCAGCAGGCCCGGATGTCCGTTGTCCAGCTCGTCCAGGAGCATGACGCCGCCGTGTTCGTAGGCTGCGCGAAATGGCGTTCCCCGATAGTTTCCCTCGGCATCGAGATAGCCGAAAACCTTGCTCATCGGCGTTGTCGGCCCGAGGGACAGAGCGTGGAAGGAGAGGCCCAGGGCGGCGGCGGCGTGCTTCGCCATGTGGGATTTTCCGGTACCGGCGGGCCCGACGAGGAGCAGATGGCAGGCGGCGCCGAGTGCGAGCAGGACGTCCGGAAGCAGCCGGTGGGTCTCCTGTTCGACTATCACTTCGGGGCGGCCTGGCAATTGCACGGAAAGGGTGGCCGGGGTCGCTTTCCGGTGTGCTTCGATGACCCTTTCATGAATAATCTTCTTGAGTTCCGTCATTGCGCCGCGGATCGTCTCATTCGCTGCTTCCCGGGCCATTTCGGGAATGTCGGACGAATTGCGAATAGCGTCCAGTGCTATCTGCTCAACCGCTTGCCGAATTGCCCTTTGCATCCGTGGCCCCCTCGTCCGGACTCGTCCGGAGGAAGCCTAGGCGTCTGATCGGTCGACGTCAGCTGAAATGAAAATTGGACGATGGCCCAGACATGGGAGCTGGTTCCTCCGACTCGGGGCCGAAGCGCCGGCCGCCGCACACATCCCGTGCGGGCAGTCCTACCTCACGAAGACCCAGGCGGACGGCCGGAAGGCCGAACTGCTGATCGCAGCGGCCTCTCGCCAGCCCTTCGACATCGAGACGGGCCTCCCGCTCGCGGAGCTCCGCAAGCGCCAGGAGGAACAGAACTCCGTCACCTGGTACCAGCACGGCCGGAACTACGTCGAGGCCCGATGGGACGGCGCCCCGGCCAAGACGCGCACGACGTGGGCGGACGCCCCGGCCAGCGTCACGTTCGAGCTGGTCAAGAGCAAGACCGGCATGCCGGACAAGCTGCTCGTGCGGCGCGCGCTGTACAGCTGGGCCCTCAACGTGAACCGCTGGACCGACGAGCCGCCGGCCGACGTCGCCAGGGCCTTGAGCTGGGTGGCGCGGAACTCCGTAGACGTCTCCGAGTTGGCGGACCCGAAGATAGTCCGCCGCCTGCTCGCCGCCATCTCGGTCAAGCTCGACGGCACCAAGGCCGCTGCCCCGACCGTGCTCCGAAAGCGCCGGATCCTGAACCACGTCCTGGGGCGCGCCATCGAGGACGGGCTCCTGACCGCCAACCCGCTGCCGTCGGTGCAGTGGCAGCCGCCCCGGACCGAGGAGGAAGTCGATCCGGAGTACGTCATGAGCCCGGAGCAGGCCGCCGCGATGCTGGACGCCGTCGGTCGGCAGGGGCGCCGCGGGCCGCGGTTGGTGGCGTTCTTCGGGTGCATGTACTACGCGGGCATGCGCCCGGGGGAGGTGGTCCACTTGCGCAAAGACCGGTGCGTCCTGCCGGCGGAGGGCTGGGGGAAGCTCAATCTCAACGGGAACAGCCCCCGCGTCGGGTCGTCCTGGACCGACAGCGGGGCTTCCCACGACCCCCGGGGGCTGAAGCACCGGGCGGAGGCGGCGCCCCGGCCCGTCCCGATCCCGCCCGAGCTGGTGAAGCTGGTTCCGGACGACCCACACCCCGCGAGCAACGCGGTTCCGGCGGCCACGCCCAGGATGGCCAAGCGCCTGTTCCTCATGCCGTTGCCCCCTTGATTGTTGATCCCGGCCGTAGATCATTCCACTGCCCTCGGCCATCCTGGGCGTGATCGCCGGAATGCCAGCAGATCGGTCGGGTTGGCACCGGACCAGACAGGCCGGCGCTCAATCGGCCGAAGACCTGCCGGTGGACCAACTCGGCGAACAACGCCCCGGCCACCCCTGATCCTGGTCCGCCCCTGGCCCGGAACCGCTGGTCAGGACTGGGATCCGGGCGATACGAGGTGCGACAAACCACGCAAGACGACCATCCGGCGTGACCGGCGTTCGAGCAAAAAGAAACGGCCTCTGATCTACGTTTCCGCAGATCAGAGGCCGTTTCTCTATCCGGTGGCTGGTGCAGGGTTCGAACCTGCGTAGCTTGCGCGACAGATTTACAGTCTGCTCCCTTTGGCCGCTCGGGCAACCAGCCAGGATTGGTGTCTCCCGGGGTCTTGCCCCGTTCGACTCCGTAAACGATACCCGATGCCAGGGGGTGGTTCGCCACTCGATTGGTCACACGATGATCAAGGCTTTCGGCGTGGCTGTCGGGGGCGGCGACGGGGCACCGCTGGATAGGCTGGGGCGGCGGGCGCCCGGTGCGGCGTGCCGTGCCAGTGAAGCCAGAGCATCAAGGAGACCAACACCCATGGCCGACTCCAGTTTCGACATCGTCTCGAAGGTCGAGTGGCAGGAGGTCGACAACGCGATCAACCAGACCTCCCGTGAGATCGCCACCCGCTTCGACTTCAAGAACGTCGGCGCCGAGATCAGCCGCTCCGGCGAGAAGATCGAGATGAAGGCCAACGGCGAGGAGCGGGTCCGGGCCATCCTCGACGTGCTGCAGACGAAGTTCGTCAAGCGCGGGCTGTCGCTGAAGGCCCTGGACGCCGCCGAGCCGCAGCTGTCCGGCAAGGAGTACAAGATCTTCGCGAACGTGAAGGAGGGCATCACCACCGACGATGCCAAGAAGGTCGCGAAGATCATCCGGGACGAGGGCCCCAAGGGCGTCAAGGCCCAGGTCCAGGGCGACGAACTGCGTGTCAGCTCCAAGAGCCGCGACGACCTCCAGGCCGTCCAGGCCCTCCTCAAGGGCAAGGACCTGGACTTCGCGCTCCAGTTCGTGAACTACCGCTGACGCCTCCCGGCCGGTCCGAAGCGGCGACGACACAGGCCCCGGTCCTGGGTGCGGGACCGGGGCCTGTGTCGTCGGGCCGCGGGGTGCGGCGGGTGGGGTCAGCCGGCGGCGGGGTGGGGGTGGACGGCGGTGCGGGCCGCCGTGGCGTCGGCCAGGGCCTGGGCCTGCGCCTTGAGGGAGGCGAGCCGCTCGTTCACGTCCCGAGCGTCCGGGGTGGCCGTGGACGGGAGCTTCGGCGGGGCCGACGGGGTCACCGAGGGCACGGGCACCGGCAGTGACGGGGGCGCCGGCAGCGAGCCGAGCAGGCCCTGCAGGGTGTTCAGCACGGTCGTCAGCAACTGACCCACGACGTCGAGGCCCGGGACGGCGGAGGTCACGCCCGACAGCAGGCCGGTGACCGTCTTGACGATGTCGCCGAGGGTGCCGGACGGGTCGGGGGTGGCGGGGAGGGCCGGGAGGCCCGGGACCGCGGGGGCCGGGACGGCCGGCAGGGCGGGGACCGCCGGGGCCGGGACGCTCGGCACGGGGACGCTCGGGAGCGGGTCGGCGAGCGGGGCCGAGACGACGGGTGTTCGGGGGGCCGCGGAGCCGTTGCCCGCGGCGGTGGCGGATGCCGAGGCGACCGGCGTCAGCGCGAGGGCTGCGGTCAGCGCGGCGGCCATCCAGGTGGCACGCATGGGTACTGCTTCCTCTCGGTGCGAGTGGGGCGAAATCGCCTGACTCACACCGTGGGGCAGCCACTCGGACGCAGCCACCGCACGTACGCCGAACGGTGGCGCGGCGGCCCGCGCGCTCGGCGTGGCTCGGCGTGGCTCGGCGTGGCTCGGCCGGGAACGGCTCAACCCACCGTCGCCGCCCAGTCCTCGGTGCTGCGGTGGACGCCGAGGCCGACCGCCTCGAACTCGTCCGCCCGCCCCTCCTCCACCCGGGCGCCGAGTTGCCGCAGGACGCGGGAGATCGGGCTGCCACCGGGTGCGAAGGGCTCGAACGCGCTGCTGAGCGGACCGAGTTCGAGCCGGCCGTCGTTCCACACGGCGGCGCGCTGGGTGCCGGTTCCGCCGAAGAATTCGGCCTCGACGCAGGCGACCGGGCCCGCCTTGGACCAGGCCGCGAGCCGCAGTTCGAAGCCGTCCGGGTGCCAGGCGAAGCCTGCGCCGCCGTCGGACTTGCGCTCGTCGCCGTCGGCCCGGAAGGCGTTCAGGAACGCGGGAGTGGCCGGGATCAGCGCCAGTCCTTGTGCGAGCGGCGCCACCCGGGCGACCGGCACCTCGGCCGCCGCGACCGTCAGCAGCTCCAATGTGCCGATCAGCGCCTGGAGTTCATACGACATCCGGACATCGTGTCCCACGGCACCGACAACCGGCCCGGAATTTATGATTCCGTGCCCGTCCGGAGTCCGCGCGGGTGCCCGAACTCCCGCTCCCGGACCGCACGTTTGGGCAGCCGTATCGCTCACGGGCACACCGGCGGCCCGATGCGCGGTCACCCGGGCGGGCGCGCGCCGCATGCGGCGATCCGGGCAGACGGGTGAACTGGCCGGGTACGGACCGCCCCGGAGCCCGCCCGCGGAGCCCGTACCGGACGAGGACCCCGCACCGGAGGAGGACCCGGATGAGTTCCACGGACGCGCCCCCGCCCCGCCCGGACGGCCCGCAGGCCGGCCCCGCCACCCGGGAGCGCGGCGGAGCGGTGGCCGCCCGGGTCGCCGCCGCCCCGCGAATGTCCTGGCTCACGCTCGCCCTCATGACCACCAGCTCGGTGGCCAGCCTGCGTTCCGCCCCGACCATGGCGGTCTACGGCCTGGCCTGCGTCTTCCTCTACCTCGTCCCGGCGCTCGTGTTCCTGCTGCCGACCGCGCTGGTCTCCGCCGAGCTGGCGTCCGGCTGGGACGGCGGCGTCTACCGCTGGGTGTCGGAGGGCCTGTCGAAGCCGCTCGGCTTCCTCGCCGTCTGGTGCCAGTTCGCGATGACGATCTTCTACTACCCGTCGCTGCTGGCGTACGTCGCCTCCACGATCGCCTACGTGGTGAACCCGGGGCTGGCCGGCAACGGCCCGTACACCGCCCTGGTGATCATGGTGCTGTACTGGACCGGCGTCTGGGTCTCCTCGCGCGGGACGAAGGCGGTGGCCGGCCTCTCCTCGATGGGCCTGGTGATCGGCACGCTGGTCCCCGGCACGCTGCTGGTGGTGCTCGGCTTCGTCTTCCTCGGCGAGGGCAACGCCTCCGCCGCGCCGATGGACGGCGCGCACCTCTTCCCGCAGTGGACCGGCCTGGCCAGCCTCGTGCTGATCGTCAACAACTTCCTCAGCTACTCGGGCATGGAGATGAACGCGGTGCACGTCTCCTCCCTGCGCAACCCGGCCCGGGAGTTCCCGCGTTCGATGTTCACCGCCTCCGGGATGGTGCTGGCGATCTTCATCCTGCCCGCGCTCGCGATCAGCTGGGTGGTGCCGTCCAGCGAACTGAGCCTGACGGCCGGCGTCATGCAGGCCTTCGACGCCTTCTTCCAGTACTTCGACGTCGGCTGGCTCACCCCGGTCATCGCGGTGGCGCTGATCGCCGCCTCGCTCGGCGGCATGCTCACCTGGCTCGCCGGGCCGTCCAAGGGCCTGCTGATGATCTCCCGCCACGAGGGCTACCTGCCGCCGTTCCTGCAGCGGCTCAACAAGGAGGGCGTCCAGCAGAACCTGCTGGTCACCCAGGGCGTGGTCACCACGGCGATCGCCCTCATGTACGCCCTGATCCCGAACGTCTCCAGCGCCTACTGGATCTTCTCGGTCATCACCACCCAGGTGTACCTGATCGTCTACCTGCTGATGTTCGCCGCCGCGATCCGGCTGCGCCGCACCCAGCCCGACCACCCGCGCGGCTACCGCGCCCCCGCGCTCGTGCCGATGTGCGTGACCGGCCTGCTCTCCTCGGCCGCCGCGATGGCGATCGGGTTCGTACCGTCCTCGCAGTTCGGCAGCGGCAGCGTCTGGTCGTACGTCGGGATCGTCGGCGGCGGCCTGCTGGTCCTGGGGCTGCTGATCCCGTACCTGTTCCTGCGGCTGCGCAAGCCGGGCTGGCGATCCCCGGACGCGGCGGCCGAGTCGGCCGCGCAACAGTCCGCTGGAGCGCGCGACGCGGAAGGAGGTGCGGCATGACGGCCCGTCCGATGACCTCCCGGCACCGCTGGATCCACCTGGGCTCGATCGTCCTGCTGGTCGCGATGCTGGTCACCGGGCTGCTCTCGTTCACCCGGCTGCACGCCACCGACCTGGCGAACCGGAAGGCCGCGCAGCTGTCCGCCGCGCTGGGTTCGGCCGGCTACCCGGTGCCGACGCAGGACCAGATCGTGCGCACCCTCGGGGAGGACGGCGGCGCCGTCTGCGACGACCCGTCGAACGCGCCGACCCAGGCGCAGTGGAAGTACGGAATGTCCAACGGCGCCGACGGACCGGGCCGGCGGCCGGTGCTCTCCGACCGCGAGATCGTGCAGGCCGAGGCGATCGTGCTCCCGGTGTACTGCCCGGACAAGCTCGCCGCCGTCCAGGACCGGATCGACGGCTTCGACCTGCGCGAGACCGTCCGCAGGTGACGGACGGTCCGCGCGTACCAGCCCGCTCGTGACCGTCCGCACCTGGCACCCGCCACCCGCAGCCAGCCCACGGGAGCCCGCATGACCGACGAACTCGCCAGCCGCGTAACTGGGTTGATGCCGCAGGCCAAGGCCGACCTGGCCGAGCTGGTGGCGATCCCCTCCGTCGCCGACCCCCGGCAGTACCCGCCGGAGCACTGCCGGGAGGCCGCCGAGTGGGTCGCCGCCGCCTTCACCGCGGTCGGTCTGCGCGACGTCCACCTGGAGGAGACCCCGGACGGCAGCCACGCCGTGATCGGCCACCGCCCGCCCCCGCCCGGCGCGCCGACCGTCCTGCTCTACTGCCACTACGACGTCCAGCCCCCGCTCGACGAGTCCGCGTGGACCTCCGAGCCCTTCGAGCTCACCGAGCGTGACGGCCGGTGGTACGGGCGCGGCGCCGCCGACTGCAAGGGCAACATCGTCATGCACCTCACCGCGCTGCGGGCGCTCGGCGACGACGTCCCGGTCGGCCTCAAGCTCGTCGTCGAGGGTTCCGAGGAGCAGGGCACCGGCGGCCTGGAGCAGTACGTGCCGCCGCACGCCGGGGAGTTGCACGCGGACGCGCTGCTGGTCTGCGACACCGGCAACGCCGCCGTCGGCGTGCCCACCGCCACCACCTCGCTGCGCGGCGTCACCGACGTCGTCGTCACCGTCAAGGCCCTGCGGGGCGACCTGCACTCCGGCATGTTCGGCGGCGCCGCCCCGGACGCGCTCGCCGCGCTGATCCGGATGCTCGACTCGCTGCGCGACGCCGACGGCGGCACCCGGATCGACGGCCTGGACTGCACCGGCACGTGGAGCGGCGCCGGTTACGACGAGGAGCGGTTCCGTTCCGACGCCGGAGTGCTGGACGGCGTCCGGCTGACCGGCTCCGGCACCGTCGCCGACCGGCTCTGGGCCCGCCCCGCCGTCACCGTCCTCGGCATCGACTGCCCGCCCGTGGTCGGCTCGGCCGCCGCCGTCCCGGCCACCGCCCGGGCCCGGGTGAGCCTGCGGGTGCCGCCCGGCACCGGGGCGCGCGCGGCGCAGGACGCGCTGGTCGCGCACCTGGAGGCAGCCGCGCCCTGGGGCGTCGTGGTGGACGTCGAACGGGAGAGCGCCGGCTCGCCGTTCCGCGCGGACACCGGCGGTCCCGCGTACGCCGCGCTCGACCGGGCGATGCGGGAGGTCTACGGGTGGCCGATGTCGTTCCTGGGCCAGGGCGGCTCGATCCCGCTCTGCAACGTCCTCGCCACCACCTACCCCGACGCGGAGATCATCCTGATGGGCGTCGAGGAGCCGCGCTGCCTGATCCACGCGCCGAACGAGAGCGTCGACCCGGGCGAGATCGAGCACATGGCCCACGTCGAGGCGTTGTTCCTGCGTCACTTCGCCGACGCCGCGCGGGCGTGAGGGCGTCCCGGGCGGCCCGCACCCGGCGGAGCTCCGGTCCACCGCGCCGGTTCCGGGCGGGTGACGGGGCCCCGGACGCGTGATGGAGTTCCAGGCAGCAGCCCGTCCGGACCTTGAGGAGGAAGACCCGTGCCACGACCCTTCACCACCGAGGACTACCGCGCCCGACTGGCCCGCGCCGCCGCCGACGCGACCGCCGCCGGACTGGCCGGCCTGGTCGTCGCCCCCGGCCCCGACCTGGTCTACCTGTGCGGCTACCAGCCCACCGCGATCACCGAGCGCCTCACCGCCCTGGTGCTCGGCACCGGCCGCGAGCCCGCGCTGCTCGTCCCCCGGCTGGAGCGCCCGGACGCCGAGAAGGCCCCCGGCGCCCCGGCCGTCCGGCTGCTCGACTGGAGCGACGGCGAGGACCCGTACGCCGCCGTCGCCCCGATGCTCGACCCGGCCGGGCGGTACGGCGTCTCCGACAACGCGTGGGCCATGCACCTGCTCGGCCTGCAGGGCGCGCTGCCCGGCACCGGCTTCACCTCGCTCACCGCGAGCCTGCCGATGCTACGCGCGGTCAAGGACGCCGACGAGCTGGAGCGCCTCGCCGCGGCCGGCGGCGCCGCGGACGCCGCGTACCGGGGTGTCCTGGAGGTCGAGTTCGCCGGGCGCAGGGAGACCGACGTCGCCGCCGACCTGGGCGCGCTGCTCATCCAGTACGGCCACAGCCAGGTCGACTTCACCGTCGTCGGCTCCGGCCCCAACGGCGCCAACCCGCACCACGAGGCCGGCGAGCGGGTGATCCAGCGGGGCGACACCGTGGTGCTCGACTTCGGTGGCCTCAAGGACGGCTACGGCTCGGACACCACGCGGACGGTCCACGTCGGCACGGACGTCCCGGCCGAGGTACGCAAGGTGCACGACGTGGTCCGGCGGGCCCAGCAGACCGCGTTCGAGGCCGTCCGCCCCGGCGTCACCTGCCAGGAGATCGACCGGATCGCCCGGCGGGTGATCACCGACGCCGGCTACGGCGAGCACTTCATCCACCGCACCGGCCACGGCATCGGCATCACCACGCACGAACCGCCGTACCTGGTCGAGGGCGAGGAGCAGCCGCTGGTGCCGGGCATGTGCTTCTCGATCGAGCCGGGGATCTACCTGCCCGGCCGCTTCGGGGTGCGGATCGAGGACATCGTCACCGTCACGGCGAACGGCGGGCGGCGGTTCAACAACACCCCGCACGAGCTCGGCATCGTCTCCTGAACCGGCTGCCAAGCAGCACCGAACCGACCCAAACCACCATTATGAGTAGGACTTTCTTAAGATCCGGTCATCGTTCATCAAGGCTCCTCCCAGCTTGCGCCGCTAGTTTCAGCGGGCATGACCAACCTGCTGCGGCCGGCCCCACCACCACGACTCGTGCGGGCCGGGCGGCCTAGCCCGGCGGGCGCGGTGGCCAGACTCCGGCCGCTGCGGCTGCTCGCCTGGCCGCTCTACCTGGCCTCCCTCGCCTGGTACGTGCGCGGCAACGGCCTGCCGTCCGCCAACGACGTGGTCTTCTGCTGGCTGATCGGCGCCCTGCTGACCGCCGCCGTGCACAGCGGGCACGGCCCCCGCGGCTTCCTCCTGGTCCTGCGCGACTGGGTCCCGGTCATGGCCGCGGTGTGGACGTACTCGCTGCTGCGCGGCTACGGCGCGCACACCCCGTGGGCGCCGCACTGGCTGCCGCAGCTGGACGCGGACGAGGTGCTCGGCTTCGGTCAGACCTGGACCGTCCGGCTCCAGCACGCGCTCTACACGCCCGGCTCGCCGCACTGGTACGACTACGCGGCGGTCACGGTCTACCTCTCGCACTTCTTCCTGGTCTTCGTGATCCTCGCGGTGCTCTGGCGGCGCGACCACGCGCGGTACGTCCGGTTGCTGACCTGCTACCTGGTGCTGACCTTCGCCGGCTTCGCGACCTACCTGCTCTATCCGGCCGACCCGCCGTGGCTGGTCGCCCAGGAGGGCCACCTGCCCGGACTCGCCCGGGTGGTGTCCTCGACGCTCACCGACATCGGGCTGCCACAGGCGCAGTCCGTCTTCGAGAACGGCAGCCAGTTCGCCAACGACGTCGCCGCGATGCCCTCACTGCACTCCGCCTACCCGGCGATGCTGCTGTTCTTCTTCTGGCCCACCGCCCGCCCCTGGCTGCGCGCGCTGCTCGTCGCCTATCCGCTCGCGATGGCCCTCACTCTGGTGTACGGCGCCGAACACTTCATCGTCGACATCCTGGCCGGCTGGACGTACGCAGCCGTCGTCGTCCTCGGCCTCCGGTGGCTCCGCTCCCGCCGGACGCAACGCGCGCAGGAACGGGCAGACTTGGCCGGGTGCAGATGACGCCCGCGAAGCCCACCGCCGAACAGCTCCTGGCCGCCAAGGACACCACCATCCCGGACGTCACCGGGCCCGGCCTGCGCGTCCTGTTCTGCGGGATCAACCCGGGCCTGTGGTCCGGCGCCACCGGCCACCACTTCGCCCGCCCGGGCAACCGCTTCTGGCCCGCCCTGCACCGCTCCGGCTTCACCGACCGCCAGTACCGGCCGGACGAGCAGGGCGAGCTGCCCGCCCTCGGCCTCGGCATCACCAACGTCGCCCCGCGCGCCACCGCCAAGGCCGACGAACTGACCGCCGACGAGCTGCGCGAGGGCGGCGCCGCGCTGCGCGAGCGCGTCCTGCGGCTGCGTCCGCGCGTCCTCGCCGTCCTCGGCATCGGTGCCTACCGGACGGCCTTCGGGGCGCGGAAGGCCGTGATCGGGCGGCAGCCGGAAGACATCGGCGGGACGCAGGTGTGGGTGCTGCCGAACCCGAGCGGGCTCAACGCGCACTACACGCTGGACGCGCTGGCGGCGGAGTTCCGCACGCTGCGGGAGTCGCTGGAGGACTGATCGGCCGCCCGGGCCGCCACCAGCCCCTCCGGCAGCGGCCCGGCCCGCAGCTCGCGGATCAGCGCCCGGACGGCGGCCGTCGCGGCCAGCTCGGGCGTGGTCACGTACCCGACGGACCGGCTGGGCGGGCGCGGCCCCAGGTCGGTGACGGCGAGGCCGGCCGGAGCGCCGAGCAGCGTGGTCCTGGGCATGATCGCCATGCCCAGGCCCTGGGAGACCAGCGAGACGGCCACCGAGTCGTCCTCGACGTCGAGCGTCGCGGCCGGGATCCAGTCCTGCCGCTGCCACCAGTCCCGGGTGTAGGAGCCGCAGTTCTCGTCCCAGTCCACCAGCGGCAGCTCGCGCGGCGCCGGGTGGCCCACCGGGTGCGCGAGCGCGTACGCCTCCTCGAACAGCCGCGCCGAGACGAGGCCGGGGACGGGTGGCGGGCCGCCGCCGTCGAGGGTGGCGAGCCCGAGGTCGGCGCGGCCGTCGGCGACCTCGCCGGCCGTGCCGCGGCCGAGCTCCCGGACGATCCGCACCTGCGGCGTCAGTCCGGGGTGGCGCGCGACGAGCCGGGCCAGGACGGGCGGCAGCACGTGCGCGGCGACGCTGCGGAACGCGGCGATCCGCAGCGGGCCCGCCACCTCCTCGACCACCGCGCCCGCGGCCCGCACCTCGGGGCCCATCGCCGCCGTCAACCGCAGGATCCGGCGGGCGTACGCCACAGCCCGCGCGCCGGCGGCCGTTGGGCGTGCGCCGTGGCGCCCGCGGTCGAAGAGCACCGCGCCGAGCTTCCCCTCGCAGGCGCGCACGGCGTGCGAGACGGCGGACTGGGTGGTCCCCAGGCGGGTGGCGGCCGCGGTGAAGCTCTGCTCCTCGTCGACGGCGACCAGGATCCGCAGCTCCTGCGGGGCGAGATCGGTCATGCGGGCGAATCTACCGCCATCCATCGAATCCGCTCATGGAAGCCGCCGTTCCATCGCCGCGGCCCCCTGCCCGGCCACTCCCCCGCCTCCTACGGTGATCCCACTCGACCAGCCCGTCCAGCGAATGACCCCGGAGCCACCGATGACCCGCACCACCGTCCGCGCCGTCCACCAGGTGTCCCGCCCCACCGGCGCCCCCACCGCCGCGAACTTCGCGTTCGTCGAGGAGACGGCACCCGCGCTCGCCGACGGCCAGGCGCTGGTCGAGAACGTCCACCAGTCCGTCGACCCGTACATGCGCGAGCTGATGGACGAGGGCGGCTGGGAGCTCAACGCCCCGCTGGAGGGCCGCACCCTCGGCCGGGTCGTGGAGTCCCGCACCGCCGCGCTGCCGGTCGGTGCCCTCGTCTTCCACCGCAAGGCCTGGCGCACCCACTCCGTCGTCACCGCGGACGAGGCCCACCTGCTGCCCGACTTCCCGGGCGTCCCGCTCAGCGCCCACCTGGGTGTCCTCGGCGGCACCGGGCTGTCCGCATGGGTCGGCCTGACCAGGATCGCCCGGCTGCGTCCCGACGAGACGGTGTTCATCTCGGCCGCGGCCGGCGGCGTCGGCACCGCCGCCGGCCAACTCGCCCGGCTGCTCGGCGCCGGCCGCGTGATCGGCAGCACCGGCTCGGCCGCCAAGGCCGCCCACCTCACCGACCGGCTCGGCTTCGACGCCGCCTTCGACTACCACGACGGCCCGATCGCCGACCGCCTGCGCGAGGCCGCCCCGGACGGTCTGCACGTCTACCTGGACAACGTCGGCGGGGACCACCTGGCGGCGGCCATCGACGTGCTGCGCGAGCGCGGCCGGATCGCGTGGTGCGGCGCGGTCGCCCAGTACGACCACGCCCACAACCCGCCCGCGGCGCCGCGCAACCTCTACGACATCGTCGGCAAGAGCCTGCGCCTGGAAGGCTTCCTGGTCCGCGACCACCTCGACGCCCGCCCCGGGCTGTACGACTTCGCCGTGCCGCACCTGCGCTCGGGCGCGCTGATCCCCGACGAGACCGTCGTCCAGGGCTTCGACCACGTCGTGGACGCCTTCCTCGGCATGCTGCGCGGCGCCAACACCGGCAAGATGATCGTCCAGCTCGCCGACGGGTCCTGAGGCCCTAGCGCACCGCGAGCTCCAGTCCGGCCAGCCGGGCCGGGTCGGCGACGACCTCGTACCCGGCCACCAGGCCGTCCGCGACCGTCACCCGCAGCACCAGCCGCAGCCGCCCGCCCGGGGCGATCACGATGCCGGGCACGCCGTCCACCAGGGCCACCACGCCGAACCGGGCCCGGCGGCCGAAGACCGTCGTCTCCCGCGCGACGGTGAGCGCCCCGCGCGCGACGAGGGAGCGCCCGGCGGGCAGCGCGGCCGGGTCGGCCCGGCGGACGACGTCCGGCGCGAGCACCGCCAGCAGCTCGTCCAGGTCCCCGCCGCGCGCGGCGGACAGGAAGGCCTCCACGACCCGCCGGTGCCCGGCCAGGCGCTCCGGCGGGCCGGCGGCCGTCCCGCGCACCCGCTGCCTGGCCCGGCTGGCCAGCTTCTTGGCGGCCACCGGCGTCCGGCCGACGATCGGCGCGATCTGCTCGAACGGCACCGCGAAGCCGTCGTGCAGCACGAAGGCGACCCGCTCGGCCGGGCCCAGCCGGTCCAGCACCACGAGCAGCGCCCGGCCGACCGACTCGACCAGCAACGCCTCCTCCTCCGGGTCCCCGGACCCGGCCTCCCCGTCCGGCAGCGCCTCGTCGGCCGGCTCCTCGCGGCGCACCGCGCGGGAGCGCAACAGGTCCAGGCAGATCCGGGAGACGACGGTGGTCAGCCAGCCCGGTAGGTTCGCCAGTTCCGCCGGGTCGGTCCGGCCGAGCCGCAGCCAGGCCTCCTGGACGGCGTCCTCCGCCTCGGCCGTCGAGCCGAGCATCCGCTGCGCCACCGCGCGCAGCCGCCCGCGCTCGGCCTCGAAGCGCGCGGCGAGCGCGTCGTCCAGAAACCCGTCCCGGCTCATCGGTCACCTTTCCTCGGCCCGGCCCGTCACCGGTATGACGTTCCGCCCGACCCCGAGGTGACGAGGAGAGCACCATGACGTCCACCGCCCTGCTCCACCTGGACTCCAGCATCAGCCCGGAGGGTTCGGTCAGCCGCGCCCTGACCGCCCGCTTCGCCGCCACCTGGCGCGCCCGGCACGGCGCCGCCGCCACTCACCGCCACCACGACCTCGTCGCCGAGCCGGTGCCCGCGGTGCGCGCCGCCTACGACGCCCTCGGCCGCCGTGCCGAGCGCAAGGGCGGGCTCCCGCTGGACGACGTCGCCGCGCTCGCCGAGACCCCGGACGAGGAGCGGGAGTGGGCGCTGACCCGCCCGCTGATCGACCGACTGCTGGCCGCGGACACCGTGGTGGTCGGGTCCCCGATGTACAACTTCACGGTCTCCACCGGCCTCAAGGCCTGGATCGACCGGGTCTCGTTCCCCGGCGCCTACGTCGACGGGGGCACCGGCGCGAAGCTGCTGGGCGGCACCCGCGTCGTGGTCGTCGCCGTCCGCGGCGGCGGCTACGGGCCGGGCACTCCGCGCGAGCACCAGGACTTCCAGGTCCCGTACCTGCGGGCGTACTTCGGCAACCTCGGCGTCGCCGAGGAGAACCTGCACGTCGTCACCGCCGAGCTCACCCGCGCCGACGACGTGCCCGCGCTGAACGGGCTCCGGCCGATCGCCGCGGAGTCGCTCGCACGGGCCGGGGCCATGCTCGACGCACTGGCCGCCGCCTAGAGCGGAGTGACCGCCTTCAGGACGACGAGCAGCGCCACGGCGGCGTTGAGCGCGCACAGCGCCGACACCGCCGTCCCGACTGCGGCGACCATCGCGGCCAGGCCCGCCGGGGTCTTCGCCGGCGGCCAGTTGCGGGCGGACGGCACCGGGCCGAGCAGCGCGGCGACCCGTCGCGGCACCGGACCGGGGGCCGGGGCCGGGGCGGCGAAGGCCGCGAAGCCCGGGGACGGTACGGGACGCGCGACCAGGGCCGCCCGGGCAACCGCCCGCGCGGTGATCCGCCGGTCCCCCACCACCTGCGCCGAGTCCTCGTCCGCCCAGCGCTCCGCGCTGAAGGCCACCGCCTCCTGGAGCGGGCGCAGGAACGGGTTGACGTCGGCGGCGAGCTGGGTGGCCAGCAGGTAGCGGTGGTGCCGGTGCACCAGGTGCGCGCGCTCGTGGGCGACCAGTGCCTCGCACTCGTCCTCGGCCAGGCCCTCCAGCATCCCGGTGGACACCACGACCCGCCCCGGCGAACCCGGCAGCGCGTACGCGTACGGGCTGGCGTCCGGCAGCACCGCGAGGTCGGCGTCCGGCCCCGAGTCCGTCGGCAGGCCGTCCAGCGCCCGCCGGGCCCGGGCCCGCACCCGCAGGTGCCGCGCCGCCGTCCGCAGGCAGGCCGCCCCGACCAGGACCAGCAGCCACATCGCGGCCGTCCCGACCGTCTCGTGGTACGGCAGCGCGGCCCGAACCTCCGGGTCGGACCAGCTGTCCGGCAGCGGGTTGCCGGGGATCTGCGCGGTGCCGACCACGCCGATCAGGCCGAGACACAGCACGCTGCACACCGCCATCACCGCGCTGATCACGGTCATCAGCCGGGCCGCGCCCCGCGGGTGCAGGTGCTGCCCGGTGAGGCGCGCGATCGGCACCGCCGTCAGCGGCAGGATCAGCGGGAGGAAGACGAAGAAGCCCACGGGTCAGCTCTCACGGTCGGCCGTTGCCGGATCGGCGGACGCGGAGTCGAGCAGCGCGCGCAGCAGCTCCTCGTCGTGCGGGAGCAGGGCGCTCACGAAGCTCGCCAGGACGGCGTCCCGGTCGGCCTCGCCGTCGAGCATCCGGCGCATCCTCAGGGCGGCGAGCCCGGCCGCGTCGGAGGACGCCTGCCAGAGGTAGGAACGGCCGGAACGGGTCCGGGAGACGGCGCTCTTCGCGTGCAGCCGGGAGAGGATCGTCATCACGGTGGTGTACGCCAGGCCGCCGTCCAGGCGTTCCTGGACCCACCCCGCGGTGACCGGGCCGGGCGCACGCTGGAGCACCGCCAGCACCTGGGCCTCCAGCTCGCCCTGGCCGCGTCGCCGGGCGGGGGCGTCCCCGGCCGGGGCGTGCCTCTCGTCTGCCATGACGGCCCACTCCCTCCGGATGCCGCGCCCCGGAGCCGGCGGGGCACGGCGCCCATCCTAACGAGCGGACCCCGCCGGACGGGCGGCCTCGGGGCGGTTCTGCCTCCGGTCGAGCTCAGCGATCTCCGGGTGGTGCAGGTCGAACGCCGGGCACTCCGAGCGGATCTTCGGCAGCGTCACGAAGTTGTGCCTCGGCGGCGGGCACGACGTGGCCCACTCCAGCGACCGTCCGTACCCCCAGGGGTCGTCCTCCCCCACCGGCTGCCCGTACTTCGCCGTCCGCCACACGTTGTAGAGGAACGGCAGCGTCGAGAGCCCGAGCAGGAACGAGCCGATCGTCGACACGGTGTTGAGCGTGGTGAACCCGTCTGAGGCGAGGTAGTCGGCGTACCGGCGCGGCATGCCCTCGGCGCCCAGCCAGTGCTGCACCAGGAAGGTGGTGTGGAAGCCGGTGAACAGCGTCCAGAAGTGGATCCGGCCGAGTCGCTCGTCCAGCATCCGCCCGGTGAACTTCGGCCACCAGAAGTGGAATCCGGCGAACATCGCGAACACCACCGTCCCGAACACCACGTAGTGGAAGTGCGCGACGACGAAGTACGAGTCGGAGACGTGGAAGTCGATCGGCGGCGAGGCCAGCAGCACCCCGGTGAGCCCGCCGAACAGGAAGGTCACCAGGAAGCCTACGGTCCACAGCATCGGCGTCTCGAAGCTCAGCGAGCCCCGCCACATCGTGCCGATCCAGTTGAAGAACTTCACCCCGGTGGGCACCGCGATCAGCATCGTCATGATCGAGAAGAACGGCAGCAGCACCTGCCCGGTGACGAACATGTGGTGCGCCCAGACCGTGATCGACAGGCCCGTGATGGCGATCGTCGCGCCGATCAGGCCGGAGTAGCCGAAGACCGGTTTGCGGCTGAACACCGGGATGATCTCGGTGACGATGCCGAAGAACGGCAGGGCGATGATGTACACCTCGGGGTGCCCGAAGAACCAGAACAGGTGCTGCCACAGCATCGCCCCGCCGTTGGCCGGGTCGAAGACGTGCGAGCCGAACCGCCGGTCCGACTCCAGACAGAGCAGCGCCGCCGCCAGCACCGGGAAGGCGAACAGCACCAGGACCGCGGTGAGCAGGACGTTCCAGACGAAGATCGGCATCCGGAACAGCGTCATGCCCGGCGCCCGGAAGCAGACGATCGTCGTGACGAAGTTGACCGAGCCGAGGATGGTCCCGAAACCGGAGAGCGCCAGCCCCATGATCCACAGGTCCGCGCCGTGGCCCGGGCTGTGCACCTCGCTGTTGAGGGGCGCGTAGGCGAACCAGCCGAAGTCGGCCGCGCCGCCCGGGGTCAGGAAGCCGAACATGACGATCAGCGAGCCGAACAGGTAGAGCCAGTAGGCGAGTGCGTTCAGCCGGGGGAAGACGACGTCCGGCGCGCCGATCTGCAACGGCATGATCCAGTTGGCGAAGCCCGCGAAGAGCGGGGTCGCGAACATCAGCAGCATGATCGTGCCGTGCATGGTGAACAGCTGGTTGAACTGCTCGTTGTCGAGCAACTGCGTTCCCGGGCGGGCTAGTTCGGCCCGCATCAGCAGTGCCATGACACCGCCGGCGAGGAAGAACAGGAACGACGTCGTGATGTAGAGGGTGCCGATCCGCTTGTGGTCGGTCGTGGTCAGCCAGCCCACCAGGGCCCGACCGCGCCGGCGCCGGCGGTCCGACCGCGCGGTGCTCGACGGGCGCGGGGCCCGATCCACGACGTCCTTCGGCAGAAGAGTCACGCGGCGCGCCTTCCGGGCTCGGGCTGGCGGTGGTCGGACCCACCACTACCAGCGGCCGCCCACCGAAGCCCGGGGCGCGCGCGGCGCATCACCCGAACAGGCCCTCACGCACGGGCGCGCTGGGTGACGGCGATGCAGACGAGCACCACCACGGCCGTCACCGGAGCCGCCGCCGGCAGGTCCTCGGCCAGCAGCAGCACCGCCCACGCCAGCGTCAACAACGGCTGTGCGAGCTGGAGTTGGCTTGCCCTCGGCACGCCGATCGCCGCCATCCCCCGGTACCAGAGCACGAACCCGCCGAACTGGGACACCGCCGCCGTGTACAGCAGCCCGGCCAGCGCCTTCGCAGTCGGGTGGACGGGCTCGGCGGGCAGCGCGAGCGCGGTGGTCAGCACGGTGGCGGGCAGTGCGGCCACCACCGCCCACGCGATCACCTGAGCACCCGGCAGGTCCCGCGACAGGCGCCCGCCCTCCGCGTACCCGGCCGCGCAGACGAGCAGCGCCGCGAACAGCAGGCAGTCCGCGGCACTCGGCCGGCCGTGGCTCTGCAGCAGGGTGAACGCGATCACGGCCACCGCTCCCACCAGCGCGGCACCCCAGAAGGCCCGGGACGGCCGGCGGCCGGTGCGCCACGCCGCGAACACCGCCGTCGCCAGCGGAAGCAGGCCGATGACCACCGCCGAGTGCGCCGTCGAGGACATCCGCAGGGCGAGCGTGGTGAGCAGCGGGAAGCCGAGGACGCAGCCCGCGGCGACGACGAGCAGGCCGGGCCACTGCCGCCGGGTCGGCAACGGGGCGCGGACGGCTGCCAGGTAGCACGCGGCGAGCAGGCCCGCCCCGGCCCCGCGCAGCCCGGTGGCCGTCCAGGGGCCGAAGCCGGTGAGGGCCCAGGAGGTGGCCGGGAAGCTGAACGAGAAGAGGAGCACCCCGAGGGCGGCGGGCAGGGTGCCGGAGGCCGCTGCCGGACCAGGGCCGACGATCCGCGGTGCTATCGCCGAATTCCAAATAGCGCTATCTTGTGCCTTCATGAACGAGCGTAGCAGCGTGGCTGAACTCGCCGATAGCCTGCGACGTGAGGTGGAGCGCTATCCCGAAGGGCGAAAGCTGCCGTCCAGTCGCGCCCTCGTCGAGCGTCACCAGGTCAGCCCGGTGACGGTCTCCCGGGCGATCGCCGCCCTCGCGGCCGAGGGGCTGGTCGTCTCCCGGCCGGGGGCCGGGGTGTTCCGGGCCGCCCGCTTCGCCACCGCGCCGGGCGCCCGCACGGGCGACCTCTCCTGGCAGGAGGTCGCGCTCAGCGCCGGCTCCGGCCCGCGCGACCTGCTCGCCGCACCGGTGATGGCCACCCTCAACGTGCCGCCGCCCGGCGTCGTCGACCTCAACAGCGGCTACCCGCACGCCGGCCTGCTCCCCGAACGCCTGCTGGCCGCCGCGCTCGCCCGGGCCGGACGCCGCCCCGGCGCCTGGGACCGCCCGCCCGCGGACGGCCTCACCGAACTGCGCGGCTGGTTCGCCCGGGACATCGGCGGCACCGGAGGCCCGATCGGCGCCGGGGACGTCCTGATCACCGCGGGCGGACAGGGCGGTCTCACCGTCGCGGTGCGGGCGCTCGCCGCGCCCGGCGCACCCGTCCTGGTGGAGTCCCCGACGTACCCGGGGATCCTCGCGGTCCTGCACGCGGCCGGGCTGCGGCCCGTCCCCGTCCCGGTCGACGCCGACGGCGTCCGCACCGACCTGCTGGCCGACGCCTTCGCGGCCAGCAGGGCCCGGCTCTTCGTCTGCCAGCCGCTGTTCCAGAACCCGACCGGCGCAGTGCTCTCCCCCGAACGGCGCACCGAGGTCCTGCGGATCGCCCGCGCGGCCGGGGCGTTCGTCCTCGAAGACGACTTCGCCCGGCTGCTCGTCCACACCGACGCCCCCGCGCTGCCCCGCCCCCTGGCCGCCGACGACCAGGACGGCGTCGTGGTCCACCTGCGTTCCCTGACCAAGGCGGCCTCGCCCAACCTGCGGGTCGGAGCCCTGACCGCCCACGGCCCGGCCCTCGCCCGACTGCGGGCCACCCAGGTCGTGGACAGCTTCTTCGTACCCCGCCCGCTCCAGGAGGCCACCCTGGAACTCGTCTCCGACCCCGGCTGGCCCCGCCACCTGCGCACCCTGGGCACCGAACTCCAGGACCGCCGCGCCGCCACCGTCGCCGCCCTGCACCGCGAACTGCCGGGCTTCCTCGACGACTACCGCCCGGGCGGCTACCACCTGTGGCTACGCCTGCCGGACGGCACCGACGACGCCGTCCTCACCGCAGCGGCCCTACGCACCGGCGTCCTCGTCACGCCCGGCCGCCCCTACCACCCGGCAGAACCCCCGGCAGCGCACCTCCGCCTCAGCTACGCGGCAGCCGAGAGCGCCGCCCAAGCGACCGAGGGCATCCACCGCCTGAGGAGGGCCTACGAATCCCTGACCTCATGAACCCCCGCCCCAACCACCCCCACTGCCCACCGACCCGCACCAACACCCGCTCCCCCCTCCCCCCTCCCCCCTCCGCTCCCCTCCCCTCCTCCCCTCCTCCCTCCTCCTCTCCCCACCCAAGGCGAGAGGGTGCGCTGCGGGAGGGGGTGGCGGAGGGGGTGGCCGCGGAGAGGGGCGTGACGGGTGATTTTCAGACTGCCAACGGCGAGAACACCC
>NZ_JBEZGX010000095.1:0-24175 GCF_040650235.1 Kitasatospora sp. NPDC048722
TGGTCACGATGGGTGTCAACATCCCGCTCAACAACCAGCTGGCGGCGGCCGGCGACCCGTCCGCGATCACCGACTTCCACGGTGTGCGGGAGAAGTTCGAGGGCACCTGGGTGGCCACGAACATGCTCCGCACCCTGCTCTGCACGGCGGGCCTGGCCGCCCTCACCCGTGCGCTCGTCCTCCACGGCCGCGGCTCGCGCTGAGCGGCCCCCACCGGCTCGCCACCGCCTGACGTCACTGCCCGCCCGGGCCGCACGCACCGGGCGGGCACCGCCGCGTTCACGCCCGCGCGTCCCTCAGCGCGCGGAGGGCGGCGGCCAGTTCCGTGACGGTGGGCCCGATGGTGGTGGGGCCGTCGGGGTGCAGGGTGACCGTCCAGTCCCGGGCCCGGACGGTGACGCAGACGGCGCCGCGGCGGGTGCGGAGGAAGGCGGGCAGCGTCCGCACCGCCCGTCCGAGGGCGCCGCGGCCGACGGTCAGCACCCGGAGTGCGTCGGCGGGCCGGTCGGCGCCGGCGCCGGGATCCGCGGCCGTGCCGCTCTCCTCGACCTCCAGCCCCGGGACCCTCCGCAGGTGCTTGCGCAACGGGCGCAGCTCGTCCGGATCCGAGACCGACACCTCGGCGGGTCCGGCGCTCAGCGGCGGCACGAGGCGGCCAGTACGAGGAGCAGGACCAGGACGCCGAGGACGGCCGCGCAGCCGGACGAGCCCTGCGGGTTCCTGCGGTCGGCCTCCACGGTGCCGCCGGGTGGCACGCCAGGGTGCCGTCTCGCGTAGTGCTCGATCTGCAGTTCCTCGGCCCGTGACTCCGCGAGCCAGGGCGTGCGGTAGCCGCACTCGCCGCACCAGTAGCGGTACGCCATGTCGTTTCCTCCGAGGTGTCGTCCGGTGCCGATGCCCGGCGCCGGTGTCCGGTGTCGATGTCCGGTGCCGCCGTCCTGCGCGGACCCTTCGAGCGTGGCGTCCGCGCAGGTCGGGGGACAGGACAAGGCACCGGCCATATGTGACCGGCCGTCACGGTAGGCTCGCGGATGGACATGAGCATGCAAGACCATGGGGGTTTGCCGGAGTGACGGACGAACTCGGCACGCTGTTGCGGCGATTGCGGAAGGAGGCGGGGCTGACACAGGAGCAGCTCGCGGAGAAGGCCGAGGTGAGCGTGCGGACGATCCGCCGGCTGGAGCGCGGCGGCTCCACCGACCACCGGCTCGGGACGGTCTTCCTGATCGCCGACGCGCTGGACGCCTCGCCCGAGGACCGGCAGCGGCTGGCGGCGATCATCACCGACGGCCCCGGGCCCGAGGCACCGCCGGAAGCCCCGCCGCCGCCCGCGCCCCCGGCACCCCCGGCGCCGCCGGTCCCCGCCGCCCTCGCCGACGCCGTCGACGAGCTCGCCCGCGAGGTCCGCCGCCGCTGGCGCCGCGAGGAGGAGCAGCGCCGCGTCCACGACCCGTTCCCGCTGCCGGTGCGCTGGCGGCCCGCGCCCGACGACCTGATGGACAGCCCGGAGAACGTCCAGCGCCTCGCGCCCGGCGAGCAGGCGGCCCGCCTGGACCTCGACGGCGACCTCCGCTCGGTGGCGGAGGTCTACGGGCAGATCCCCTCCGGCCGTCTCGTGGTCCTCGGCCGGGCCGGCTCCGGCAAGTCGATCCTGACGATCCGCTTCGTCCTGGACCGGCTGCGGGACCGGGCCGTCCCGTCCCGCGTGCCGGTGGTCTTCAGCCTCGGCTCCTGGGACCCGACCACCACCACGCTGCGCGACTGGCAGATCGACCTGCTCCTGCGCGACCACCCGCACCTCGTCGGCCGCGGCCCCGGTGGCGGCACGCTCGCCGCGGCGCTGGTCGACGCCGACCTCGTCCTGCCCGTCCTCGACGGCTTCGACGAGATCGCCGAGGGCCTGCGCCGGGACGCCCTCGACGCACTCAACGACACCTCCCAGCCGCTCGTCCTCACCAGCCGCCGCGCCGAGTTCGCCGAGGCGGTCGAGGCGGCGAGCACGCCCCTCGTGTGGGCCGCCGGGATCGAGCTGACCGACCTCACCCCCGAGGACCTCGCCGACTACCTGCCCCGCACGGCCCGCCCGGTGACCGCGGGCCCCGGCGGGCCCGAACCCCTCTGGGACGCCGTCCTCGCCGAGCTGCGCGCCGGCCGAACGGACGGCGGCGTGCGCCTCGCCCGCGTCCTGAGCACCCCGCTGATGGTCATCCTGGCCCGGACGATGTACAGCGACGCCCCCGACCGCAGACCGGCCGAACTCCTCGACGGCGAACGCTTCCCCACCGAGCACGCCCTGGAGGAGCACCTCCTCGCGGGCTTCGTCCCCGCCCTCTACCGGCGCCGCGCCCCCGAACGCGAACCCGTCGCCGGGCGCCCGCCGCGCACGTGGGACGCGCAGCGCGCCGAGCGCTGGCTCGGCTACCTCGCCGACCACCTCGTCCGCCACGACCGGCCCGACCTGGCGTGGTGGCAGATCGGCGGCTCGGTACGCCGCCCGACCCGGATCCTGGCGACCGCCCTGGCCGCCGCGCTGTGCGTCACCGTGGCGGAGTGGCTGGTCGGCGTGGTCCTCGTCGTGTTCTACGGGAGCAACCCGATGGTCAGGTGGGAGCGGTTCCTCCTGGAGGGCGCCCTCGTGGGGCCGATCGCCGGCCTCGCCGTCGGTGCGGTCTACGCGATCATGACGGTCCTCGGCGGACTCGCCCTGGAACCCACCCACGTCCGGCTGCGGCTGTTCGCCCGCGGGCACGGCGGCGGGCCGCGCACGGTCCGGGTGTTCACCGGGCGGTTCGCGGCCATCATGCTCGGCGGCACGGTGCTCGGCCTCGGCGTCGCGCCCGCCCAGACGCTCCAGCACGCGCTGTACTTCGGCACGCCGCTGACCAACGGCGACGTCATCGTGGGCATGCTCATCAACATGCTGGTCTACGGACTGATCTTCGGCTCGGCGGCCGGCGTGGTCTTCGGGCTCACGAGCATGCTCGAAGCGCCGCTGGACACCGCCTCGGCGGCCACCCCGGTCGCGGTGCTGTCCTCGAACCGGGCCACCGTCGGCCGGCAGGTGCTGGTCCTCGTCCCGGCGTTCATGTCCGCGATCACCGTCGGCGGTCGGGTGATCGTGGTGGTGCTGCGCGGCCCGCTCGGCGGCCTGTACTGGCCGCTCGCGGACGGGCTCTACATCGGGGCGATCGGCGGCATCGGCGGCACCTTCGCCTACGCGCTCGGCTTCACCGCCTGGGGGCAGTGGATCATCCTGACCAGGGTCTGGCTCCCGCTGACCGGGCGCCTGCCGTGGAACGTCGCGGCCTTCCTGGACGACGCCTACCGGCGCGGCGTGCTGCGCCAGACCGGCGCCGTCTACCAGTTCCGCCACCTGCGGCTGCAGTACCACCTCGGCCACACGTTCCGCCGGGAGTACGCCCACTACCGGCAGGCCACCTTCCCCGAGGCCGCCCGCCTCCCGTCCGCCGCCTCGTAGACGCCGGTCAGCCGCGGATCCCGGCCGCCGCGAGCCTGCGCTCCACCTCGTCCCACTCGGGCGCGACGAGCGCGGTCGGCCGGGAACCGACGCCGAGGTCCTTGAACCCGCTGGACGTCGACACGCAGACGACCGGCCCCTCGACGTCCCCCACGGCGCGCAGCCCGGCCAGCCCGGCCGCCGAGGACAGTTCCGTCCACAGCCCGGCGCGGGCCAGCTCCCGCTGCGCGGCGGCCAGTCGGGCGTCCTCCAGGGCGAGCGCCCGCCCGCCGCTGCCACGCACCGCGAGCACCCCGCGGTAGCCGCTGACCGTGCTGACGATCGAGTACGCGTCCGTCGGCTTCCGGTCGGCGTGCGCCACCGGCAGCCCCTCCCGCACGGCCTGCGTCAGCGGTGCGGCGGCGGCCGGCTCGCAGGCGAACATCAGCGGCACCCGGTCCGTCACACCGAGCCGTTCCAGCTCGACGAAGCCCTTCCACACGCCGTACAGCAACTCGGCGTACCCCGTCGGCACGAACACCGCGCCCGGCACGCCGAGGTCCCGGTGGATCTCGTACGCGATGGTCTTGTACCCCTCGGGCCCGTACGCGTGCCCGGTGTGCGTCGTGGTGAGGTTGCTGACGGGGTGCAGGCCCAGCCGCTCGACGACCTGCCGCATCAGCGGCCAGCGCGCCTCCCACGGCACCGGCAGCACCACCGCGCCGTACGCGTTGAGGAACGAGTCGACGGCGGGCGGCAGGCTCGGGCCCGTGAACACCACGCACGGCAGCCCGGCCCGCGCGGCGTACGCGGCGGCGGAGGCGCCGTGGTTGCCGGAGGACGCGACGACGATCCCGGGCGCTCCGGCGGCCACCGCGGCGCTCGTCGTGCAGCGGTTCAGCCGGTCCTTGTGGCTCCAGGTGGGATTGCGCGACTCGTCCTTGACGTACACCCCCGGCTCCAGCTCCACCAGCGGCGTGCCGCCCTCGCCGAGGCCCGGCGCGAGCAGCGGCGGCAGGAGCGGCGCCCAACGGTCCAGCCCCGCCCGCCCGGCCGGCCCCTCGTACCGCGCCGAGGGGCCGAACAGCGCCTCGACGTCCACCTCGTCGTAGGCGTAGTCGACCTCGGCGGGGTACGAGACCTCCGGCGTGCTCGTCTCCGGACAGCCCTCCGTCAGCGGAGGCAGCAGCGGGTAGCCGACGGCCGGATCGCCCAGGGAGCGCTGGCCGGTGGCGAGGGAGGCGGGGTAAGCGTCAAGGACCATGGGCCGACCTTACGACGGCCGTCGGCGCGCTGTCCGAAGAACCGTCAGAAGATCGAGCAGCCCGACAGCGTCGTCAGGGCGTCCAGCGCGGCCACCGCCGCCACCGAGTTGCCCGCCTGGTCCAGCCGGGGCCCCCACGCGCAGACCGCCGCCCGCCCCGGCAGTATCGCGAGGATGCCCCCGCCCACGCCGCTCTTGCCCGGCAGCCCGACCCGGAACGCGAACTCGCCTGCCGCGTCGTACGTCCCGCACGTCACCAGCACCGCGTTGACGCGCTTCGCCTCACTGCGCGACATCATCCGCGAGCCGTCCGCCCGCACGCCGTACCGGGCCAGGACGGACCCCGCCAGCACGAGGTCCCGGCAACTGGCCGCGATCGCGCAGTGCGCGTAGTAGTGGCGCAGGACGTCCTCGACCGGGTTCTCCAGGTTGCCGTGGCTCGCGATGAAGTGCGCCAGCGCGGCGTTGCGGTGGCCGTGCGCGGCCTCCGACTCCGCCACCACCGGGTCGGTGTCCAGCAGCGGGTTGCCCGCCTCGCGGCGCAGGAACTCCCGCACCACCCCGGACGCGTCGCCGGTCAGGCTCTGCAGCCGGTCGGTGACCACGAGCGCGCCCGCGTTGATGAACGGGTTGCGCGGGATCCCGTGCTCCGTCTCCAGCTGCACCAGCGAGTTGAACGGGTTGCCGGACGGCTCGCGCCCTACCCCGCGCCACAGCCCGTCCCCGCCGTACGACAGTGCCAGCAGTAGGCTGAACAGCTTCGAGACGCTCTGGATCGAGAACGGGCTCTCCCAGTCCCCGACCCCGAACAGCTCCCCGTCCACCGTCGCGACCGCCATCCCGAACGCCTCCGGATCGGCCGCCGCCAGCGCCGGGATGTAGTCCGCGACCTGCCCCTGACCCGTCGTCGCCCGCGCGGCGATCTCCGCCGCCTCCAGCAGCCCCCGATAGTCCAGGCTCTCCCCGACGGGCACACCGTTCACCGCTGTTCCTCCACATACGCGCGTTTCGGCCCCGATTATCCCTGCCCGCCGACCCCGCCGGGCGACCCGCCCCGGCGTCGGGGGTCCCGGCGCGCCCTGGTAGCGTCGACGGGCCGGCCGCGGGACTCCGGTGCGACTTCCGGAACGTGCCTTTACCGCAATGATTCGCAGTTCGCGCCCCCATTCCCCGGCCGGCACCTCCCGCCCCCACCGCCGGAAGGCCCGGAAGGCCATGGACGCGTACGCCGACCTGATCGCCGCAGACGACGTGCTGCTGTTCGTCAACGCCGCCATCACCGCCACCGGCCAGCGCGAGTTCCACGCCACCGCCGACCAGCAGCAGCTCTCGCTCGGCTTCCTCCACGAGTACGTGCGCGTCAACTACCGCGAGCCCTACGCCGCCGCGCTCGCCCTCGACATCAACGACCACAACGCCGCGCTCATCATCCGCCACCTGCTGGAGACCACCCGCGACGCCACCCCCGAGCAGCGCCGCACCGAGGGCCGGCTCATCGCGCGCCGCCTCGCCCTCCTGCCCCCGCAGCGCGTCTACCGGCTCATCGCCGAACTGCGCCGCCGCAAGGTCAACAACCGCCGCACCCGCGCCATCCTCCGCGACTGGCTCGCCGCCCGCCCCGACCAGGCCCTCGACGCCGTCAAGTACCGCGCCGGCCTCAAGCGCGCCCTTCGCCACGCCCACCTGCGCCCCGGCCACGACGAGGTCGGCGCCTTCCTCTTCGCCCCCGCCGCCGCCCGGGCCCCGTACCGCACGCCGCTCCTCGACGCCTGGCGCCGCGCCCACTACGAGCAGGGCGCCCTCTACGAACTGCCCTACACCGTCGCCGAGGGCTTCGCCCACCGCCACGGCATCCCTCGCGGCGCGTTCCTCGACCGCATCGCCCCCCGCATGACCGCCCTCGAACGGCTGCGCCTCCAGGAGTCCGCCCGCGGCCGCGGCGCCACCGTCACCACCGACCTCGCCCGCATGCCGCTCACCCGTCTCGCGACCTACGTCCTCGCCCTGCCGGCCGAGGACCGCACCGCCCGCCGCGCCGAACTCACCGCCGCCCTGCGGACCGCCGCCCGCCGCGCAGCCGGAGCACAGGCCGGCACGTGGGGGCGGGTCGCGGCCGTCCTCGACGACTCCTTCTCGGCGTACGGCTCGGGCGTCAAGCGCCGCCGCCCGCTGGCAGTCGCCCTCGCCTGCCACTTCCTCCTGGACGCCCTCGCCGCCGACTACACCGCCCACTGGACCAGCGGCCGCACCGACGCCCTCCTCGCCCACCCGCACGGACCCACCCCGCTCGGCCGCCGCATCCTCGACGCCCTCGACGCCGCCCCCGAACCCCCGCAGCGCCTCGTGATCGTCTCCGACGGCTGGGACAACGCCCCGCCCGGCCTCGCCGCCGAGGTCCTGCGCGTGTGGCGCACCCACCTCGACCCCGAGCGGCGCACCGGCATCGTCCACCTCAACCCGGTCTACGACGCCGACGGCTTCGACGTCCGCCGCCTCGCCCCGACCGTCCCCACCGCCGGACTTCGCGACGCGGAGGACCTGCCCGCCCTCGTCGAGTTCGCCCGCTTCGCCGAGGGCCGCACCGACCTCGCCGAACTCACCGCCCACCTCGCGGCGTGCACCGCCCGCTTCCTCGCGGCCGGGGAGGCCCGATGACGACCACCGCCTTCCGGATCGATCTGACCGGCCTCGACACCCGCCCCTCCCAGGTGTGGGGCGGCGTGCGCCTCGTCCCGCTCGTGCGCGACGAGCCGATCGCCGACCTGCGCCTGCACCAGGAGCTGTACGACCGCGAGTACGCCTCCGTCCCCGTCGGCCGGCGCACCTCCTACACCTCCTACATCCCGCACGGCTTCGTCGCCGACTGGACCCGCGACGGCACGCCCGCCGCCGCGTACGGCACCCAGCTCACCGCCTCCGGCAGCGGCACCGCCCCCGAGCGCGTCCGGCTGCAGCCACCCCGCCGCATGGCCAAGCGCGCGAGCCGCACCCGGCTGCGCTTCCTGCCCCTGCACCTCGCGCTGGAGGGCTACCTGGCCCTGCACTTCGGCGGGCCCACCATCGCGTGGGAGCAGTGGTCCCAGCAGGCCCTGCGGCGCGGCCTGTCACCACGCGCCGAGGAGGCCTACAGCGGCGACCAGGTGCGCGGACTCGCCGACGCCCTGCGGGTGTTCGAGATCCACCCCGGCCAGTGCGGCGTCGTCGTGTACGTCGCCGACGCCCTCGCCGCCGCGTTCGTGCTGCCGCACCCGGACGACTACCGTGCCCTGCACCGCAGCCTCCTCCTCGACCTGTACGGCGAACTCGTCCACCACTACGCCGGCTACGCCGCCCCCGTCCCGGACTTCCGGGCCGACCTGAGCGCGACCCCCGTCCGCTCCCTCGCCGACCTGCGCGCCGCCGTCGACGAGCAGGAGCGCGCCTGGTCCGGCTTCCACACCACGACCATGGCCGACGGGCTCCTGGACGCCGACTACCGGGCGCAGACCGTCTACCGGATGTCCCGCTTCACCCTCTCCCGCTTCCTCCCCGACTTCCGGCCCAAGCAGGAGAACCACATCGGCGAGGCCGTCACCGACGACACCGGCCGCCTCGCCTACCTCAAGACCTTCCGCCTCTCCGAGGCCCAGGTCCGCCGGGGCCACCTCCTGACCCGCCTCGCCGCCCACGACTGGCACCTCCCGGACACCGCCACCGCCCTGGGCCTCACCACCCCCCAACTCGCCCTGCGCCTCGAAGGCGCGGGCTTCGCCCACCTCCTGCGCCAGGACGTCCTCGACCACTACCGCAAGCAGGCCCGGCAGGCCGGATAGGCCCGTCACCCGCGCGGTCGAGCGGGTCGGCCACGGGGCGGCGGCCAGGCAGAGGACGGACACCGTGCCCAGGGCCGGCGGGACCGTCCGTATGCCGGCCCACTCGATCGCGCGGCCCAGGGCCGGGCCCGCGACCACGGCGCCGATCATCGACGCGGCGACGACCAGGATGCCGGTTTGGCGGGCGGTCGGGGCGGCGCGGTCGAGCCGGGGGATGCCGGTCGGGAAGACCGGGGCTGTGAACAGGCCCTCTGCGGCGCAGGTGTAGGGGGCGAGGCCCGGGGCCGTGCCGGCGCCCTCGCCCCGTCCTGGACCCGACCGCCGCTCCGGGTGACCGCCGGGTAGGGTGCGGCCATGGCTGATTCCGCATCACACGCCGTCACCGCCAAGGCCGTCGCGCGCCTCCTCCTCGGGGAACTCGGCGCCGCGGGACTGACTCTGGAGGCCGTCGCCGCCGGAGCCGCGCTGGCCCTCGCGGACGTCCAGGCGGTGTACCCGCACCGGGACGACCTGCTCACCGCGCTGATCCTCGACGCCTACAACGCCTCCGGCGCCGTGATGGAGGATGCCGACCGCGCCGCCCGGGACGCCGGGGAATCCGCGGGTGCGAGGCTCCTCGCGGTGACGCGCGCACTGCGCCGCTGGTCCTTCGCCCACCCCGAGGAGTTCACCCTCGTCTACGGCTCGCCCGTCCCCGGCTACCACGCCCCGCAGGAGACCGTCCCGGCCGCGTCGCGCACCCCCGCCGTGCTGGCGGCGATCGTGCGCGAGGCCCTGGAGGCCGGCGAACTGACCCCGCCCGCGCGGAAGGTCCCCGGCCCGCCCCTGCTGCGCCCGGAGGCGCTGGAGCTCTTCGGCGGCGCGCCGGGGGAGCCGTTCTCCGACGTCATCGAGCGCGGCATCGTCCTGTGGAGCGGCCTGATCGGCCTGCTGGTGTTCCAGGTGTTCAGCCGCACCCACGACAGCGTCCGGGACGAGGCCGCGTTCTTCGACTACGCCGTCGCCGTCGCGGCCGAGGGCGTCGGCCTCGTGGTGCCGCTGTGACCGGCTCCTCCCGGTCCTAGCGCTCGTCCCGCCGGCCCAGGACGGGCTTGACGTCCAGGACCGGCGTGCCGTCGACGGCCTCGAGATCGCTCACGCGGATCCGCAGGCCGTCGACCGCGAGGATGGTGACGCGGTGCAGGCCGATCGGGTTGGGCCGGTCGGGGGAGCGGGTGGCGAAGACGCCGGTCTCCGGCCGGGAGCGCTCCCCGCGCGGGCGCACGGCGAGCACCTCGCGGTCCGCCCGGTCGAGCCAGGTGAGCAGCAGGACCTCCTGCCCGACGGCCAGGTCGGCGAGGGCGCGTTCCACCGCGGGGTCGAACGCCAGCCAGGCGTCCGGCCCGCCCTCGTCGCCCTGTCTCGGCGCGCCCGCGCGGTCCAGCAGCGGTGATTCCACCCGGCCGACCGCCCGTACCTCGAAGTGCCCGTCCGCCATCGCCCGCTCCCGCCAGGTGGTCGTCGTTCCCGGTCCGCCCGATCCCTCCGATGATGCCGTGCGCGGCGCTCAGGCGCGCAGGAACGCCTCCAGGGCGCTCGCGAAGGCCACCGGGATCTCGTACATCGGGTAGTGGCCGGAGTTGGCCAGGACCTCCAGCTCGGCCTGCGGGTAGTGGGCGAGCCAGGTGCCGCGCATCGCCTCGGCGGTGAGGGCGAGGTCGTGCTCGCCGACGAAGACCTTGACCGGCAGCGGGCTGCCGGACACCTCGGCCGCGAAGTCCCGGGTGGTCCAGTCGGCCAGGTAGGCGGCCACGGCCTCGGGCCGGGAGCCGGCCACCGAGCGGGCCGTCATCGCGTCGAGCCAGCGGGGGTTGGCCCGCCGCCCGGTGACGAGGTCGAGGATCGCCCGCCGGTTGGCCGGGTTCTGAGCGGCGCCGTGGAAGAGGTCGTACGCGTCGCCCTCCAGCGGGTAGCTGCTCGCGGGCACGGGCGTCACGCCGACCAGCTTGCGCACGCGGCCGGGCGCCTCGGCGAGGACGCGCTGCGCGGCCTTGCCGCCCATCGAGTGGCCGACCACGGAGAAGGTGTCCCACCCGAGCCGGTCGGCCAGCGCGAACGCGTCCGAGGCGATCTCGGCGAGCGTGAACTCGCCCTCCACGTCCCGCCGTTCGCCGTAGCCCCGGTAGTCGAGGAAGGCGTAGCCGAACGCCTCCGGGTCGAGGTAGTCGAGGAACGGGCCCCAGGCGGCGCTGGTGCCGAACCAGTCGTGCAGGACCAGGACCTTGTGCTCGCCGGTGCCGAGGGTGCGGTGGGCGATCGTCATGCGGACTCCCGTGGGGTGGGTGGGGCGCGTGGTGGCGGACCGTTACTTTCCCAGCACGCGCCGGAGTACTCCTGGGCGCCACCCGGGCTCCTCAACCGTTCCGTGCGGCCCGGCCGAAGAGCCGTCCGGCGAGGTCCACGCCGGTGACCGCGCCGTCGGCGTCGCGGCTGAAGAAGCCGCGCTGTCCCTTGAGGCCGCCCTCGGTGAGGATGTACTCGTCGCCGTCGCCGGTCAGGAAGCCCATCGCGGCGGCCGGGTAGTCCGGCGGCATGTCGGCGGCGGAGGCCGCGCGGATCTCGGGCTTGATGCCGACGGCGAGGGTGAGGCGCCGGCCGTCGGTGGCGATGTCGAGGTTCATCGCGTCGATCTCGTAGCGGCCCGCGACCTCGCGGGCGCGCGCCTCGTCGTACGGGACGGGCTCCGGGTCCTGCTCGACGACGCCGAGGTAGTGCTCCAGCACCCAGCGGACCACGGACTGGTTGCACGGGTAGCCCTCCGGCCCGGCGTTGGCCAGGGAGACGACGGCGAAGTCCCGGTCGGGCGCGATCAGCAGTTCGGCGAACTGGCCGTTGCCCGAGCCGCCGTGGCCGATCGTCCGCAGGCCGCCGGCCCCTCGCAGGAACCAGCCGATCCCGAAGCCGTCCCCGAGGGTGCTGGCCCGCAGCTCGACGGTCTGCTCCCGCATCCGGTGCAGCGCCGCGGCGGGCAGCACGCCCGCGCCGTCGCCGAGGTGGAAGGCGGCCCAGCGAAGGAGGTCGGCGACGGTCGAGGCGGCGCCGCCGCCGGGGTTGTTGCCGCGGGTGCCGGGGCGGAAGGCCTTCCACGGCCGTGCGACCCGCAGCACCCCGTCCTCGTCGCGGTTGTGGCCGATGGCGAAGCGGCGGACCATCACCTCCTCGGCGTCGAACACGGTGTCCGTCAATCCGACGGGCTCCAGCACGAGTTCGGCGAGCGCCCGTTCGAAGGGCAGTCCGGTGACCTTCTCGACGACCCGCCCGGCCAGGTTGTAGCCGGCCTGGCTGTAGGAGGCGCGCTCGCCCGGCGCGGCGATCAGGGGTAGCTCGGACATCCGGGTGACGAAGCCCGCGAGCGAGCCGTCCTCGCCGTCGTCGTCGACGAGGTTCCAGTCCAGCCCGGCGGTGTGGTTGAGCAGGTTGAGCACGGTGATCCCCGCGGTGGTGCGCTCGTTGGCGAGCGCGAGTTCGGGGACGTAGCGGCGCACCGGCGCGTCGAGGTCCACCCGGCCCTCGGCGGCGAGGCGCACGAGGGCGGTCGCGGTGAAGGTCTTGGTCACCGAGGCCACCGGGAACACCGTGTGCCGGTCGACCGGCAGCGGGTTGTCCCGGCCGGTCACGCCGTGCTGCGCGAACACCTCGCGGCCGTTCACGAGCACGCCGACCGCGAGGCCGGGGACGTCGAACTCCTCGGCGGCGGCGGCGACGAACGCGGACAACTGCTCCTGCGACGGTTCCTGGGTCATGACGGCTTCCCTCCGGGACTTGAACTAAGTTCAGGTTCTGCTGACGGGAAGAACCGTAACCGTGGACTTGAACTAAGTGCAAGAGCTTTGGTGCATCGGCATGAACTAAGTTCAAGTAGGCTGTGCGCCATGCCACGCGACACCCTGACCGCCGACCAGATCGTCCGCGCCGCCGTCGAGCTGCTCGACGAGGAGGGCCTCGACGGACTCAACATGCGCAGCCTCGGCAAGCGCCTCGGTGCGGCCGCCACCGCCATCTACTGGCACATCAAGACCAAGGACGACCTCGTTCGCATCGCCGGTGACACGATCTGGGCCGAGGTCGCCCTGCCCGACCTCGCCGCCACCGACTGGCGCACCGCCGCCACCGCACTCGCCACCGGTATGCGCGCGATGCTCACCCGCCACCCCTGGTACGGCCAGGCCTTCGGCAGCCACCTGCTCTACGGCCCCGGCAAGTCCCGCTTCGACGACCACAGCCTCGCCCTCTACGAGCGGGCCGGCTTCACCGAGCGGGAGGCCGACCAGGCCGCCGCCACGGTGTTCATCTACGTGCTGGGCAGCGCGCTCGGCACGGCCGCCGAGGTCTCGCTCACCCGCCGCCTGGGCCGCGGCGGCGCCGACCCCGAGCAGGTCCTGGCCGACACGATGGCCCGCGCCGCCGAGGTCGCCGCCGCCTACCCGCACCTGAGGAAGCGCCTCGGCACCACCGGCTACGCCGACGCCCCCGACGGCAGCTTCGACTTCGGGCTCCGGGCCGTCCTCGACGGCTTCGAGGCCCGCCTCGCGCGGGGCTGACCGGGCCGCCGCGCTCGGCCCGGAGGCACTCGTTCGGTGGTCACGGCTTTTGCCCTCCCGGCGGGCGCCCGCAAGGTGGAGGCAGGAAGACCGTCCCCGAGGAGCGACAGGCGGAGCGCCATGCCGATCTACCAGACCGCGCACTACCGAGTGAATGCCGAGGCCGTCGACCGGGTCCTGGCGGCGATCGAGGAGTTCGTCGGCTACGTCGCGGCGCACGAGCCCGACACGTGGATGTACACGGCCTGGCAGCAGAAGGACGACCCCACCCGCTTCGTCCACCTGTTCACCTTCGCCGACGAGGCCGCCCACCGGGCGCACGGCGAATCGGAGGCGGTGCGCCGGTTCCAGGCGGCCTACACGCCCGAACTGTCCGAGGGACCGGTGGTGTTCACCGACTACCGGCTGGTCGCCACCAACGCGGGCCGGCGGGCGACCGCGCCCTGACCGGCCGGGGTCAGAGCGTGTGGGCCACCGCGTGGCGGGGCTGGTAGAGACCGACCTCCCCGCCGCCGGGCAGGCGCAGGGCGGTCTTCAGCCCCCAGCCGACGGAGGTGACCGGCTCGGTGAACTCCACCCCGCGCGCGGTGAGTTCGCGGACGGTGGCGTCGACGTCGTCGCACATCAGGAACAGCTCGTGCGAGGGTGAGCCGGCCGGGTGGACGGCGATCTCGGCCGGGGGCAGCTTGAAGATCAGCCACCCGCCGCCCGCGTCGACGTGCGGCCAGCCCAGCACGTCGCGCAGGAAGACGCGGTCGGCCTCCGCGTCGCGGCTGTGGATGACCAGATGGGCGCCGTTGATCATGTACTCACGGTAACCGGTGGCGGCCCTCACTGCCTCCGCAGGTCGCCGGAGAAGCCCGCGACGACGAGGTGCAGGCTGCCGTCCTTGTTGCGGGTGTACACCTGGTCGTACGGGTCGGCCACGCACCCGCTGACGGGGCTCAGGGGAGTCGTGCGCAGGACGATGCGGTCGGCGGTGGCCGAGGTCAGGTTCGCGGTGGCGTCGCAGCTGAGCGTGCCGGCGCCGGTGTTGTTGGTGATCTCGGCGACGGGCTCGCCCTTCTGTCCCTGCCGGATGGTGATCTTGAAGTCCGCCTTCGTGCGGACCGCCGGGCTGCCGAGCTGGCCCGCCCACGTCCCGAGGAAGCCCTCGGGTATCGCGCCCGCGGGCGTCGGCGCCGGTGTGGGCGCCGGTGCCGCCGCGGGGGCCGTGGTGGTCGCCGGAGCGGCGGCCGCGGGCCCGGTGGCGGGGGAGGTGCCGCCGCCGCTCGCGGTGGTGCCGTCGGGGCGCGCCCAGAGGTACACACCGGTGCCCAGCAGTGCGGTCGCCAGGACGGCGGCGGCGACGGCGACGCCGGTGCGCCCGACGCCCCGCCCGGTGGGCTGCCGGTGCGGCGGCGGGTAGGGCGCCGGCGGGGTGGCGGGCAGGGGCAGGGGCGGCCCGAAGTGCCCGGTCGGGGGTCCGGAGGTCGGTGGCGGAGCGAACGCCGTTGGGGTGGGTGCCGGGCTCGGGGGCGCAGGAGCAGGCGTTCCGGCGGCGCCGTCCAGGTCCAGCAGCTCGACCGCCAGCGCCGCGAGCGACCCGGCGACGGCCGGTGGCAGCCACGCCCGCTGCTCCAGCCGCCCGGCCGCCTCGGCGTCGTCGGCGGCCAGCCACGCCCGCAGCCGCTCCGGGGACGGCCGGGACGCGGGGTCCTTCACGAGGCAGGCCGCCACGATCGCGCGCAGCCGGGGGTCCACGGCGTCCAGCGGCCCGAGGTCGGGCTCCTCGTGCAGCACCCGGTAGAGCATGACGTGCGCGCTCACACCGGCGCCGAACGGCGCCTCGCCGGTGGCCGCGTACGCGAGCACCGCGCCGAGCGAGAAGACGTCCGCCGCGGGCCCGGCCTGGGCGCCCCCGGCCTGCTCGGGCGAGAGGTAGCCGGGGGAGCCGACGACGAACCCGGACTGCGTGAGCGCCGTCGCGTCCAGGGCCCGGGCGATCCCGAAGTCGATCAGCCGCGGCCCGTCCAGCGCCAGCAGCACGTTCGACGGCTTGACGTCGCGGTGCACGAGCCCGCGCCCGTGCACGGCGGTCAGCGCCTCGGCGAGCCCGACCCCGAGCGAGCGGACGGCCGCGGCGGGCAGCGGTCCGCAGTCGCGCACCGCCGTGCTCAGCGCGGGCCCGGCCACGTAGCCGGTCGCCACCCACGGCCGCCCGCCCTCGGTGTCCGCGTCCAGCACCGGCGCCGTCCACCTCCCGCCGACGAGGCGGGCCGCGGCCACCTCCTGCCGGAAGCGCACCCGGAACTCCGGGTCGGCCGCGAACTGCGCGTGCACCGTCTTGACGGCCACCGTCCGGCCGCCGGCCGTCCGGCCCAGGTAGACCAGGCCCATCCCGCCCGCACCCAGCCGCCGCAACAGCCGGTACTCGCCCACCTGCCGTGGATCCCCGGGCCCCAGTGCCTCCACGCCGCCGCTCCCCTCGCCGCCCCGCCCACCGTCGCGTCACGGCAGACGGTACCGGTGCGGCGCCCGGTTGCGGGCCGGAGATCCCGACTCGGCCCGACGAACAGGGGTTACGCGTTGCCGTCCAGCACGAGCGCCCACGCCAGACACCCCAGCGACGCCGTGCACAACACCGCCCGCAGCACGTTGAACCGCACCCAGCGCTCCTCGAACGCGCGCCGCACGGCCGCCGGATCGGCGATCCGCGCCGGCGAACCGGCCTCCTCCAGCCGGTCGTTGAGGGGGATGTTCACCGCCCGGGTCACGCCGATGTTCCCCAGGTACAGCACCAGCGCCGCGATCGTGGCGGGCAGCGCGTCGTGCCCCTCCTCGGGCAGGTGCAGCGCGACGGCCGCCGCGCCGAACAGCAGCGCGCCGACGTAGCCGAGCACGAACCAGCCGTTCAGGATCGCGACGTTGACCTTCTGCATCACGTCGATGAACGTGCGGTCGTCGACCCGCCGCAGCGCGGGCATGACGGAGCACGCGTAGGCGTAGAACAGGCCCGCGGTCAGCCCGCAGGTGATCGTCGCCGCCACGAGCACGAGTGTGCGCGACAGTTCCATCTCGAAGGGCCCCTCACTGTGTGTCTCGGAGTCCCGGCGTCCCGATCCCTCGGTCCCCGCTGACTCCGTCCGTCCCCGTGCGCGTCGATCATCGGGCACGAACGGGTGCCGGAGCCACCCCGACCGCTCAAGACCCCCTCAAATGACAATCCGTCAAATCATGCTCCCGCATCTACACTTGGCGGCCATGGACACGCTGACCGGACTCCTGGACGGCCCCAAGGCGCGCGGGGCGTTCCTGCTGCGCTCGATCCTCACCCCGCCGTGGTCGCTGCGCGTCGAGGACCGCGCGCCGCTGTCCGTGGTCACCATGGTCCGCGGCGACGCGTGGATCCTGCCCGAGCGCGGCACTCCGCTGCTCCTGCACCCCGGTGACGTCGCCATCGTGCGCGGCCCCGAGCCCTACACCGTCGCCGACGACCCCGACACGCCCGTCGACGTGATCGTCGGCCCCGGCCAGCAGTGCTCGCGCGGCGGCGTCGACGTCTCCGAGACCATGGCCCTCGGCGTCCGCACCTGGGGCCACGGCAACGAGCGCGACGACGCGTCCTCCGTCGTCCTCTCCGGCACCTACCAGGCCGAGCACGAGATCGGCCAGCGCCTCCTCGCCTGCCTGCCCGCCCTGCTCGTCCGCCCGGCCGGCACCGCCGCCGACGACACGCTGATCCACCTCCTCGCGGCCGAGATAGGGCGCAACGAGCCCGGTCAGGAGCTCGTCCTGGACCGCATCCTCGACCTCCTGGTCGTCTCCGTCCTGCGCGCCTGGCTCGCCGCGCCCGACTCCGGCGCCCCCGCCTGGTACCGCGCCCAGCACGACCCCGTCGTCGGGCCCGTGCTGCGCCTCATGCACGACGACCCGGCCACCCCGTGGACGGTCGCCGACCTCGCCCAGCAGGTCGGCGTCTCCCGGGCCGGCCTCGCCCGCCGCTTCACCGCCCTGGTCGGCGAGCCCCCGATGGCCTACCTGGCCGGCTGGCGCCTCGCCGTCGCCGCCGACCTCCTGCGCGAGCCCGAGTGCACCGTCGCCTTCGCGGCCCGCAAGGTCGGCTACAGCAACGCCTTCGCCCTCTCCGCGGCCTTCAAGCGCGTGCGCGGCGTCAGCCCGCAGGAGCACCGGCGCCTCGCCTCCGCGGGCACTCCGAGCGCCACGCCGGGCTTCTCCGGCCCCGCCGAGACGGTCGTCCTGGCCGGCTGACGGCGCCGCCACCTCCGGTGATCGGGCGGTCGCGGAACGAAGCGTCCGAACGCTTCGAAAAATGTCCCCGCCGGATGTCGAGAACGCGCGCCCGGCTCCGTCCCCGGGGTGAAGGCGACCACAATGGGTCGTACCGCACCGAGGAGAGACACCATGGCCAAGTACCTGCTGCTGAAGCACTACCGAGGCGCCCCGGCCCCGGTCAACTGCGTCCCGATGGACCAGTGGACGCCGGAGGAGATCTCGGACCACATCCGCTTCATGCACGACTTCGCCGCCCGGCTGGAGAAGACCGGCGAGTTCGTCGACGCCCAGGGCCTCGCCCCCGAGGGCATGTGGGTCCGCTACGACGGCGAGGGGCGCCCGGCGGTCACCGACGGCCCGTTCCCCGAGACCAAGGACCTCATCGCCGGCTGGATGATCATCGACGTCGACAGCCGCGAGCGCGCCGTCGAACTCGCCGGCGAGCTGTCCGCCGCCCCCGGCGCCGGCGGCAGGCCGATCCACGAGTGGCTGGAGGTCCGCGAGGTCATGGCCGCGCCGCCCACCATCACGGAGTAGCCTCCCGGGACGTGACCACCCCCATGGACGAAGCACTGCTCAGGAGCCTCACACCGGGCGTGCTCGGCGTCCTCGTCCGCCGCGGAGCCGACTTCGCGGCGGCCGAGGACGCCGTCCAGGACGCCCTCGTCGAGGCCCTCCGGGTCTGGCCGGCCGACCCCCCGCGCGACCCGAAGGGCTGGCTGGTCACCGCCGCCTGGCGCAAGTTCCTCGACGCGACCCGGGCGGACGCCGCCCGCCGCCGCCGCGAGGACCGCGTCGACGAGGAGCCGCCGCCCGGGCCGGCGCCCGCGGCGGACGACACGCTCCAGCTCTACTTCCTGTGCGCCCACCCGTCGTTGACGCCCGCCTCGGCGGTCGCCCTCACCCTGCGCGCCGTCGGCGGGCTGACCACCCGCCAGATCGCCCGGGCCTACCTCGTCCCCGAGGCGACCATGGCCCAGCGGATCAGCCGCGCCAAGCGCACCGTCTCCGGCGTGCGCCTCGACCGGCCCGGCGACGTCGCCACCGTGCTGCGCGTCCTCTACCTCGTCTTCAACGAGGGCTACTCCGGCGACGTCGACCTCGCCGCCGAGGCCGTCCGGCTCACCCGGCAGCTCGCCGCCGTGGTCGACCACCCCGAGGTGGCCGGGCTGCTCGCCCTCATGCTGCTCCACCACGCCCGCCGCGCCTCCCGGACGGCGCCCGACGGCGGTCTCGTGCCGCTCGCCGAGCAGGACCGCACCCGGTGGGACACCGGCCTGATCTCCGAGGGCGTCGGGATCCTCCAGGCGGCGCTGGCCCGCGACCGGCTGGGCGAGTTCCAGGCCCAGGCCGCCATCGCGGCGCTCCACGCGGACGCGCAGGCCGTCGAGGAGACGGACTGGGTGCAGATCGTCGAGTGGTACGACGAGTTGGCGCGCCTGACCGACAGTCCGGTCGTCCGTCTCAACCGCGCGGTCGCCGTGGGCGAGGCCGACGGCGCCCGCGCCGGGCTGGCGGCCCTCGCGGCACTGGACAACTCCCTGCCCCGCCACACGGCGGCGTCCGCGTACCTCCACGAGCGCGACGGCGACCTGGCGACGGCGGCCCGGCTGTACGCCGAGGCCGCCCACAAGGCGCCGAACCTGGCGGAGCGCGACTACCTGACGCGACAGGCGGCGCGGCTCAACGCCCGGCTGCGGGGATGAGGGGCCCTCGAAATTCGGTTGACCGCGTGGTGCGGGAACGATCCACTGTGGTCCGGGACATCACGCGTCGTGAGTCCGGCATCCAGGGGAGGCAGCAGTACCGATGGAGATCCGTTCCACGAGCCAGGAGGACCACGGCGTCTTCCTCGACACGCTCTTCGCCGCGTTCGGACGCTTCCCGGAGACCCCGGCCGAGGACGGCAGCGGGGTGTGGTGGTCGGCCCTGGAGATGGACCGGGGCGTGCTCGCCGAGACGGCGGACGGCCGTCCCGTCGGCACCGCCATCGCGTACTCCTTCGAGCTCACCCTGCCCGGTGGGATCATCGTCCCGGCCCCCGGCGTGTCCGGCGTCGGCGTCCTGCCCTCGCACCGCCGCCAGGGCGTGCTCACCGCGATGATGCGGCACCAACTCGGCGAGTTCCGGGCCCGGGGCGAGTTCCTCTCGGTCCTGCTGGCCTCCGAGGCCGGGATCTACGGCAGGTTCGGCTACGGCCCGGCGACGTACACGGGCCGTCTGACGGTGCCGCGCCACCGGGGCGCGTTCGCCGCTCCCCGGGCGGGCGGCGCCGCGGCGGCGGGCTCGGTCGAACTGCTGCGGCGCGCCGAGTGCGGCGGGATCATGGAGGACGTCTACGACCGGTACCGCCGCACCCAGCCCGGTGCGGTGTCCAGGCCGCCCCACTGGTGGGCCCGGGGCGCCGGTCACGCCCCGATCGCCCGGACGCCGCGCTACGTCGTGGTCCACCGGGACGCCGACGGCGTGCCGGACGGCTACGCCAGCTACTCGATGGGCGATCCCGACATCCTCACGGTCGACGAGATCATCGCCACCACCGACACGGCCTTCACCGCCCTCGCCCGCTACCTGCTCGGCCACGACCTCGTCAGCCAGGTCGTGTTCAAGCACGTCCCGCCGGACCACCCGCTGCGCTGGCAGCTCGCGGACTTCGACGCCGGCCAGGTGGCCAACAACACCGAGTGGCTGTGGGTGCGGCTGCTGGACGTCCCGCGCGCGCTCACCTCGCGCGGCTGGTTCGCCGACGGCGAGCTCGTCCTCGACGTCGACGACCCGTTCCTCGGCGAGCGCGCCCGCCACCTGCTCACCGTCCGCGGCGGCAAGGCCGACTGCGTGCCGACGGACCGCGAACCCGACCTGTCCCTGGACGTCCGCGACCTGGGCGCCGTCTACCTCGGCGGCACCGCCCCGAGCACGCTCGTGCGCGCGGGACACGTCCGGGCCCACCACCCGGGCGCGGCCGCCCTCGCCGACGCGCTCTTCCGCGCCGAGCGCCCGCCGCACTGCCTGCACTGGTTCTGACCGCTTCTGCGGCAGCCGCGCTCACCGGGCCCGGGCGGGCCAGTCCACGGGCAGGGTGTCGTGCCGACCAGGCCGCCAGGCGGGCGGGTCGGCGATGACGTCCGCCAGCGGCACTCCGGTCAGGAGGTGGTCCAGGGCCCACCGGTTCGCCGAGTGCGCGATGAGCAGCACCCGGCGGCCGTCCCAGCGGGCGGCGAGGTCGCGGAGCAGGGCGTCGGTGGCCGCGACGACCTGCCGGTAGCTCTGCCCGCCGGGAAACGGCTCGTCGACGCGCCGGAGCCGCTGGGCGGCGACGAGGTCGGCCGGCGCGCCGTTGAGGTCGCCGCAGTCGCACTCGCGGAGCCGGACGTCCTGGTGCAGCGGCGGCACACCGTCCGGGAACGCGATCCGGCCGGTCTCGACGGCCCGGTGCAGGTCGGAGGTGAACAGGACCGCGAACCCGCCGTCGTGCCGTCGCGCAACCGGCTCCGCGGCCTGTCGCCGGCCTTCCTCCGACAGGCGGCCCGGGAGGTGGCGGTGGCGATCCCGGCCTCGTTGTCCGTCGTGGCGGAGTGGGTCTCGCAGACGAGCTCGACGGCCACCGGGACTACCCGTCGCCGGCCGGCTTCGCCCCGCCGCCCTTGACCGGCCGGGTGTGGATCTTCGAGATGCAGGCCGGCAGCGCGGCACCGTCCTCGTGCTCGCGCGCCCGGTAGGCGCTCGGGGTCTCGCCGACCAGCTCGGTGAACCGCGAACTGAACGACCCCAGCGACGTGCAGCCCACCTCCATGCAGACCTCCGTCACGGTGAGGTCGCCCCGCCGCAGCAGGGCCTTCGCCCGCTCGATCCGCCGGGTCATGAGGTAGCTGTACGGCGTCTCCCCGTACGCCGTGCGGAAGCTGCGCGAGAAGTGGCCCGGCGACATGAGGGCGGTGCGCGCCAGCGCCGTGACGTCCAGCGGCTGCGCGTAGTCGCGGTCCATCATGTCCCGGGCCCTGCGGAGCCGGACGAGGTCGTCGAGCGGTACACGGGACGCGTTACCGGCGGCTCTGCTCATCGATGACGTCTCCCCGGTCGGGCCACTGCGTTACGACCGAGGGTACCCGCCGGCGCGGGCGATGAGGGCGGAGATGTGGTGAGCGAGCCGCTCCGGGCTCTCCAGCGGCAGGTTGTGGCCGCTGCGCGGGATCGTGTCCAGCTGCGTGTCCGGCAGCGCGCGGGCGAGGTGGTGGCTGTGGTTCGGGTTGACGATCCTGTCCTGGGTGCCGGTGAGGACCGTGGTGGGCACGGTGATGCAGGCCAGCTGCGACCGCAGGTCCATGTCGTGCGTGGCAGCGAAGTAGGCGGCGCGGACGGCGGGCGGGGTGTTCGCGAACAGCTGCCGGTTCTGCTCGCGCGTGGCGCGGGTCGCGGTCGGCGCGTGCGTCTTGCCGAGCAACTGCCGCCCGAGCCACGGCACTCGCAGCGCCCGGGTGAACAGCTGACTGCCCATCATCCGGATCTCCCCGGCCGGGGTCACCTGGTCGTGCGAGGCGGTCGACGCGAGGAGCAGGGCCGCCAGCCGCTGCGGAGCGGCGTCCGGTGTCGCGGCGTGGAGGTGCGCCGCGTAGGCGAGGGCCGCGTAACCGCCGCCGGAGTGGCCCGCCACGACGACGGGCCGGTCGGGGGACAGCGTGTCGACGACCGTCGCGAGGTCCTGCCCGAGCCGGGCGATGCTCAGCGGCTGCTCCCCGGCGGTGGACGCCGCGTGCCCCCGCTGGTCGTAGGCGGCCACGGTGTGCCCGGCCGCGGCGAGCTGCTGGGCGACGGCGTGCCAGACCGTCCGGGAGGCGGCCCAGCCGTGCACCAGCACCACCAACGGGCCGGCCGGGAGCGGGGTTTCGGGGCGGTGGAGGGTGACGGCGAGCCGGGCGCCGTCGTCGGTGGTGATGGTGCGGTCGGTCGTGATCATGCCTTCGTCCCCTTGCCCTTGGCGGTGTCCCGGTGGATGTCCCGGTGGATGTCTTGGTGGGTGTCGATGGTGTGCACGGGCATCGGCCTTCCAGGGGTTGGCTGTTCCGGCATCGTCAGAGGATGTGCTGGCCGGGGGTGAGGGTGTGGCGGGGGTCGTGGCGCTGCTTGGCGGCGGTGAGGGTGGTCCAGCGGGCGCCGTAGTGGCGCTGCCAGTCGGTGGTGGTCATGTCGGGGATGGCACCGACGAGGTAGCGCTTGGCACCCAGGCGCACGGCGGCGTCGTAGAGGTCGCGGTTGCGCCGGAGTGCGGCGGTGGGGTCGGTGCCGGGGGCAGGGAAGGTGAGGAGGTCGAAGAGATAGGTGGTGGGGTGATCGGGGGTCATGGCGAGGGGCCGGGTGATCTTGTTGGTGGGGAAGGGGTAGAAGAGCAGGAGCCCGGCACCGAGGTCGGTGGAGGTGACCTTGGTGAGGGCGTAACGGGCGAACTCCTGGGCCCGGTCGGAGGGGAGGAACATGCTCAGCCAGGGCTTGGGGGCGCTCCAGTAGCCGAGGCTCTTGAGGTTGGCGGCGAAGGCGTCGACGCGGAAGGTGTAATCGCGGTAGGTGGTGTCGGTGATCTGGGTGTCGCCGGGCACGGGTGTGAGGCCGGCGAGCAGGGGTGCGGCATCGGGGGGTGTGGCGCCGTTGTAGTGGGCGACGGCCTCGATCTTGTATCGGGCGTTGGGCGTGGGGTTGGCGGGGGAGTGGGGCAGGAGGATCTCGCCGACCTGGCCGTTGAAGCGTCGGTCGGCCATGATGCGCTCCTGGTCGGCGCAGTAGGCGGCGATGTCGTCGTAGAAGAGCAGGAACACGCGTGCGTTCTCGGGCGCCTTGGTGAGGGCGACGGTGGCCCGGGTGATGATGCCGACCTGGCCGGCACCGGCGAGGGCGGCCTCGAACAGACCGCGGTTGCGCGTGGCCGAGGCGGTGAGGGTGCGGCCGGTGCCCGTGACGATCTCGATCTCGCTGACGGTGTCGGCCTGCAGGCCGTGCTGCTGGACGGCGTTGCCGATGCCGCCGACGCTGATCGTGCCGCCGATGGAGAGGTGGAGGTAGTCGGTGAGGCACGGCGGGGTGAGGCCTTGTGCGAGGGCGGCGTTGGTGAGCTGGGCCCAGGTGACGCCGGGGTCGACGACGGCGTGGGTGGGGGTGATCGCGTGGATGGTGTCCAGTGAGCGGGCGTCGATCGCGATGCCGCCGGGGACGGCCGCCTGACCGTAGTTGGAGTGGGACTCGTACTCGCCGTCGGTGCCGCCCTGCCCGTTCATGGCGACGGTGAGGCCGGTCTTGTTGGCGTAGTCGATGACGGCCGCGACGTCGCGGGTGGAGCGGGGCCGCAGCACGGCGCGGGGGGTGTTGTGCGTCAGGCGCCCGAAGTCGTCCGAGAAGGCGGTGAGCGTGGCGGCATCGGTGGTGAGCGTGCCGTCGAGCGCCGGGACGGGGACGACGTCGGCGACCGCGTCCGTGGGGGTGGTGGCCCAGGCACGGGTAGCGGTGTTCCAGCCGATGACGGCGGAGGCCGCGCCGGCGATCAGCGTCCGTCGGGACGGGCCGGGTGTGTGCATGTCGGTGGTCTCATTTCGGCATTGGGCATGTGGGTGTGCGGTGATGGCCGTCCGGGCCTGGCCCCTGGTTCCGCCGTGAAGGCGAGTGGGGCCGGCCCTGGGCAGGTGAGCTCTGCGGTTGTTCGAATCTCTGTCAGGTGTTTTGGGTGGTGGTGGTTTGGTAGTTGGTGTGGTCGAAGTGGTTGGTTTGGTGTTGGTAGGTGTGGGTGTAGGTGGGCCAGATGGTG